>JASHOS010000080.1 GCA_030040995.1 Terriglobia bacterium | reverse complement strand
GCGCCCCAAGTTCAGAGGACGGCGTGGGGGCGCCGCCGAGGCCGGACGAGCAAACCTAAGCCGAGAGCTCCCGTGCCGAAGAGCACCAGGCTTGAGGGTTCGGGCGCAGGCGCAGGAGGGTCGCTGCCGGTATCCAAACTCAGCGTGGCGAGGTCAAACGTACAACCCGAACAAGCACCGCCGGTAAACTCCAGGCTCGTGAAGTCGCCAGAGACGTAGCCTGCGTCAAGGAACGTGAACTCGGTGCCCGGTCCGGGTACGTAGCCATCCAGGAGGTCGAAATCGACGGTGCCGTTGAGCGTGAGAGTGCCGATGACGTCGAGGATGCTATAATCCGTGGCACCTGAGATATCGATTACCAGCGTGCCGCCGGCGCCCTGGCTGTAGTCGCCCACGACCGTCAGCGTGGCGGGATCGCCGGGTGAAACGACGGCATTATTGACGACGTTCCCGTCAATGGTCCCGCTGCCGGAAAGCGTTCCGCCGTTAATATTCACGCCGCCCTCGGCAATCAGCGTCCCGTCCATCTCCGTCGTGCCGGCAATTTGTGTGTAGCCGCCCATCGCCATGAGCGTGCTCGAGGCATCTACGTAAACCGCCCCACTGTTCGTCAGAGCGCCGCTGGTCGTCACGGTTGCGCCGTCCTCTAAATTCAGAGCACCATTGCTCGCAACAGTTGTGAGCGTGCTCAACGCGCTGTTGCCGCTAACGCCGCCAACTTCGATGAATGCGTTCGAGCCGACGAGCGTCACGCTGCCGCCGTTCGCGCCGCCATCTCCGATCTGAGCGATTCCGCCGCCTCCTTCATAGCTCAGTACCACCCCGTAGCCAGCGCCGCTCAGGTTAAATGTTCCCGTCAACGTGCTTGGTGCCACTCCGCCCGCTGTCAATGTGGCGGGATAACCCGCTCCCCCGCCGTCCAAGTTCAGCGTGCCCCCGGTGTTGTCGAAAGTCCCCGCCACTGACACCGTGCTTTCGTCCGCATCCACGGTACCGCTATTCGTCAGGTTTCCCCCTATGCTCAGGATGCCGGGGATTGGGTTTCCGCCGCCGCCCCCTATGGACATCGTGCCAGCGTTCGTTATGCTCCCTGCCACGCTCATGCTGGCATCGAAAGTTGTCTCGATTACCCCGCTGTTTACGACATCACCGTCCACTTCGGCGTCTCCGAAGTACTCCATGGGGCTGCTGCTGCCGAGGACGCTGAAGCTTCCCGAGTTAAAAAGCGTGCCACCGATGTCGATTTCGGCGCCGGGGGGCTCGTCGAAGTCGGCCGGGGCGACGCTGACGCTCCCCGAATTAGTAAGCGCGCCGATCTCGAGCTCGCCGCCATCGAAAATCGCACCGTTGTTCGTCAACGGACCTGTCGTGATGTTTGCAGCGTTTAGGGTTAAGTTTCCGTTGCTAGCAATCGTTGCAAGGGCGCTCAGCGCACTGTTGCCGCTTATCCCGCCCGACTCCACGAAGGCGCCATTGCCGGTCAGCATCACGCTGCCCGGATTTGAGCCGCCGTCGCCGATTTGCGTGATCTCGCCGCCCCCTTGATAGTTCAGCACGGCGTCGCCTTCGAACGGAGCGTATCCCCCCGTTAGCGAGAGGGAACCCGTGAGCACCGTCGGCGCCGTCCCGCCAGCGTTGAGCACCGCTGCTCCCGATTCTCCCCCAAGCAGGCTTACGCCACCTGTGCCACTGGTTGTGAACGGCCCGTCTACGTTGAGGGTGGTGTCGACGTCGTATACGCCTTGGAGTTCAAGGCTCCCCGAGGCGACGGAAAGCGCGTTAACTTCAATTGTCGTAGGGGTAGAAAGGCTGCTGAGTATTCTTACCGAAGCGTTATCGATCGCGACGTTAAAGACATCACTGGCGGTGTTATTGGGAATGCAGGGCGAGAGCGCAGGCGTGCAAGTCCACGTCGTAGAGTCAGTCCAGATTCCCCCCGTGGTCGTGGTCGCGCTTTCCGTGGTCTGTGCGAAGGCCAAACCGCTCGCGAGTCCGAGAGCAAATATAAGGAGGAAAACCAAAGAGAGAAAATAGGAGATGAGCCATAAACAAAGGCTGGATTTCATTTATCCCCTCCTAAAAAGCCGATTCGTGGGTCGGCCGTGTTGCCGCTGGTCTTATTTGGGCGAGTAGCCACGGTAAGCGTTTTACTGACCGTGGGCCAATGAAAAGCACCCCGTCAATTCAAATCAACTTGAGCGGGGCATCACACGGGAGGTAAGTGTAGTGGCGATCACACTACGCCGCCCCTCCGAGTATCGGGTTTTCTGTGTAAGGAAGGAAAGAATAGCTTCGTCGTATGGAGTGCGCTTCACTTCCCCCTATCCTTTTTCCCCTCTCACGGCTCGCATCGGCGAACCACCGTCCCGAAACGCGAGCGGCACGTTGCGCGGACCGCCCGAATACCAGTGCGTTGATTAGATACGATCCCGGGGTCGCTTACAAGTGCCTCCAAAATATATTACGTCAGTGGGTATTAACTTAAGAGGTGTGACCAGATCGTTCATAAGCTTCGCGCTGTGTTTTCTCTGGTTTCTGAGGGGAGTCCCGAGCGATTAGCCCGATTTCCTTACCGAGTTACGAGACTCCCTTTCGAGGCGCTCAAGCGGGGAAGGAGGGGGCTCAAGCGCAGGCGACACGATCCGTCTGGACGTGCTGAGGCTTCAAACAAGCTGTTGGGCCGTGTTGTAAAGCATGACAAGGGTCGCCAATTTGTTGGCGAGTTCCTGGAGCCACTTCTCGACCTGCACCTGCATTTGCGCCGCGGAGAGCGCCTGATTCTCCGGCTGGGTCGGATCGAGTGTCCATTCGTTGGACGCGGTCACGGGCGTCGTAGCCCCAGCGAGCACATACGAAGCAGTTGCGGTGAAGACAAGGACATTGCCGGGATTTCCCATGCTCGTTTGTGCGGATACTGTAATATTCAATCCATTGATCGTATAAGTTCTTGAAATGGCCATCTTGACCTCCTGGTCGTCGGCAGCCTTTCACGGCCGCTTCATTCAAGATATCAATGCGAACTGAGACGGTGGGGACAAATGAGACAGGCGCGATGTGATCCTGTATCCTTCTGCTTCCCGACTGGCATTGCCCTTCGTCTTAACGTTGCAAGGACGTCGGCAAACAAGCCCGCCCGGTATAAATGACTGCGCGACGAGATCTTGGGATGGTCCTACGCGGGTCGAGATTGATGCTTCGTTCAGCCGCGTGCAATTGCGTTCAGCGCCTGCTGGAGAAAGCGCCGGCCGCGGCCCACCCCCTCCGGAGAGGGGGAAGCTGCAATCCTTAGTTTCTCGCCGTGCTTGAGGGTTAATTCGGCAAAGACGGGATCTGGTTCGGCTGCTAATTTCCGCAGGGCTGTTCCTTGACGCTTTGAGGCGCGCTACCCGGCCCGGTGGCACTCAGGCATTGATGGCTGGCGGCGCTGATCAGGTTTCCCTTTAGCGTGTACCGCCATTGCTGGGCGCTGGTGGGGCTGGTATCGAGCGTGATGGCGTCCCATATTCACTCGAGGCAGCTTGCAAGATGCGGACTTCACAGCCTTACAAGATTGGTCAGTGGATTACCCTCCTTGCCGACCCACGAGCCCGAGCAGCGCCGGCACCCTCGCCCGCTTGCGGGAGAGGGTGCCGCAGGGAAGCAGTGCTTCCCGCCACAGTGGGTGAAGGGCGGTAGTAGCCACGGCGAGCGTTTTCCTCGCCGTGGGCTTTCCCGCACGGGCCCATCACGAACTCAAGAAAGGCAAATTCGTCGTAGCCAGTGTTTGCAATCCGGAATCCCGAATCCGGAATCCCAAACCGCGACTCCCGAATCTCGGGCTGCGCCTTTGTCGCGCCGTGAATTAATTGAGGTTACGATTTTTCCCTGCCGCAGCGGTGCAAAAAAAATCGTCCCAACTGTCTCACCCATCCCCACCGTCTTACTCGAACCCGGTAATCTTCCAGTTGTGCACCAAATCCATAGCTTCGGTACAGGGCAAGCAACGGAGACTGTCATTCTGAGCGAGCAGAGCGAGCGAAGAATCCCGGTATTTATACGACGGAACGGAATACGGAAATTCTTCGCAGAGTTTACCGTGAGCGTCTTCGCTGCGCCCAGAGCGACCCGAAGAGAGGCGAACCGGCTCAGATGACAGCTCCGAAAAGCTTTGCCAGAAAAAACCGGCACAAGCGATTTCGCGAGCTCGCGCTGCATTTTACAAACCTCGATTTCGCCTCCCTCGCGCTGCCAGCAAAAGGAGCATCCATGAGTGAAGAAATTGTTGACCGCCAGACCGATCAAAAAATCCCGCCGCTGCTCGCGCTGCGAGAAATCGCCGCAGCCGGTCCTCGGAGCGGGGAATTGTGCGAACTTATAGATAGAACCGGATTTAGGCTGCGCGAGCGAGCCCGCACAGCCAGAAAGACAGCCCCTATGGCCCTCGTTCATGATCGTAAGTTGCTGATTCTAAAGGTAAATTAGAGGAACGAAGCCAAACGAACCCAAATTTCAGCGACTCCAACTGCACCTAAGTTGCTAAAAATGAGCTGTTTATCTGATGAAAACGGGCAATGTCGAATAACTCACTTGAAAACAGCAGATTACAAGGAAAGTTGGCTTCGCTGTGGATTCGGTATGGTTTCGCTTTGGAAAACTGGCCAAAATCGGACCGCTAGCCAGCAGCCGCATAGTGCATTCATGCGAACCCCTCCAAAGGCCCCGAATTTACCGAACGAAGCCGTTAGGTTGCAGAAAACAAAGGCCAATTAAAAACTTCTAACCGGATCTTCCCGCAGGTTTGCCGCTGTGATGGAAGGGCGGAGCTTTAACCCAAGCTGCGGAGCTTGAGAACAGAGCTATTTCCCCCGTGTCTTGGTGCCTTTATGGTGGTATCTGCAAACCTTTCACGGCTTCCCAGTTTTTGGGAGCGTAGAGCTGCCGTCCCGGCGGCAAATGCCGACAAGATGCCGGCGTTACACCGATTACCGATCTCGAAACTGAGGCATTACTTACTGTTGGATTTTTCCGTTGACAACCCCAGACATGGCCATTGTATAGTTACCCGGCAAGAGAACTGCCCTGCACGTGTGGACGAACGCCTCGCGGCAGGGAACCCATTTGTCCTCGAAAGGAGATCGTGCTTGTGAAGGGAAAACCGGAAGTTATCGAAGTGCTTTCAGAAATGCTGAAAGAAGAACTTGGAGCGGTCAGCCAATATTTTTTGCATGCGGAGATGTCCGAGAACTGGGGATACGAGCGGCTGAGCGGACTGGTGAAAAAGCAGGCAATCGGCGAGATGAAGCATGCGGAAAAACTGATTGAGCGGATCTTGTTTCTGGATGGTCTGCCGAATATGGCGAGCCTTCCCAAGCTCAACATCGGCAAAACAGTTAAAGAACAAATCGAAAACGACCTCGCCGTCGAAAACAGCGCGGTAGAAGCGTACAACGAAGCGATCAAAAAATGTGAGAAGGCTGCGGACTACGCTTCCGCAGAACTCCTCAAAGACCTGTTGCAGGATGAGGAGGAGCACGTTGACTTTCTCGAATCGCAGCTCAGCATCATCAGAGATGTGGGCCTGGAAAATTACCTTCTCGGGCAGGTGGCCGAAGAAGGAGAGAAGTGATTGAAGGCCAGCCCCTGAAGTCTCCTCTGTTATCCGCCGCCTGCTTCTTTGCTCTCGGCATCGTTCTCACCCATGAAACCGATATCGGCCTCATGCTCGCTCTTTCCATATCGAGCAGTTGCCTCCTTCTGGGAATCGTCTCTTACCAACGGGATTGGCGCGCCGCGACCGCAATTCTGATCGCATTCGGGTTTGTGTTTGCGGGGTTTTCGGCAGCGCGCCAGTTTTCCCGGCGCTTTCCTCGAAACCACATCAGCCACTTGGCTGCGTGGGGCATCAATCCAAATAAGCCTCTTCGCATCGAAGGCATGATTGTCACCAGCCCCCTCCGCATGCCTTATGGTGTGCAGTTTGACCTGGCCGCTTCAAAGCTCTGGAGCGGCGCAAGGGTTTACCCCGTTCAAGGAAAAATCCGTCTGCGAGTGATGAACGGACGAAAATCCGCTCAGCCGGCGGTAACGCTCCACTTGCATTACGGAGCATCGATCCGCGCTCCGGTACAATTGCGCCTTCCGCGAAACTACGAAAATCCGGGTGACTTCGATTACCGGCGCTGGATTGAGTCGATTCAAGATATCTTTTGGGAAGGAACGATCGAAGACCCGTCCCTGGTCCAAGAAATTTCTGCCGCTCATCCTCCCGTTCTCAGCGAAGCCGTAGAACGCATCCGCCAGCGGCTTTCAGCCAGCATTGACCGCTTGTATCCACCCTGGACAATTCAGGGAAGAGATGGGGCGGTTCTCAAAGCGGTGCTCCTTGGCGACCGATCCTCGCTCGATTCAGACACGGTGGAGAACTTCCGCAAGAGCGGACTTTTTCACCTGCTCGTGGTGGCGGGGCTTCACGTGGGCTTGCTGGCCATGCTCGCAGAGGGACTACTGCGGTTATTGCGCTTTCGCAGTCTTTGGCGATCCGCGCTATTGATTGCTTTTCTGGCGCTCTACGCTTCACTCGTCGAGCTGCGCGCGCCAACCCTGCGCGCCAGCCTCATGATCGCCGCGTATCTGCTGGCTAGACTTCTGGACCGCGAACAACCCATCCTGAACGCGGTGGGGCTCGCGGCACTCATCCTTTTGTTCTGGCGCCCAGCGTGGCTGTTTGATGCCGGCTTCCAACTTTCATTTGCCGCCGCTTTGTTGATCGCGGGGCTCGCCATTCCGGTTCTTGAACGAGTAACCGAGCCTTACCGATTGGCCTTATGGCACGTGGAGGAAACCGCGCTTGACCCGTCTCTTCTCCCGCGAACGGCTCAGTTTCGGATTGATATCCGTAACGCCGCCGCGTGGGTATGCGGGCGGTCGGCCTACCTCGGCCGCCGGCCCGATGTGACGATGAGCATGATGACGGCTTTCCTTCGGACAGGAATTTGGGTACTCGACCTGCTCATCTTCTCTTTCATCTTGCAAGTGGGACTTCTTCTGCCTATGGCCGAGATCTTTCACCGCGTCACGCTAGCGGGAATCGGCCTGAACGTTTTGGCCATACCCTTGATGACGATTTTGCTCGCGGTAGCTATTCCTGTGGTTATTCTGAACGCGCTCGTTCCTGCGCTCGCTACAATTCCCGGCAAGCTGCTTGCTTTCGTTATGAAAGGGCTCTTCGACTTGACGGAATTGCCCCACTTGCCCCATTGGCTTTCATATCGCGTTCCGGCTCCTCCGGTTTGGATTGCCTGGGGATTCGCGCTCTCCGTTACTGCGATAGCATTTCTCCTGAGTTTTCGCCGCCGGGGGTTTGGCATTCTTGCTGCGGTCGCGGCGCTCTGCGCCGCATTAATATCACTTCATCCTTTCCCGCCTCGAATACCTCATGGAACCTTTCAGGTGACGGAGCTTGATTGCGGTGGAGGCGACGCGCTTTTCGCAGTCTTGCCAGACCAGACAACGCTGCTCGTGGGGGCTTGCGGCGGCAGCCGTCTAGCTGGAGGCGGAGATCCGCTTCGCGCCCGGCGCTGGGACCCGGGAGAAAATATCGTCTCATCGTATTTGTGGTCGCGGGGAATCAGCTCCATTGATATCTTTGTTCTCCCGGATGCCCGCGGCGGGCGCTTGAACGGCGTCGCGTCCGTGCTTCGCGATTTCCGGGTGAAGGAGTTCTGGTACGGTTCTTTGAGCCCACAAGCCTACTCCGCCGCTTTGCTCGAGTTTCTTGAGCGGCGCGGCGTCAGAATCAGGCGGTTGATGGCCGGCGATGCCTTCGCTCGCCACGGCTCCTCCATAGAAGTCCTTTGGCCTTCAGTCCCGGGTGCGGGCTATTCAGGCGATGCCGCTGGCCAGGAAGTCGTGATGCGTATTTCCAGCGCGGCTGGATCGCTCCTACTGGCGCGCGGTCTGGCGGCAAAGGACCAACAGCGCCTGGCAAGCTTGGGCGCATCGCTCCGCAGCGTCGTGCTTCAGTTGCCCGGCCGCGCTCAATCGAGCCTGGTCCCATCGTTTGCGGCAAAGGTGCAGCCGTCCGTTGCCCTGGTCAGCTCTGGCATGGAAGGAACCGATCCCAGCCTGTTTGCAGCTCTGAAGCGGTCAGGTGTAACCGTGTTCGATTCCGGCCGCGATGGCGCCGTGACGATCGATATGAACGGCGGTGCTCCCGCCGTCCGCCATTACGGCCGGGACGGAGACGAGTAACCCCTCGGCCGGAATGCGGTAGATCCCATGCTAAAGTGGTGGGGTGCCCCGGGGCGCTTCAGTTAATTCGGGTCTGTGTGGTTTATCATCAGCATTGATTTCAACAAGAAAGGGTTCAATCGTTATGGCCGATAGCAAGGACTACGACGGCATCGCTCGCCCAGCGCTGGATTGCCTCAAGAATGATCTCCGGTCAATGGGCATTGACCCGCCGAGCGGCGATACAGGTACAATCGAATATCAAGGAGTCAAGCTTTCGATCACCTATGTGGCAGGCAGTCAAAAGCTTTCCATCCAGATTGTCAACAAGCCCGCTTTTGTACCGGAATCTTTGGTCTGGCAACTCCTCGATGGGCGCATCCAAAAGTGTAAGGGGGACTGAAGGTGCTGAACGGGGGCAAGCCGAAGCCAGCAAGCCGGAAAACGTAGCGCGGTCTTCGGCTGCAACCAAACCGAATGGAACCCCTGCCCTCGCGAATCGCAGTTTTTCCTCTCCCCACCCTCACTCCAGCCTTCTCCCGCTTGTGGGAGAGGGGGGACCGCGGAGCGGTGGGTGAGGGCGGCTGAGGCAATAAGTGTCAATGAAGTTAATTGAAGCGCTGGAAATCCTGAAGAAGGCCACGGCGGAGCAGCGCGGGCAGCTCAAAGTGCAGCTTGTCTGTGGATTTACTCCCCTCCACCTGCAGACCTTCCTGAATGCCCACTTGCATCTTCAGTTTCCGGACCAGAAGATCGAAATCGAGACGGGTCTTTACGGCGATTTTGTGGGAAACATCGAGCGGCTTGAGCAAGCGGACGCCGATTCGGCCGCAGCGGTGCTGGAATGGGCGGACCTTGACCCGCGTTTAGGAATCCGGCAGCTCGGCGGCTGGGGGCCCAAGGAGCTGGCGGACATTTTGGAAGGCGTGAGCTCGCGCCTCGAACGCCTGCGCGCGGGGATCACGAGGACGGAAGCAGCCGGTAAGCCATCGCTGGCTCTCTCGCTTCCGACGCTCCCCTTGCCTCCGCTGGCGATCACCGCGGGCTGGCAGGCAAGTCAGTTTGAGCTGGAGCTTCGCGAAAGATTGGCTGGCTTTGGAGCGTGGGCGGTCAAGAGGGAAAACGTCCGAATGGTCAGCGCCGGGCGCCTTGACCAACTTTCTCCCGCGCCTGACCGGCTTGACGTGAAGTCGGAGCTGTTAAGCGGTTTTCCATATAAACTCAGCCATGCCGCGATATTGGGGCAACTGCTTGCAAACCTGATCCGTAATCCTTCCCCCCAAAAGGGCCTCATCACGGATTTGGATGACACTCTCTGGAGCGGACTGCTCGGGGAAGTGGGCATCGATGGCATCTCGTGGGACCTCGATCATGGCGCCCAGATCCACGGACTCTACCAACAGCTCCTCCGCGCTCTTGCGGAAGAAGGCGTTCTCATTGCGGCTACGAGTAAGAATGACCCCGCAGTGGTCGACGAGGCATTCCGAAAGGCGGGCCTGATTCTACCCCGAGAGCGTATCTTCCCGATGGAGGTCCACTGGAACCGGAAATCAGAATCCGTCACGCGGATCCTGCAAGCGTGGAATATTGGCGCCGATAGCGTGGTAATGGTGGACGATAGCGCAATGGAGCTTGCCGATGTCAAGCGCGCGCACCCACAGATCGAATGCTTTCAGTTCCCGAAGGACAACAGCGAGGCGGCCTACGCCCTTCTCTGGAAATTACGGGACCTGTTCGGGAAGAGTGCTGTTCGGGAAGAAGACAAGATTCGCCTCGAGACGATCCGGCGGGCGGCTGGCTCCGCGGCATTTAAGCCGGGAATGGAGGCGGAGTCTTCGGATAGCTTTCTCGAGCAGGCTGAAGCCGAATTGACGCTGAGCTTCCGTAAAGATCCTCCCGATCCAAGAGCGCTCGAGCTGGTTAACAAAACGAATCAGTTCAATCTTAACGGCCGGCGCTATACCGAGGCTGCGTGGCGCGATTATCTGAAATCTCCCGACGTGTTTCTCCTCATCGCAGCCTACCAAGACAAATACGGGCCACTCGGGAAAATCAGCGTAATCGCCGGGCGCAAGCACCCTGCGACATTGCAGGTAGACGTTTGGGTGATGAGCTGCCGGGCGTTTTCCCGCCGCATCGAACACCGCTGCCTCGAACAATTGTTCAAGAAGTTTGACGTTCAGGAGATCGCATTCGACTTTGCCGTGACTCCTAAGAATGGGCCTTTCCGGGATTTCCTGTGTTCCTTCCAAGACGGAAATTCGCGGGGCAGCGTCAGCTTCGCCCGCGATCTCTTCATTCCTAAGTGTCCGCCGCTGTTTCAAGGGGTCAAGGAGATTGGTCATGGATGATTTGCAGCTTCGCCTGATCAAGTGTTTCGCGGCCGTATTTCCCGATCTCAGCGAGGATCAGATCCGCAAGGCGAGCCCTTATGCCGTCACCACGTGGGATTCCGTCGCCACCCTGAACCTTCTCATGGTTATTCAGGAAGAGTTTGGGGTCGAATTCAACCCGGAAGATATTGAGCACCTCACATCGTACGAGGAAATCCTCGATTGCCTGACCGCCAAAAGGTCTTAGGGTCGAGCCTGCCATTTCTGCCACTCCTGGCGGAAGCGCTTCTGCCCGGTCGCAAAGCGAACCGGCAGACATTGAAAGCGCGGTCGCTTGCCGGAGGGTGCTCTCTCCCAGAATCACTGCCAGGCTGTAAAGGAAATATTTCGAATGCAGATTGTGGAATACACGCCTGAGCACTTTGAGGCGCTGCGGCGTGCCGCTTCTCAGAAGGGTATTCCTGGACTAGAGTACCGCCCTTTTGTGGACTTCTATTACCGGACGTTTCCTTCTTGCAGGCTTTATTTAGCTCTCGGTGAAGATGGCAGCGTACAAGGAACCATCGGCGTACACCCGCTGCGGTTCGAGTACGAATCGCGCGAAATGATTTTTGGATTTGCCCCGAGCTTCCATGCATTCCAGCCCGGGATCGGCGGCTATCTTTACCTGAAATGGATGAAATCGTGTCCCGGGGCAGTGGAATTTGGCGGCACGGAGGATGCCCATCGCGTGATCCGTAGTAGCCGGCATTGGACCTATTTCACTGGGGTGAAACAGTATGTACTGAACTATGCGTTTCCAGCTTATCCCAGCGATGCATGGTGGCGCGCCGCTGCTAAGAGCGCCGCTCGCGCCGCACTCGGAAGAAAGGTTAGCCGTTATGCCGGGCGAATTCCGCCCTCTGCCATATCTGCCCTTTCAGTTCGTGAGGAACAGTCGTATGCACAGGATATCCTTCCCTCCCGTTCCCCCTTTAGGTTTCGCTTTGCCCCTACCGTAGAGTATCTTAGCTGGCGCTATAACACCCGGTTAGCCTTCCTCAAATACCGGCTCTTCCGCATCCTGAAGTTTGGATTCCCTGCCGGCTATGTTATCCTCTGTGATTCAAGGGACCGGGTGAGCGTCGCTCAATGTGACGGGGAGAACCCCACGGACCTTGCCTATGCGGTGTTGCTGAGCCTGCTGGAGGTCACTCGCGGGGACTCCAAGCCCAGGATGGTTCTACTTACCAGTTCGCATCCCGGAATGCAAGGTGTGTACCAGCAGTTCGGTTTCAGATTCAGAGGGGTCAATATGAAGTTCGCATTAGGGAATCTGACTGGCCGGGTGAACGTGGCTTCCGATACCTCGAACTGGCTGATCAACTTTGACTTTGGCGATCTGGCAATGCTGCAGCCGCTAGAGGAATACGTACGACAGGTAGCAGGTGCGTGATCGGCTGGGCCGTGAAGCGGTGGGTGAGGGAGAGCCGGGTAAGGGGGTCGCCCACGGTTCGCCCCGTCAAGAATTAGACGGGTCTCTACACCGGATTCTGATGGATGCCAAAACCCTAGTGAAGAGGGCGCTGGTCTCTAGCCGAGTGCTCGATTTTGCGGCGCGCTTTGCACCGGCCTCGGCCGTCATTTTGATGTACCACTCGGTCCAGGATCAGCCAGAGTTATATGTAAACTCCATCGGAGCCGGCATTATCCATTCGACAGCCGTTTTCACAAGGCACATGGAAATAGTCGCCCGGCGGTTTAATCCTGTCCCATTGACCGATTTGCTGCTTTTCCTTGATGGCGCGCGCCACTTGCCTCGCAGGCCGGTCGTCGTGACCTTTGACGATGGCTTTGCAGATAACTCTCAGATTGCTGCCCCCGTCCTGAATCGTATTGGCATCCCAGCCTCGTTTTATCTCACGGTAGCTTTGATTGGCACCCAAACGGCACCGTGGTATTGCCGCGTGCGTCATGCGTTGAACACCACGACAAAGGGGCTATGGCACGACTCGGTGGAGGGCAGCGATTGGAAGCTCTCGACCCCGCATCGGAGGACGCAAGCATCCCAAGTGGTTTGGGACCGTTGTGCCAAGCTGCCACATGCTGAACGAGAAGAAGCGGTTAATACGCTGGAGCGGGAGCTTGAGGTCCCTACGTTCACTTGCCAGCGTCCACTTATGATGAGTTGGGACGACGCTCGGAGCTTGCATCGGGTAGGCCACATCGTAGGCTCCCACACGCTGAATCACCCGAACGTCGCCCACATTGGAGAAGCCGATGCGCTTATGGAGCTTGTGGAATCGAAGCGTGTCTTAGAAATAGAGCTCGCCGCTCCCGTTGAGCATTTTTCCTATCCTCACCCCGCGCTCAACCCGAATTGGAACGGATCTACTGTAACCCTATGCCGGCAGGCAGGATATCGGAGCGCGCTGACCACGGATACGGGGCCAGTCCGGAAAGGTGCCAATCCCTTGGCGTTAGCGCGCGTTTCCACGCCCTGCCGCGAAACTGATTTTCTCTGGTATCTCGATTGCGCGTTTCTCGGCCGCAAAGGATAAATGCCGGTTTGCATTTGGCAGACAGGGTTGCAATTTGAGCGGTGGGCGCGTTGGTTCCGGAAGTGGCTGGTTTTCCCCGGTACCGGGGCAAATTACTTGGCCGAGGACTGCTCCAAATCCCGGTCAATGATACCGTAGAACGTCTGGGGCGGGGCAGCGCCGGCAATCATCTCCCCATTAATGAAGAAAGTGGGTGTGCTGTCCACCCCCAACTTTTCCCCTTCCAAGTAATCCTCTCGCACACGAGGCAAGCTGGATTTGGTGTTGACGCAAGCGGAAAGCTTATCGCGCTCAAGTCCTGCCTGAACGCCGTAATCCAGCAACTGCTGGCCGGCGCTTGCCGGCTTGATGGCATTTTGATTCTGGAAGATAAGATCGCGGTAGCGAAGAAAGTCCGCAGGATTGATCTGATAGGCGCATTCGTTCGAAATCGCTGCAGTTACCGCCCAGGGATGAATGCTAAGAAGTGGAAACTCCTTAAAGACGATGCGAACCTTGTTGCCGTATTTCGGTAACAAACTCTTCTCAATGAACTGCTGCTCTTCCGCGCAATGGGGACACTCCAGGTCGGCATATTCCACAATGGTAACCGGGGCATCCGCCGGCCCGGCGCTGGGCTCGCCTTCGGTATGAATGAGGCGTTCCACCTCGGTGCGCGGATCTTCGTTCAAGCCAAAGATGTTTCCCTCAATGAGGTAGTTACCCTCTTTGGAAACATAGAAGTCCGATGCCTGCTGGTGGCCGGCATCCTCGATTGTGACGGTTGTGATATCGAACTGGGGATAAATGGACGGACGAAGCGGCCCCACCGTCAGCGTCGCCGTGCTTGCCACGGAAAAACGCCTGCGCAGATATTGAGCAATCTTGTCGCGAATTACCTGGTTAGATGTCTGGGGCGCAGGAGCGGAGGGGATCTGTGCGCCGGCGCACAGAAGCCCGCTGAATACGAAGAGCAAGAACAACGCTTTGGTTCCCCTCCAAAACGCCGGAGGGTCATCGTCCTTGTCAAAAGCAGCACGGTTGGAGATCGTGGATCGCATACTCCTCAGCGTGCGTCTTTAAGCGCGGTATCTATCGCCTTGTAGTATTCCGCGGGCTCTAGACCCACAAAGATCTGCCCATTGATAAAGCAGGTAGGCGTGCTGTCAACCTGCAGACGATTGCCCTCCTGCAAATCGGCTTCGACCCGGGGAAGCGAAGCCTCGGAATCGAGGCACGCTGCGAGCTTAAGACGATTGATTCCGGCCTGCTCGCCTAAACCCAGAAGCTGGTCGCGTACGTTAGCGAAATTGATTTGATCTTGGTGAGCAAAGATCGATGTACGGTAGGCGGCGACAGCGGAAGGGTCAATCTGATAGGCGCACTGGCTGGCAATCGCCGCCTTCCGCGACCAGGGGTGCATCGGAAGGGGAAAGTCCTTGTAGATGATTCTCACTTTGTCGCCGTATTTTGGAAGAACCTGCTGCTCTAAAAAAGGTTGAAGGCGCGCGCAGGTGGGACACTCCAAATCCGCGTATTCTACGATAGTCACCGGAGCGTCGTGCGGACCCGAACAAGGCTGGTCATGGGTGTTGATGATGCGCTCCACCTCGCCGGAGCTCCTCAAGATATATACCGGCCCAAGCACGGCGTAGCGCTTGTCGGCAGTCACGTAAAAAATCCCCCCTTGCTTCGTGCCGCTATTCTCAAAAGTTACGTTCGTCTGCAGGAAGCCAGGCACAACGGAGCCTTGGAAGGGGCCCAGGCTAAGGCTCGATCCGGACGGCAACCTGTAAAGAGTCCGGGCGTCATCCACAATGTCTTGGCTGGGATTAGATCCCAGGTAATACATCGGTGTGAGGCCGAGATACCGGCCGTTCTTGGAAACGCTTATTGGCCGCGAGGTCGTTTTGGCAGGTCCAACCACGGTCACCATACACTCATAGTAGGCCGGGTCTTGAGAACTGCCCAGCGCCCCTATAGTAATGGAGGCCGTTTCAGGAATTGCATATTTTGCTCGGATAAAATCGATAACCTTGTCTCGGAGCGCGGATTCGGTCAGCGCTATACGGCGAGTATGATAATTGGATTCTGCCCGGAGGAATAACCCGGAAAGCACGATTGCTACAGCGGCGAGTACTGGCCACTTTCCTGACTTGCTCATCAAATTACCGAACTCCTTCCCAAAGCCCGCCAAGGCCGCTAAGCCGTCATTCTAACGAATGTTCTGGCGGAAACGCAATTCTCCGAATTGAGACATCTATTATGTAACCGTTAAGGACGCGTTGAGCCCTTTAGAAATGTAACCCGTTGCGCCATTTCTTAATGTAACCCTCAGGGGAAATGCTTCAGGAGGGTTGCCATGAATAAGAAGTCGCGACGGGAATACCTTCAGGCGATCCACTCGCGTTACCGCCGAGCGGACCTGCCGGAGAAGCAGGTGA
>JASHOS010000079.1 GCA_030040995.1 Terriglobia bacterium | reverse complement strand
CCGCGCTCTATCAGCGGTTCACTTCCCAAGGTGAGGCAGATTTTGCGGATAAGCTGCTCTCCGCGATGCGTTACGAGTTCGGCGGACATCTGGAGAAAAAAGCATGAATCGGGCAAAGAAAGATGCGCTTCCTCAGGTTCTTGTTATTGATGTGGGTGGGACTCACGTCAAAGTGCTCGCAACGGGCCAAAAAACGCCCCGCGAAATTGAGTCGGGCTTGAAGATGACGGCAGGAATAATGGTACGAGAGGTAAAGAAACTCACAAAGGACTGGAGCTACAACGCAGTTTCAATCGGCTACCCGGGGCCTGTGGTGCACGGCCACCCGCTGCGAGAGCCCTATAACCTTGGTGGCGGCTGGATGGGGTTCAATTTTGCCAAGGCCTTCGGTTGTCCAGTAAAGGTGGTGAATGATGCCGCCATGCAGGCGCTGGGCAGCTATCGGGGAGGGCGGATGCTCTTTCTCGGCTTGGGAACCGGGCTTGGCTCGGCGATGATCGTGGATGGGGACCTGGAACCGATGGAGCTTGCCCACTTGCCCTACAAGAAACGGACTTATGAGGACTATGTGGGCCTGCGAGGCCTGAAGCGCTCCGGACGAAAGAAGTGGGAACGGCACGTCTTTGCAATCGTCGAGCAGCTCAAATCTGCCCTCGAGCCCGATTACGTGGTGTTGGGTGGCGGGAATGTCCAGAAACTGAAACACCTGCCACGCGGTGTGCTTCGGGGCGACAACCGGAATGCGTTTCCCGGCGGCTTTCGCCTGTGGCGGGAGAAGACTCGCGGGAGCCGCAGGAAATAGCGCCTCACAAGATGTGAATTTATTGCAGATCTCACACCAAAACACGGAGAACGGAGTTTTGTTTTCAAGCTTCGTGCCTTAGTGCCTTTGTGGTTCAAAGGATTGATTCACAGCTTCTGAGGGATTTCCGCAGGAAATAGGAGGCGCATTCATGACTGCGAATCACACACTTACCGAAGTCCAAAAGAAAACCACGCCGGCGCAGCCTCCGCCTTCCGACGCTCTCGTATTCTTTGGCGCCACGGGCGACCTTGCCCATAAGCAAATCTTTCCGGCCCTCCAGAACATGGTCCGGCGTGAAAACCTGAACGTCCCCGTGATTGGAGTCGCCAAGTCCGGCTGGACCATCGATCAGCTTCGAGACCGCGCCCGAGATAGCCTTGAAAAGCACGGCGGAGGCGTGGATGAGAAAGCGTTTGCGAAGTTGATCGAATTGCTGCAATACATTGATGGCGACTACCAGAACCCTAAGACTTTTCAGGAATTGCGGAGCAAACTCGGCACCGCGTCTCGTCCCACCCATTACCTGGCGATTCCTCCCAGCTTGTTTGCTGAAGTTGTTGAGGCGCTGGGAAAGTCAGGATGCGCTCGCGACGCTCGTGTAGTCATCGAAAAACCGTTTGGCCGGGATTTGGCTTCGGCCCAAGAACTGAACGCCACTCTCCATTCGGTGTTTCCGGAGAGCTCGATTTTCCGAATTGATCACTACCTCGGTAAAGAGGCGGTGGAAAACCTTTTGTTCTTCCGGTTTGCGAATACCTTCCTCGAACCGATCTGGAATCGCCATTATGTTGACAGCGTTCAGATCACCATGGCGGAGAGCTTTGGGATAGCCGGGCGCGGACGCTTCTATGAAGAAACAGGTGCCGTCCGCGACGTGGTTCAGAATCATATGCTCCAGGTCGTGGCGCTATTGGCAATGGAGCCGCCCACCAGCATGTACTTTGAGTCGCAGCGGGATGAGAAAGTAAAGGTCTTCCGGTCGATTCCTCCGCTCGATGCTGCGCACACGGTCCGGGGCCAATTCGAAGGTTATACAAGCGAGCCCGGCGTGGCCGCGGGATCACAGGTTGAAACGTTTGTTGCTCTCCGGCTGGAGGTGGATTCATGGCGGTGGGCGGGCGTTCCGTTTCTGATCCGGGCCGGCAAACGCCTGCCGGTGACCACCACCGAAGTTTTTGTCAAGCTCAAGCAACCCCCGCTGAGTATCCTCAGCCCAGGGGTTAACCACTTCCGCTTCCGGCTTGGTCCGGATTTGTGCCTTGGACTGGGGGCCCAGGTGAAGCGGCCCGGAGCCGGGATGGCATCGATCCCCACCGAGCTCCTTGCCGTCGAAAACGATAAGACGGAGGAGCTGGAACCCTATGAGAGACTTTTGACGGATGCGATGCGCGGCGATGCCACGCTCTTTGTGCGGGAAGATTCGGTAGAGGCGGCGTGGGCAATCGTCGATCCTGTGCTGGGAGATGCGGCTCCTCTGCACCGGTATCAGCCGGGGACCTGGGGACCTGGGGAGGCCGATCGCCTCGGCGCCAACGTGGGAGGATGGCACAATCCGGAGCCTTCCGCCTGCGGGCCAGTCACGAAGTGATTCGGAGCTTTACCAATTGCTGCATAGGTTTGCCTGCTATTTTTGCCTTCTTCGGTTCTCGCCCTGGGCGGACCCGCGGATGAGCGTAGGTTTGCGCCACTGCGGTATCCAGCTTGGAGGTGAGCAGCGTAGGGGTAGGGCTCGCCCCCTGATTGATCTTCGGGGGGGTAAATCAAGGGACGGCAAGCCGTCGCCCCTACATAGCCTCCGGTTATCGATGGATCAGGGTAGGAGCTGTTTGGTTGACAGCTCGAAGCCTCCGTGCAAAACTAGCCACTGAGCCAACCGGTAAGCTGAAGAGATTGAGCGATCACGCTTCCCCGATCGCCCATCAGCCCGCGTCCGGATTCAGGTATTATGCCATTTGCGCGCCCGTAGCTCAGCTGGATAGAGCACTTGCCTACGAAGCAAGGGGTCGGGTGTTCGAATCACCCCGGGCGTACCACCTAACTTCTTTGGTTTCAATATCCCTTCTCCTCTCATATCCGTCCCAAAGGCCGTTTCTGTAACAAAACTGTAGCAAAACGGCTCAATTTGGCCTCGCTGTAGCAAAACTCCTTTCGTGTTCGTTGGCTCGGTGAAGGCCGCAGGAAGGACTGGTGAGAATTTGAGTTTGCGAAGGTGGTAACAGTCTGTGACCACCTTGCCCTTTTCCTGCGGCGTGAGTCGGAACATGAAATCAGAGGGGAATCGTTCGTGGCAGGCTCTTGAGAGAGTTAGATGCGTGGCTTCGATGGGGCCAGAGTTTCGCCAGCGATGCTGCGAGGAGGGCGTCAGAAGGGCGAGCAGAGTCAACGGACGATGGCATTGTCGTTTGGCCCGGCCTGTGCTTATCTGCCCCTTGGTCGGCGGCAAGGCGTCAAGAGATCTGCCCCGGAGATCACTCGCCCTCGGGCAAATGGTGGGTGATCCGTGTCCGGCCGGCCGAGCCGCTTGGCGGATTCGTCCACGAGAGCGGATGCGGTTGGCGATCTTTCACGGGAATGAAAATTGGGTGTGGCCCGTATGCGAATTCCCTGAAGGTTCGGGGAGAGATGAGGTCCCAAGCCACAAAAATGGGAGTTAGGATGAAAAAGAGGAGCAGAATGATTCCGATGAACCAAAGGCCTGGCCGCGTAGGGTGGCGGCGACGCCACGCTCCGCCGGAGTGAGCGGTTTCGTGCTCGACAGCATCCCGCAACACGGGGCCGTGCCCCGGCACCGATCCCCAAAGAACATCATCCGGCCGGAACATGGTTTTCTACCTCCTGACCGGAGTGCAACACACTCGAAGACCGTGCGAAGTGCGCGCACCGCAATGGCGGGGGAAGTCTGCGAAACGGCGCACACAGACAGCACATAAGGGACGCGTTGAAAATAGTGCCGTAGGATAATTTCACTTGACATAGTAATGTGTTACTAGTATGATCATCCTATTATGAAGACGAACCCACCACGGCCAACGG
This sequence comes from Terriglobia bacterium, assembly GCA_030040995.1. Classification (GTDB taxonomy): domain Bacteria; phylum Acidobacteriota; class Terriglobia; order UBA7540; family UBA7540; genus JASHON01. The sequence continues at coordinate 9,983 of JASHOS010000079.1, read as the reverse complement.
ACGGTGAGCTCGAAATTCTCACCGTGCTTTGGAGCATCGGGCCTGCAACGGTGCGCCAGGTCTATGACGTGATTCGCAGACGGCGTCCCGCGGAATACAGTACCACCTTAAAGTTCATGCAGATTATGGCGGCCAAGGGCCTGGTACGGCGCGACGAAAAACAACGCGCTCATGTCTACGAACCCACTAAACATCGAGAGTGGACTCAGCGGCAACTGGCTGGGGACCTGCTTGAACGCGCCTTCAGTGGGTCGGCCAAATCCCTCCTTGTAGGCGCGCTCTCCGCACGGAAAGCGAGTCCCAAGGAGCTTGCAGAAATGCGCCGGCTGTTGGATGAGTATGGCAAGGAGACAAAATGAATCTTTTCCAGACCTTCCTTGCCAGTCCCATTGCCGGAGGCATCGGCTGGACGCTGGTTTATTCCCTCTGGGAAGGAGCGCTGATTTCAGTTGTCTTCGGAGCGGCGCTGGTCGGATTCCGCTCCCCGCGAGCGCGCTATGCTGCCGCTTGCGGCGCGATGCTGGCCATGATTGCTTGCTTCACGGCCACTTTGACGTGGACGATGCTGGCTCACGCACAAGCCTTGTGGCCTTCAGGCAGGGCTGCTGTGCCTGCCTGGAGGGTTCTGGCCACTACGACTACCCCGGTTCAGTGGCAAGTAAGGCTAGCGATGGTCGCACCGTGGCTGGCGCTGTTTTGGATCGTGGGAGTTTCACTAATGTACGCCGAGCGCATTGCGGGTTGCGTGTTGGCCCGAAGGCTTCAGCGAAGGGGCGTGTGCTGTGCCTCCGGCTACTGGCAGGATGAGGTCGCCCGATTGAGCGCTCGGCTGCGCATTTCGCGCCCCGTCAAGCTGCTGGAATCCTGTCTGACGGATGTTCCGATGGTGCTTGGTCATTTTCGCCCGCTGATCCTGATGCCAGTTGGGCTGCTTGCAGGCATTCCTCCGGTCCAGGTGGAGGCAGCGCTTCTGCACGAGCTCGCGCATATCCGCCGGTGCGATTACCTCATGAACTTGCTGCAGCGGTTTACAGGAGGCTTGTTCTTCTATCACCCCGCGGTGTGGTGGTTTTCGAGAGTCATGCGTGTCGAGTGTGAAAACTGCTGTGATGACCTCGCGGTCTCGATTAGCGGCGACGCCTACGAATACGCTGCTGCCCTCGGGACGCTGGAGCAGAATCGGGTCAACGGCCGCGTGCCGGCCATGGTTGCTACGGGAGGTAATCTGTCGAAACGTATTCGCCGCCTTCTTTCTCCGAAGCCGAACGGCGCCCTGGCGCCACTCCTCGTCGCAGGGATCCTTCTGGCCCTGGCCCCGGTGGTTTGGGCCAGCATGGCAAAACCCATGTTGCGGAGAGACGCCCCGAGCTTCGGACTCAGGGATTCGAATGGCGTCCCGATCAGCCTGTCCCGATACAAGGGCAATATAGTTTTGCTGAACTTCTGGGCTACCTGGTGCGCACCCTGCACGACCGAAATCCCCTGGTACATCGAATTCGAGAAGAAATACAAGGCCGGCGGTTTGGCGGTCATCGGGGTCGCGCTGAATAAAGACCGGAAGGCTGTGAGGCGGTTCATTGCGGAGCAAAAGGTGAACTACCCCGTGACGATTGCCAGTAACGATGTGAAAAGGCTGTACGGAGTTAATCAGCTGCCGCTTACGCTGCTGATCGACCGTAATGGTAGGGTGGCGGACAAACACATTGGGGTCGTCAACAAGGAGAACCTCGAGAACGAAATCGAAACGCTCCTCCACCAGCATGCCGGGGCGCTATCACACTCGGGTCAAAAAGGAGAAAAATGAGCAACGCCAGATTACCGCGAACAAGCGCACGTGTTCTTCCGTGGTCCAGCAAATGCACGTTTGCATTCTCATTAATGCTCGTATTTCTCTGTATACCCCCGCCGTTGTGGGCGCAACGGGATGTACAGGCGAAACTCATAAAGCCTCAGTTACGGGCAGAAGCACCAGCGTTCCAGCTTACGGGGGAGAGTGGTACCAAGGTGAAGCTCTCTCTTTATCGGGGCAAGATTGTTCTACTCAATTTCTGGGCGACCGATTGTGGAGGCTGCGTACTCGAGGTTCCCGAGCTAATAGAGGTAGAGCGAGTCTTCCGGCGCGATGACTTCACCGTCGTGGGCGTCGATATGGATATGCCCTATGGCGGACTGAAAACTTCCAGCGAAGCTTGGAAGAGGGTGCGGCCTTTCATTGTGTCTCACGGAATGAATTATCCGGTTCTGATGGGGAATTCAGCCATTGAACGTCTATTCAGGATCAATGCATATCCAGCGAGTTTTATTATTGACAAGTCGGGCCGCATTGCGGCGAAGTATGTTGGGATTGTAAGTAAGGACAATGTTGAGGCGAACGTCAGAGCTCTTTTGAGCGGTAAATAGGCCTTGACCAAGAGGTTCTGGCCTTAGCTCAGCGAAGTTTAAGGACGTCCTGAAACGGGTGGAAACACCGCACCGAATTATCCAGTTGACATCGGAAGCGACCGCATCGCAAAGCAACTCAATCTCACAAGTATGCCCATGACGCTGTCGATTGATCGTAGGGGACGGGTTGCCGTATCACACACCGGCATGGTAGACAAGAACGCTTGGGAAAGAGACATCCGAGCTCTATTCAAACAAAGTTGACAAGCTTAGATGGCTGGCCATGGCACAGCTATGCGATTAATCCCTTACAGCCCGCGAATCGATATTTCATATGGCGTTTGAACGTCCCTTTGATTATGCACGACCGTATGTTAGGAGGTCCTCATGGCCAGAAATAACCAGATACTCGCCACCACAGCTGTCATTGTCGTAATTATCGCGGGCCTATACCTCGCGGATCACTATTGGGTTTCCCCTTCGCTTGGGAATCACGGCAAGAGAGCGAAGGCTGCGTATCTAATGGCGCCTGCCTTCACGCTGACCGCGCTCGGCGGTCGCAAGGTGAGCCTCGACGACTACCGCGGAAAAGTAGTGTTGCTCAACTTCTGGGCCACGGACTGCGGTTATTGTCGCGATGGAACGCCCGGATTCGTCGAGATGCAGCGGAGGTACGGTCCCCAGGGCTTTCAGATTATCGGAATCTCGATGGACGAGAGCTTCGATCCCGTTAAATCCTTTGATTCAGAGTTTCACGTCGATTACCCCGTGGTGTTGGGAAACGCAAAGCTCGCGGAGCTGTATGGCGGCATCTTTGGCCTTCCAACCAGCTTTCTGGTCGGCCGCGATGGCCGTATCTACGATGAGGTGCCCGGCGAGGTTGACCGGGCGCGATGGGAAAGGGAGATCGAGGAATTGCTGGCGCAATCGCCGGGGGCGGCTGACCCGGCTTTTCAAGCGGCTGGCGAGTCTGCCCAAATAAACGTTGAGACGCCGACGGAAATGGATTCCGAAATCCCAGGCCTCAATTTGACGGGGCTCAACAAGTGGCAACTCGCGCTTCTCAAGGACGCGCTTTCCTCAGAAACATGCGCCTGCGGCTGCGCGATCACCGTGATGCAGTGCCGGACGACCGACCGGCTCTGCGCCACGAGCCGCGACATGGCCAAAGCTGAATTGGAGAATTTGCGCAAATCCGCTCCGACGATCTAACAGATTGCTGAAAATGGTTGGCGTCTTCCATTCTGAACCAAGCCGAAGGGGTCAGCGTCACAATTGACTTTTTCAGCAAACTGGGAGAGCGGGGCCATTACGCTGCGTCACATTTCAATGAGGCTTGTGACGGCACAGAGCGAAAAGGAGCCTCAGCCCGGGAGGGCTGAGGCTTGATGCGATGGCCCCGATCAGAAGGGAACGTCCTCGCTTGGGACGGTAGGCTGTTCGGCGGGAAGTTCGGAGGGATCGACGTCCGGGGCAGGCTCTTCCTGCCGGGCATCCACAAACGGGCGCTCAAGTTTCAGGATGGATTGCAGCGCGATTTCGCACACGTGCTGCTTGACGGTGAACTTCCTGCGGTTGCCATATTCTTTCTCGTACACCCGCGTGCGCAGCTTGCCCACCAGTTGGACGTGCATGCCCTTCTTCAACGTAGCGGCGAACTCAGCCAATCGATTCCAGGCCATCGCCCGATGCCAGTAAGTCCGGGACTCATACTTGCCTTCGGCGTTCTTCCATGAGAGCTTCGTGGCGAGCGAGAGGACCGTGTATTTGGCCCCGCTCTTCGCTTCCCGCTGCTCTGCGTCTGACCCTAAATACCCAATCAAAATTGTGCTGTTGAAGTACATTTTCAGTTCCTTTCTACCCCGCGTCTGCGGGGCGCCCGAAACTGAGTGGACCACTGTCCCCAGGGCTGTTTTGCGGGGGAACCAACAAAAATCTCGCTTGCTTCGCTTGATTTTTTTGGAGGGACCGCAACCCAGAGGGGCGGCGGAGCCGGAAGCCGAGCTTGCGTTCGCAGGACGCGGGAAAGGTCCCGAAGCAGCGCCCGCAGACGCGGCAGAAGGAACGAATCCGAAAATGAAACACAGCACAGATGGGGAGAGAGGGATGCGCGACATAGGCGTTAAACTAAGGGCGCTCCGTGCAGATGTGCGCTGACAAATGGTGAGCATTATGGACAGGCGACCCGGCAAAATGCTTAAAAGAGTGGCGTCACCACGGCAACCCCCCGCCAGAGGGTCGTTATTTTAACGCTTATGGGGATGCACGGAAACGCCCGTATTTGAGCAACGAAGCTTGCCACGATTTGATGATCGATCTTTAGGTCGAAGATTACTTCCGATCATGACCTTGTCGACGACGGCCAACTTCGTGCGCCTGCCGAAAATCGCCGCGAAGCAACTACCAGCGCCAGTAGCTTGCAGAGTTTTTCTCGGATTTTGGAAGCATGCCGGCGTCGACCTCTTGCCCTTGAGAAGGGGTCATCGGGCCGAACAAACGGGGAACAAGTAGGTAAGGTCCTCGATTGGGACGACACCTCGTGAGTGAATGGTGATATATTGGGTGTGCAACTCAGGTTGCACCCCGTCCGCGGAAAGGGAAGATCCCACCTGAACCAGCTTCTAAGCACCGAGCATCGACTTCTCTTTTGCCCGAGATAGCGGACACCGGGCCACGAAAGGAGAAGTAGATGTCACGTCAACTGCCTGAAAAACCCAACCTCGAATATCTCAGAAAACAAGCTAAAGACCTGTTGCGCAGTATGGGGCGGGGCAAACTAGCCGATGCGCAGCATACGCTGGCTAGGGAATATGGTTTCGCCACTTGGGCGAAGCTACGGTCGCACGTTGTGACGCTGGGACTCAGTCCGCCCGAAGCGCTGAAGGTGGCCGTGTGCGACAGCGATGCGCGTCGCGTCCGCGAGCTACTCGAGAGCTATCCCGAACTGCGGGCGCGGATCGACGATCCGTTGCCCAACTACGGCTTTGGCCAACATGCACTGTTTGCAGCAGTGCAGCGGAGCGACCGGGCGACCATCGACGTGCTGCTCCATGCAGGCGCCGACATCCACAAGCGAACCGAATGGTGGGCAGGGGGATTCGGTGTGCTGGATGATTGCGATCCAAGCCTGGTGGACTTTTTGATCGAACGAGGTGCGGTGATGGATGCGCACGCCGCGGCGCGGCTCGGAATGTTATCGAAGCTGAGTGAGCTGGTGGCGGCGGACCCAGGTGTTGTGCATGCAAGAGGTGGCGACGGACAAACGCCGCTTCACTTCGCTTCTACTGTCGAGGTTGCGAATTTCCTTCTCGATAACGGAGCCGGCATCGACGCGCTCGATGTGGATCACGAATCGACGCCGGCTCAATATATGTTGCGCGTTGAGCAGAGGCGGCACTACCCGCGGGATCGCCAGGACGTGGCCCGCTACCTCATTTCCCGCGGATGCAAAACCGACATTCTCATGGCGGCGGCGCTTGGCGATGCGAATCTTGTGCGGCGTCATCTCGACAATGATCCCGCGTGTATCCGGATAAGCGTATCGGAGGAATGGTTTCCTAAACAGGATCCCCGCGCAGGCGGCACGATTTACATCTGGACTCTGGGGCAGCACCGCACCGCGCATGTCATAGCGCGGCAATTTGGCCATGAGGACGTGTTCCAGTTGTTAATGGAGCGGACCCCGGAGGAGTTGAAGCTGGCGCTGGCATGCGAGCTGGGCGACGAAGCGGCGTTCCAGAAATTTCTGGCCAAAAATCCGGATGTCGTCAGGACCTTGTCCGAGGCGGAGCGGCAGAAGCTACCTTATGCCGCACAGAGCAATAATACAAAGGCGGTTCGGCTAATGCTCGAGGCGGGTTGGCCTGTGGATACTCCGGGGGATATGGGAGCGACGGCGCTGCATTGGGCTGGATTCAACGGCAACGCCGAGATGACAAGGGAGATCTTGCGGTTTCACCCAGCCTTGGAATTGAAGTCGCGTGAGTATGCTGGGACAGCGCTTTCATGGGCTGTGTATGCGTCCGGAAACGGCTGGCGTCGAAAGACGGGAGATTTCGTAGGGACGGTTCGGGCGCTACTGGAGGTCGGGGCGATTATGCCGCCACATGCCGAAGAACTGGAACCCAGCGATGCCGTACTGGAGTTAATTCCATGAATTCAAATCAAGGACGTGTTTCGATACTGGTCCTCGCCTGAGTGTATCTAGCCGAAAAAGATCCGAGACCGCAATCAGTTCACCTTTACCTGCTAGGCAGGCGGAGCCGGCGTTTGCGGCCTCATGGGACGCCGAAAATTACGCCCCCCACGGCCACGATGAAATTCCATCCGCACGTTCTTCAGCTTGTTCCACTGCTCTTCAGTCAGAACGTTGCGGCTGTCCAGCATGGTCTGCACACGCTCCTTCTCCAGCGCAGCTTGCGCCTGTGACACTTTTTCAATTTGGGCGAGCACCTGGGCCTCATCCGGATGGAAAGCCCGCAACATCGGCCCAAGGATCACGTGCTGCTTTTCAAGGTCTGCGCGCAGGTCGATCATCTTCAGGCGGCCGTCCAGGCTGATTTTTTCGAGCTGCTGTTTTTGCTGATCGCTCAAACCGATTTTCCCGGCAATCTCGGGATTTCTCCACCACTCGCCCGTTCCCGCCGGTGGAACCGCCTCATCGGGCCAGCTCTCATGCGGCCCCTTACACGAATGTTGAAAGTTCCCGGCCCACCACGCATTCCTCCCAATCGACCTTGCCGCATGGGCGGGCCCGGCGGCGGACCCGGCGGGGTTGAGCTGCTGCTTTGCGCCCAACTAACGGCTTGCAGAGCAAAGATGGAGGCGAAAGCAATCAGTAGAGCAGCGAATGTTCTTTTCATAAGTGTTCTCTTCCTACGTCTGTATCTTGGAGTCCCCGGCTGATGATCGTCTGAAGCAGCCATCCCGGCCTCCTAAGAACTTAGACGGCAAAAACTGTCTTACGAGTGTAAAGCTTCCGCAAAGAAAAGGCTATGAGCAGCTTCCCCTTTTCGGGAAGGGCAGTTCTCTATCCCGGATTTCTACCGGCATCTACCCCAAGGGCGGCGCTTCACCCCGCCGCATGGAGCGACGGCTCTTCCGTTCATGATCGAGTGGGAACCGCTTTTGCGGCGGGGTGGGCACCCTGCCCTTCCACCCCGCCGAAATTCGTGAGAAGAGCGGGCCTGGGGCGGAGCAGGGCAATGGAAGCTCTGGACGACGAAGCCACGGCGAAGCCAACTTCCTTGGGAGTTCTGGACGAAGCTATGTCGAACCCAAACTTTCCTTGCAAGCCTTTGTGTTCAAAAGAGTTGTGATTTTACGCCGCTTCTAGTGTAGTGCGTCCAACGCTTCTTTACATTTGGGATCTTCGCCAAACGCTGTATTTTCATGGGCAGACCGAATCTCAGCGTCCGAATTATGTAAAGCGATGTCTGACGCACTACACTAGCTAGATAAGCTATTTGTTTTCAGTTGGTTGATTGAAGATGGCATTGCCAGAATTTGGGCTCGTTTCGGTTCGTTCCTCTAATTTTCCTTTAAAATCAGCAACTTGAGAGGATCGACTGGGGTCATGGGGGCCGTGTTTTGGGCCTTGCGGTCGCTCAATAGATATATCTCTAGTTTTTTCTGTGAGTTGTCGCAGTTCGCCGCTGTGATTGCTCTCTGCGGCAGCCTTTTGCAGCGCGAGCAGCAGCCAGAGTTGTGTTCGATCTGGCGGTGACACCAGGCTATTCATGCGCAAGAGAAAGAGTAGCAGTTTCGAGTGAGACGGTGGCGACGAATGAGACCGGCGGGCGATTTTTTTTGCACGGCGCATCGCAACAAATCGAAGGGGACCCTGCCCTGTTCCGAAAAGTTCGGCCCACACCCCCTCACCCGCCTGCGGGCAGGAGCCGCTCCGTCGCTGAAGCTCTGGAGCGTAAGCGACCTTCGGTGGGCGCAGGCCCGGCGCTGCGCGCCACCCTCTCCCCCAAGGGGGCCAAGGCAGGGGTTCTTTTTATGCTTCGCGGGTGTCGCGAAGCGACATGAACAACTGCTCCTATCGAAGAACGGCTTGCCCGCGCGAATGCTCCCGTTCCCAGATCAGGCTGCCATTCAGGGATTCGCTTCTCGGCCTAAAGCCGGCGCTGGGCCGCTTCTTCCTGCCCGCGGAAGATAGCGAGCAGTTCTGCCTGGGGCTGTCCCCAGGCATGGCGAGCATCGTGCAGCTACGCTGCCGCACCCTCAAGCGGACTGCCCAGCTTGATGGTCACGAAGTCTCCGGCTCGCCTTTGCATAGCCTTTACAGCCGTATCAAGGCCGCCCTGTAAAGCCGCGCGGACCCCGCTATCGGCAACGCCCTTCACGGCTTCTTCAATCGACGCTAGCGTCGTGGCGTCCAAGATCAGCTCGGGATAATCTTTCGGCTTTGCGAGTTCCTGGTTGGGCCGTGGTCCACCGGCCGAAAATATTCCAGGCCTAAGACCAGGCACCTGATAATAGATCGTGCCAACTCCGGGAACATTCATAGATACATACATCGTATTACCTCCTCTACATTCCTTAGCCCATGAGTTATTGTTCACCATCACTACATAAACGTTTGAAACCCGGAAACCGGAAGAAAGCCGCGAGCTACGGCAACTCTTGCCCAACGCTCAGCACCGCCCGTCCGCGTGCAGGGGAAGGGGTAGGAGCGAGGCGGTGTGGAAAGCTCTGCAGCGGCAGTTATCCTGGCCGCGCTGCACCCACGAGTCAGGAATCGTATTTTCATTGTTGGCGAGGAATATACACCCACCATCGAGGAACGGTGGGTTGCAGATTCTTTGGAACTGTGAGATGATTCTTATCGTATTCCGATAAGAGGATGGCATTGGGGCAAAAACGTACTGATCTTCTGCGTGGAACTCTCGACCTGCTGGTGTTGAAAGCAATTTCCCTGGAACCTTTGCACGGAGTCGCCATCTCCCGACGCATCACGCAAATCACACAAGGGGCGTTTCAGGTTAGTTTTGGTTCCCTTTTTCCCGCATTACACCGCATGGAGGAAAGGGGCTGGGTAGAAGCCGAGTGGCGCTCGTCCGACAATAATCGCCGCGCGAAATACTACCGGCTGACTTCCCCCGGCCGTGCCCAGCTCAAGGCTGAAGAGCGGCAATGGAACCAGGTGGTGAAAATCATGGCGGCGGCCGTTCAATCTACATAGCTCTAATAAGTTGCGGAAAAACTCACCAGGCGTGTCATGCTGAGCCCGTTCGCTCCGCTTCGAACGGTCCTGAGCCGATTCGCTCCGCTTCGAATCGCTCTGAGCGAAGCGAAGAGGCTCACGGCAAGCTCCGCGAAGGAGCTCAGGGTAAACTCTGCGAAGCATCCCTGGATTGTTGAAATCAGGGAAATACAGAGATCCTTCGTCGTCCGTCGGCTGACGGACTCCTCAGGATGACAGTTCCAAGGCTTTTTCCGCAGCCTGCTAAATGGAGAACACCATGAGAAAACAAATCCTGAGCCTGTTCCAGAACTTCTTTCGCAAGCGCGCCGTCGAGCAGGAATTGAACGATGAACTCCGATCCTCTTTGGAGATCCTGACTCAGGAGAAGATGAAACAAGGGCTTTCGCAA
>JASHOS010000078.1 GCA_030040995.1 Terriglobia bacterium | reverse complement strand
TTGACGGCGGCGGATTGTATGACGGTGTCGCCGGTAACCATCCACCGGAAGGAGTTGGCAACCGAAGCCCTAAACATCATGGAAGCCCGCAAAATCACTTCCCTACCCGTGGTGGATACACAAGGAAAACTTGAAGGTGTCTTGCACATTCACGACCTGTGGACGACGCAGATGTTCTAGTTTCGAAAACGCTCTGTCGCAAGTGTCTACCTGGTGGCGCGGACTCGCCGCGGCGAGTCCGCGGCTTGTCTCCAGCTTTTCCGATCAAGAGCCGCAGCCTTGAAAATGCTCCAAGCTTGAGCGTGGATCTGCTGAAAACGAAAGACTTATGGCTCCGTCAGTTCGCCCTCCGACAAGGAGGCATTTTCACTCGGTTTCGCGGGCCACGGGCCCATCATGACAGGGCTAAAAAGCGAGCCCTGCGCTACAAAAACGCACTCCAAATCGTAATAAGCCCGACTTTGACGTGATCGTGAGGTCAACCCCGTCAGGGTTGACACTGGTCATTGGTGGCTTTTCCGCAGGTTACACCTGCGGCTATTCACAGCAGGCCCCTCCGGGGCCGATAGGAAAGACATGCAAATCTCTTCGACGGAGTTTCGGAAACGCGCTCAAAAAGTAAAGCTTCTCCTCATGGATGTGGACGGGGTTCTCACCGACGGACGAATCTACTATGTGCCAGCCCCCAGGGGCGGATTCATAGAAACCAAGACCTTCCATTCCCGGGACGGATTAGGCATTAGAATTGCTCACGAATCAGGGCTGAAAAGCGGAGTTCTTTCGGGACGGCGATCGCCAGTGGTCGAACACCGAATTAAGGAACTCGGCATCCATTTCGCTCGCCAGGGCGTTCTGGAGAAGCTGGAACCCTACGAATCGATTCTGCGTGAGGCACGCCTTCCGGATTCGGCAGTGTGTTACATGGGCGACGACCTGGTAGATTTACCGATTCTCAAGCGCGCCGGCTTGGCGGTCGGTGTGAGCGATGGACACCCTCTGCTTCGCCGGCACGTCCATTACGTCACACGCCAGCCGGGCGGCCTAGGCGCAGTGCGCGAGACAATCGAATTGATCCTTGCGGCGCAAGGGAAGCTCTCGGCGGTGCTCGAACATTATTTGAGATAAGGGATGACCCAAGAACAGAAGCGGCTCGAAGAATCCCGGCAAAGAAAAGTCAATTGGAAGCGTTGGGGACCCTATCTCAGTGAAAGGCAGTGGTCCACCGTGCGGGAGGACTATAGCGCGAACGGAAACGCCTGGGACTATTTTCCGCATGACCATGCTCGCTCGCGCGCCTATCGCTGGGGAGAAGACGGAATCGGAGGCATTTCGGACCGGCATCAATTGATCTGCTTTGCGCCCGCCTTCTGGAACGGGCGAGACGCTATGCTGAAAGAGCGCCTGTTTGGGCTTACCGGGCACGAAGGAAATCACGGTGAAGACGTGAAGGAATACTACTTTTATCTCGACTCCACGCCTACTCATTCGTACATGAAGTACCTTTACAAGTATCCTCAGACCGAGTTTCCCTACGACCGGCTGGTCGCGGAGAATCGCCGGCGGACCAAGCTTGATCCTGAATTTGAGCTGATGGATACCGGTATTTTCGATGAAGACCGCTACTTCGACATCTTTATCGAATACGCCAAGGCAAGCTTCGAGGATATACTGATTCGCATTACGGCGTTCAATCGTGGTCCGGCAACTGCCAGCCTGCGCATTTTGCCAACGTTCTGGTTTCGCAACACGTGGTCGTGGGGGAGGGATGACCGCCGGCCGCGTGTCTGCGCAGGAAAGCGAACAGACAATTTGTCGGTCATGGAGGCTGAACAGGATTACTATGGCAAACGATGGCTGGTTTTTGAGGGAGCACCCCCTCTACTCTTTACCGAAAATGAAACCAATTTCAGCCGGCTCTACGGCGTCGCCGACGGCGCCCGATACGTTAAGGATAGTTTTCACGACTATGTGGTGAAGGGCCAGGCGGACACGGTTAATCCCGCGCAAACCGGGACGAAGGCGGCGGCGGATTATGACTTGAAGATCCAGTCCGGAGCCAGCGCCATCCTCCGAATGAGGCTGTCCCCGGAGCTTCCCCCGGCGAACACGATTGACGACTCGTTTGACGCCGTATTTACCCAGCGTCTTGCCGAGGCGAACGAGTTCTATGCTCTGCGTGTTCCCCAGGATGCTTCGGAGGATTGCTCCAATGTGCGGCGACAAGCATTCGCCGGCTTATTATGGAACAAGCAGTTTTACCATTATGACATCAGCACCTGGCTTGAGGGCGATCCCGCCGAGCCAACCCCTCCTCCCGACCGCCGCCATGGCCGCAATCACGATTGGATTCACCTCTTTAACGCCGACGTCGTTGCCATGCCGGACAAGTGGGAGTACCCCTGGTATGCGGCTTGGGACCTGGCGTTCCACTGCATTACGCTTGCGCTCATCGATCCCGATTTTGCTAAGGAACAACTTATCCTGTTTCTTCGTGAATGGTACATGCACCCGAGCGGGAAGTTGCCGGCTTACGAATGGAACTTCTCCGACGTCAACCCTCCCGTTCACGCCTGGGCGGCGTGGAGAGTTTACAAGATTGAAAAGCGGGTTCGCGGCAAAGCGGACTTCGGGTTCCTCGAGAAGGTGTTTCACAAACTCCTGCTGAACTTCACCTGGTGGGTAAACCGAAAAGACCCGGAAGGCATGAACGTGTTTGAGGGCGGTTTTCTAGGGTTGGATAATATCGGCGTATTTGACCGCTCGACGCCGCTTCCAACGGGAGGTCACATCGAGCAATCAGATGGAACGAGCTGGATGGGCATGTTCTGCCTGAACATGCTGGATATTGCGATGGAGCTCGCGTCGATTGATCCAGTTTATGAGGATGTGGCCAGCAAATTTTTCGAACACTTCGTTCGCATCGCGCACGCTATGAATGATATGGGGGGAGATGGCATCGACCTGTGGGATCACGACGACGGCTTCTATTACGACGTACTCAGCCTTCCCGGGCAGGCGCGGCGTCCGTTGAAGGTCCGCTCGATGGTGGGCCTCACTCCCATTTTCGGCGTCATGACGCTGGAGCCCCAGCAGGTGGAGAGGCTTCCCGGATTTAAGCGGCGCATGCAATGGTTCATCGATCATGTGCCCATCGTTGCCCATCACCTCGATGAGAGCGTGAAGAACGAGTATGGAACACGCAGACTGCTTTCCCTGGTGAGCCGGCAGCGTCTGGTGCGCGTGCTTCGCACCATGCTTGATGAAGCCGAATTCTTATCTCCTCACGGCATCCGGGCGCTCTCCAAGTTTCATGGCAGCCACCCTTACGTGCTTCACTTCAATGGACAGGAAAACCGGGTGAGTTACGACCCCGCCGAGTCCACGACCGGGATGTTTGGCGGCAATTCCAACTGGCGTGGTCCGGTATGGTTTCCTTTGAATTATCTGATGATCGAGGCCCTGCAGAAATTCCATTGGTATTATCGCGATTCTCTTTTGGTCGAATTCCCCACGGGTTCCGGGAAATTTCTGAATCTCTGGGACGTCAGTCGCCAGCTTTCAAAGCGGCTCGTGCGTCTTTTCTTAAAGGAAGATGACGGACGGCGGCCGGTTTATGGAGGCTCGGCGAAGTTCCAAAACGACCCACACTGGCGCAACCTCATCCTCTTTTACGAATATTTCCACGGCGATACCGGAGCTGGCCTGGGCGCCAGCCACCAGACGGGCTGGACCAGCCTCGTGGCTAAGCTCATCGAGCAAAGCGGCGAATGAAACCTTCAGGGAGCCGGGGAGAGGCTTCGCAGCATCGTCGTAATGTCTGTAGTCGGTGAATTGCACCGGAAGTTCTGGCAGACATACGCGGTTGCTTTTCCGTCGATGCTGGTTTGAGATTGCGTGAAAGTGGCGAGGCGCGCGAGATCACCGCCGTCGGGAGCGTCCGAGCGCAACAACACAACCTTGTTAGGAACGAACTGGCCTCGCAGCGCTTCGAGCATGGCGCGAGTATCTTCTGCCTGAGGGTTGCCGCTGATGACAACTTCGAATGCCGGTCCCACGGCAAAGTCAAGGGCAACCATCCATTGCGTGTAGGCGGCTGGAGACTGGCAGACGTCGCGGCCAAAAGCGCGAGCTGTCTGGGAAGCCCTCTCTTCCAGATCGCTCCGTCCCGTCATCCTGCCAAGGCGCAACAGGTTGAGCATCATCACGGAATTTCCAGAAGGGACTGCGCCGTCGTATATCTCTTTCGAGCGCACCAAAACTTTTTCGCTGTTTTTGGCGGTGAAATAGAAGCCCCCGTTCTGGTCGTCCCAAAAATTCCGGATCGCGCGATCGTTGAGGTCGAGCGCGGCTTCCAGGTGCCGCGCGTTGAAGGTAGCCTCATAGAGCTCGATCAAGCCCCACGTCATGAAGGCATAATCATCCAAATGGCCTTCCACCGCCGCCTCTCCCTCGCGATAACGATGGAGCAGACCGCCTTGTGGCGAGCGCATGTGGGTGAGGATGAAATCGACGGCTCGCCCGGCTGTCTCGTGGCAAAGCGGCCGGCCGAGGATTTGGGCGGCGCGGGCGAAAGCGGCAATCATCAGCCCGTTCCAATCCGCGAGGATTTTGTCATCTTTGTGCGGATGAACGCGCGCTTCGCGCAGTGCAAAGAGTTTTTCACGCGCCGCCTGCCACCGGGTTTCCAAATCCGCCGGCGAAATACGAAGGCGTGCGGCGGTTGCGGCCGCCGATTCGGGCTGATGCAGGATGTTTTGGCCGTTCGGACCGCCGGTTTGCTGGTCCGTAAAGTTGCCATCTGGCGTCAGGCCGAAGGCGTTTTTCACGAGCTCAGCTTCCTCCCGGCTGAGCGCTTCATCGATCTCGCGCTCTGTCCAGAGATAAAACTTCCCCTCTTCTCCTTCCGAATCCGCATCCTCGGCGCTGAAAAACCCTCCCTGCCGGCTCGTCAGATCGCGGGCAACGTAAGCGAGGATTTCGTGGGCGGTCTGGCCGTATTCCTCTTTCCGAGTTGCCTGGTAAGCCTCCGTATACGCGAGTGCCAGTAAGGCTTGGTCATAAAGCATCTTCTCGAAATGCGGCACCAGCCAGCTTGCATCGGTGGAGTAACGGTGGAAGCCGAAGCCGATGTGGTCGTAAATCCCTCCGCGCCGCATGCCGTCGAGGGTTCTTTCCGCCATTTCCAACGCGCGCGGCTCGCCGTGCCGCTTCCAGTATCGAAGCAGGAAGAGCAAGGTGTGTGGGGTGGGAAATTTCGGAGCCGTGCCAAACCCGCCGTGCCGCCCGTCAAACCGCCCACTCAATTCCTCGAAAGCGGCTTGTAACGCCGATTCGTCCAACTCGCCGCCGGAGGCGGGAGCGGAAACCTTCTCAAGCGCCGCCAGGATTTCCTCGCAAGACTGCGTCACGTCATCGCGCCGCAATCTCCAATACTCCTGAATGCGAGGAATCAGCCCCATCATTCCCATCCGCCCAAAACGGTCTTCCTTCGGGATATAGGTGCCCGCAAAAAAGGGTTTTTGGTCCGGTGTCATCACGATGGTTAACGGCCATCCCCCGCTTCCCGTCACCATCTGGCACACTTTCATGTACGCGTTGTCGATATCCGGCCGCTCCTCGCGATCTACTTTGATACAGATAAATGCGTTGTTCATGAGCTCGGCTACTCCGGCGTCCTCAAATGATTCGTGCTCCATCACGTGGCACCAGTGGCAAGTTGAATAACCGATCGACAGAAAAATGGGTTTACCTTCCCGCCGGGCGGCTTCGAAGGCTTCCGGTCCCCACGGGTGCCAATCAACGGGGTTGTAGGCGTGCTGCAGCAGGTAGGGGCTCTTTTCGTGGATCAGACGGTTTGGATGCGGACCCGGTGATGTGGTGCTTGTCGCGGACTCCATGTTTATGACACCTTTCGCCTCAGTTGATGCTTCGCAGCGCATCGCGGGCCTGTTTCCCGATGTCGCTATCAGGCAGAGCGCTCGCTACGATCTGATATTTGCTTCTCGCTTCGGGAAGGCGGTTCATCTGCCGGTCGAGTTGCGCGGCGGCAAAGTCAGACCGGTAGATGTAAATGGATTTGCTAGGCAGCCGGCTGGCCTGATTATAGAAATCTAAAGCCTTCAGCAATTCCCCCGAGCGTTCGTGAGCATGGCCGCCGCGGTAGAGAATCTCGGCCTCCGGAATGCGGCTCGAAAGCTTTTCCCCGTCCACGAACTTCGCCACAACGGCATCATACGTTTGAGCGGCGGTGCGCCAGTTCCCTGCCTTCTCTTCGATGCGCGCAGCCTCAAGAGGCGCGAGATAGTTTTCCGGGTACGCCCGCCCGATCTGGCGCAAAAGCGATAGCGCCCGCGAGGGGTTCTTCTGCCGCTCATAGACGGCCACCAGCGCAACGCGGGCATCCTCGCGCACGTAATGACCGTGCTGGCTGACCCGCTCGAGATCGGCAACGCCCTGGGGGATGCTTCCGTGCGCCCCCGCCAGAGAGGCTATCAACCGCTCATACCACGGCAGCATGCCGATGCTATACTTCGCCAAACCAATCACAAAGTAGGCATCCGTAAAATTCGGATTCAGCTTCAAAAGCCGCTCGTTATCCCTCAGTGACTGCTTTCCTTCGTGGTAGGCGGCCAGGTAAGAACGGAGAAGAATGAAGTCAAATTCGGTTCTTCCTGAATACGTAGCGCCCAGCCAATACAATGCTTCCTGGTCCTTCGGATTTTGTCTTAAGCGTGTTTCTTCAAGGCGCTGCGCGCGGTCAAACACTTCGCTCAGGAGTTGCCGGAAGCCCGGCGGCAGCGGCTCGCGGCGCTGCCGGAAGACGGCGCCCGATTGCATGAACGCCGCGCCATTAAAAAGGTGCTCTCGGAGCATCTCGCGATCCATCATCGCCTCGGCCAGGTAGTTCCAGGCGCGAAAATCCGCAGGGTGCGTCTTCACCCATGACTCAACCAGCCGGTGGGCCTTCGCATACTCAGCGTTATACATATCGTCCACGATACCGCTAAGAGGGCTGGAGGCCGAGGATGACGTGGGCGGAGTTGAGGTGTTGGTCCCACGCGGCCGGGCTCCGGCCAGCGACACAAGCGGCAGCAGGGCGGATACGATGATTTGGGTAGCCACGCCGAGCGCCTTTCCTCGCCGTGGGCTTCTCGTCCTGGCATGCTGCGCGCCGGGTCTGATGTTCACCTCCCAAGACACGCCCACTGTCAGTTCAAGAGCAAATTGACCGTGGTAACCAGCCTCTGTGCCTCAGGACTTCCGTGGTGAGAGCCGAAAGGGAACTTAATCTTGCCCTAAATTAGTCTTCAAAAAGCGCAGGGTAAGGGCCCAGGATTGTGCGGCTGCCGGCGCATTGTAGCTGGGTCGCGCGTCACAGAAGAAGCCGTGGTCGGCCTCGGAAAATTCTACGCTCACGAACGGTTTCTGCGCTGCCCGCAGCGCGTCCGCCACGGCGCGAGGCTGCTCGATGCCAATATGCTTATCCTGAAGCCCCCAGAAAAGCAGGATGGGAGCGTGCAAACTGCCGGCCCGCCCGAGCAGACCCGGACCGCGCGGCCCAGGAGCGATTCCACCCCCGTAATAAGAGATGGCGGCTTTAAGCGGAACGGCGGCATCTGCAAGGAAGGATACGCGGCCGCCCATGCAGAAGCCGGTACACGCCACCGAGCCATCTAGCACGCCAGCGTCGGCGCGCAGCCACTCAAACGCGGCGCGAATATCGGATTCAATCCCTTGGTCGGTCATCGCCTGCATCAACGGCATGATTGCCCCAAAATTGTTGTATTCGCCTTCAAAGCCCGGCGCCGTCCGGTGATAGAGCTCGGGTGCGAGAGCTATGTAGCCTTCCTGCGCGAAGCGCTCGGCAACGTCCCGGATGTGGCCGTTTACCCCGAAGGCTTCTTGAAACACGAGCAAGCCGGGATGCTGAGCTCCGTCGGTTGGGTGGGCGGCGTAAGCCCGCATCGTTGTTCCGTCATTTACCCGAAGCGTCACATACTCATTCTTTGTCTGCGGCATCAAAAACACCTCCTTCGTTTACTTTACCCCGATTGGCCAACCGTTGGCGCAGTCACGGCGACCGGCCAAATTGTCCCTTTCCGCGTAGCGCCGCCGTCCCGGCGGCAAATGCCGGCAAGATGCCGGCGCTACACCGGTCGCCGAGCCCGAAACTAGGGCATTACGGAATTTCGAGAATTATTGTTGCCAATCTGATTTCGGCATGGCGTAACCGCTTTTTTATTCGTGTCGCAGGCTCGCCGTGGACGGTTTGCCAACGGCAAACCCACGACGAATTCAAAATGCGAATTCGTCGTGGCTACCTCTCTGATGAGGCGTAATCGTTCCGGTCGAAGGGAAGGCGGCAGCTCCGCACGGCTCCGCTGCTGCACTCCAAGCCCGCTTCGCGGCGTATCCACACCTAGACGCTTTTCCTGAAACCTGGCACCTGTTACCTGACACCTAAACCTTATTCGTGCCGCAGCGCCACCATGGGATCAACTTTTGTGGCGCGACGCGCGGGAAGGTAACAAGCCGCAACGGCCACTCCGATAAGCAGTGTGGAGACTGAGGCGAACGTGACCGGATCGTTTGACCCAACTCCATAAAGCAGACGGGAGAAACTCCCAAGGAGTCGGGTGAGAATCAGCGCAGCCACTATCCCGATCGCCAAGCCGGCGAGAGCGAGGCGAAGACCCTCTCCGATCACCAACCTCAAGACATCCTGCTTTTGAGCGCCCAGCGCCATACGAATCCCAATTTCGTGCACCCGCTGGGTTGCCGAATAGGAAATGACGCCGTAAATTCCCACGGATGCCAGCAGCAGCGCAAGCCCGGCGAAGATTTCGAGCAGGATTAAGGGAAAACGCTGTTGCCACATCGAGCCCGAAAGAATCTGCTCCATGCTTTGGACGTCATAGACCGTTTGCTGCGTGCCCGCGCCAGAAACCGCTCTCTTGATTGCACGCATCATGACCGCAGGACCGACCGGCGTGCGAACAATGATGGCCATGCTGCCCAGGCGTCCTTCCGACCAGTATTCGTCCGGGACCTGGTAAAGCGGAAAGTAGGTTTGGTTCGGCGTATAGGCGCCAGACACACTAAGCCCCGAGTGTCGGACGTGGCCTACCACGCCGACGATCCGGCAAGGGCCGATGGGAGGGGTCCATCCGACTGTCAAGCTCTGACCTAGCGGGTCTCTACCGGGGAAATACATTTGCGCGAAGACGCTGTCTATGGCTACGACGCACGCAGACTTGAGGTTATCCTGCTGGGTGAAGTAGCGGCCGCGAAGGAGCGGGATTCCCATCACCCGGAGGTAATCCGGGTCCGTGTCAAACACCATCATGCGGGGAGCGGCCTGAGCCGCCGCGGGCTTTTGTCTGCCAATCCAGAAAGGGCTGACGTTGTCGTCGCCGGTCAGAGGCAGGACGTAAGTAAGGCCCGCCGCCTTGACTCCAGGAATTTGGCGGATGCGGGCGACCAACTGCTGGTAGGCGCGGCGAGTGCCCGCACCGGTTCTGGAAGCTGATGGAGAAAGCCCCACATTGAACGTAATGACGTGCCGAGGGTCGAAGCCGGGATTCGTATCCCACAAATGGCGGATGGTATGCAAAAGCAGCCCCGCGCCTATCAACAACACCACAGTCAGAGCCATCTGGAAAAGCACGAGGCTGTCTTGGGCGCGATGGCGCCCACCCGACGGGGTTCGGCCACCCTCTTTAAGCGCTTCCTGCAAGTCCGATTTTGAGCTCTTCAGGGCAGGAGCTAATCCGAACAGAATGCCAACTCCAACGGCGACGCCGAAGGCAAACAGAATAACGGGGACGTCCAGACGAATGCCATAGCTGCGAGGCAGGCTTACGGGCAGGACCGCCAGCACGGGTTTCACTCCCCACGCGGCAATCAGGAGTCCCGAAGCGCCGCCGGCCAACGCCAGGGTTACGCTTTCCGTCAGCAATTGCCGCACCACCCGCGAGCGGCCCGCGCCGAGCGCCGAGCGAATCGCAAACTCCCGGGTGCGTGCGGCCGAACGCGCCAGAAGGAGACTCGCGACGTTGGCACAAGCAATGAGCAACACTAATCCTACGGCGCCAAACAACAGCAGAAGCGTTCCGCTTAGGTACCCTGCAATTTGCGTTTTGAGTGACACCAACCTAGCGTCCAGACCTCGGTCCGAATTGGGATAGAGCTGATCGAGGTGATCCTGGATCGCGCTTATCTCCGCTTGGGCTTGGGCAATGCTCGCGCCGGGCTTGAGCCGCGCTACAGCAACCATGTTGTCGTGGCTTCCGCGCGGGTTAAGGTAGACGGGATTGCGCTGGCCCAGCGGCGTATAAACATTCGGCCAAGGAGCTGCGTAGCCGAACAAGTTGAAGCGTGGCGGAGCAACTCCCACGATCGTGCGGTCAACCCCGTTCAGCTCTATAATCCTGCCCAGAGCGTGAGGGCTGCCGGCGAATCGACTTCTCCACATGCGATTGGCGATGATCACGACTCGCGCTCCCCCGGGCTGATCCTCCTGCGGCGTAAACTCACGACCGAGTGCCAGCTTCGCGCTCAGGGTAGCGAAGAGACCCGTGGAGACTTCCATGCCCCAAATGTGCTCAGGTGTCCCCGGACTCGTGAGCTCATAGTCTGACCATCCAACGGCCGCGATCCGCTGGAATGAGCGCGCATCCCGCTGCCAATCGCGAAAGTTAGGATATGAGATGGAAGCTATGTGCCCCGAGCGTTGCAGGGTCTCCCAAATTGCAACAAGGCGGCCGGGATGAGGATAGGGCAGCGCAGCGAGCAGCACGCCATCCACAACGCTGAAAATGGCTGTGTTTGCTCCAATGCCGAGCGCGAGAGTGAGGACGGCCACCGCTGTAAAACCGGGATTACGCCGCAGCTGTCGCAGGCCGTAGCGCATATCCTGAAGCAGGGTTTCGAGCCAGCGCCAGCTCCACATATCGCGCGTAACCTCCTTCACCAGGGTTGCGTTGCCGAACTCGCGCCACGCATTTGCCTCGGCCTCGGCAGGCTCTTCGCCTCGCTCGATCCGCTCGCGCACGGCCATGGCAAGATGCGCACGGATTTCGTCGTCAAGATCTTGTTCACGTTGCTTTCTACGCCTGAACAATGGGAAGGACTTCATGGCTTCACCTCACAGGGCGCGGCAAGCTGCACTAAGCCATCTCGCTAGACAGATAGCGCGGACCTCCGCTTTTGAGGTCCGCCGCTTGTCGTACTTCGTTGGACGGTAGCCACGGCGAGTGCTTTCTCTCGCCGTGGGCTTTTTGCCGATGACAAACCCACGACGAAT
>JASHOS010000008.1 GCA_030040995.1 Terriglobia bacterium | reverse complement strand
CCTTGAAGGTTGATCTCAGTAAGTCGCTTAAGGAGGGCAGTCGCGGTTCGACGGAAGGCATCCGCAGCCACCGCGCTCGAGCGCTCTTGGTGAGCTCGGAATTCGCCCTTGCTCTCGTCTTGCTAGCGGGCGCGGGGCTTTTGATCAGAAGCTTCGTGGCTCTCAATCAAATCGACTTGGGCTTCGACCCTCACAACGTGCTGACGATGAGGATCGCATTGTTGGGACCGCATTATCAGGAGCGGGTCCGGCAGGTGGAATTCTTCGGTGACTTGCTCCGCAACGTGCAACCGCTGCCTGGGGTTAAATCTGCCGCGGTCATCGATGGATGCGACCTCCCGCCGGATGGCGGCTGCGGCATGAGTTTTGTTATTGAAGGGCGCCCCACTCCGCCACCCAACCTGTTACCCGACGCGAGCTCCCGAGTGATCAGCGCGGACTACTTTCGGACCATGGGCATAGCGCTCGTGAGCGGACGGTATTTTACCGATGCTGACACCAACCGCACTCGCCGGGTAGTGATCATCAATGAAGCGCTTGCCCGCGACTACTGGCCGGGCCGTGATCCGATCGGCGGCCGGCTCGATTTCTCATCAAGTCTCGGAGTAAAACAGCCAATCTGGTTCACTATAGTGGGGGTAGTAGAAAACGTAAAAAATCACGGCCTGGAAGTAGCACCTCGCGACGAAGTGTATGTGCCTTACACTCAATACCCCACCTGGTTTACTCCACGGGAGTTTGTGGTGCGAGCGTCCGGCGATCCGGCACTCTTGGCGCCTGCTGTGCGCCACGCTGTGGCGGCGATCGACAAAGACCAGCCGATTTCTGATGTGCAAACCATGGACCAGATCATGAGTCAAGCTGAGGCGGGACACCGTTTTCCAATGATCTTGCTGGGAGTGTTTGCGGCACTCGCGCTTATTCTCGCGGCGATCGGCATCTACGGCGTGGTCTCCTACGGTGTCAGCCAGCGCGCGCACGAAATTGGCATCCGCATGGCTTTGGGCGCACAGAAAGAGGATGTGCTTCGGCTCGTTGTGGGACAGGGAATACGGCTTGGCGTAACTGGCATTGGCCTCGGAATAGTCGCCGCGCTTGGCCTCACTCGCCTCATGGCGAGCCTGCTCTACGGCGTGAAACCCTCCGATCCTTTCACCTTTCTTATGGTTTGTCTGACGCTCTTAGGTGTGGCTGGCTTGGCTTGCTACATCCCGTCGCGCCGGGCGGCAAAGATCGATCCCATGATCGCGCTGCGCGACGAGTAAGTATCAGGCACCAGGTGTCAGGTATCAGGTTCCAGGTTCCAAGCCTCAGGGCTTCATCGCAGTCGTCCCTCTACCTTGGGCTGAACGTGTCCCACATTTTTTGCTGGACACGGGGCGGTGTATCAGGGCACGGCTTCAGCCGTGCCGAACGAAAGCCTGAATGCCGGCTTTAGCCGCTGCGGCTGGCGGTCAGGGGCTAAAGCCCCGCCCTAAGACCCAGCCACGACGAATTGCTTCATGATTCGTCGTGGGCATTTGACAAAAGCCCACGGCGAGGAAAGACGCTCGCCGTGGCTACCACCTTGCACAGACGCCCTAGCGGCCTGCCAGCACGCTGCCAGTCGAACAAGGCCTGCGGCGCAATCCGAACCTGACCCGGGGCAGGGCCACGCCACGTGAGGAGAATTTGTCATGCCATTACTGCGAAATCTCGTAGGCGGTCTTCGCGCGCTGTTAAGAAAGCAGCGCAACGAGCGCGAAATGGATGAAGAGTTGCGTGCTTACCTGGATGCGGCAGTAAACGAAAAAGTGCGTGCCGGCATGAGCCGCGAAGACGCGCTTCGGGCAGCACGGGTAGAAATGGGCAGCAGGGAAGCGGTGAAAGAAAATGTACGCAGCGCCGGCTGGGAATCACAGCTCGAAGCGCTCTGGCAGGACGCGCGCTTCGCCCTGCGGCAACTGCGCCGCAGCCCCGCGCTCACCGTGGTCGTAGTGCTCTCGCTGGCGCTCGGGATCGGAGCCAACACCGCAATCTTCAGCTTGATGGACGCGGTAATGCTGAAGAGTCTGCCGGTTAAGAGCCCGCAGCAGCTTGTGCTCCTGCAATGGGCGACTCCAACCTCGCAGCCGCCGCCCGATTCGGTCCAGAGCTCCCTGCACGGAGATATGTTTCCTACCCGAACGGGCGGCGTGACGAGCACGTCGTTTTCTTACCCTGCTTTCCAGGAGTTTCGAGCGCGCAATCACGTTTTCTCCAGTTTGTTTGGATTTCAGAGTGCCGGCAGGTTGAACGTAATAATCCACGGCCATGCAAGCCTGGCGTCTGGGGAGATGGTTACCGGCGATTATTTTTCCGGTTTAGGGGTCTCGCCCATTGCAGGCCGCATGATTACCGGCGCAGACGACAAAACCGGGGCCTCGCCCGTCGCGGTAGTCAGCTACGGCCTTTGGCAAACGCGATTGGGTGGCTCTCCGTCTGCACTCGGAAAAATCATCATCGTGAACGGTGTTCCTTTCACTCTTATCGGTATTACCCCTCCTGATTTCTTTGGAGTCCAACCAGGAAGCAAGCTGGATATCTGGGTACCGATTTCGACGCAACCGCAGATTCTGCCGCAATGGGACAGGCCTGGAGAATCCTGGTTCACCGAGCGCAACCGCTGGTGGGTTGTCATGATGGGCAGGCTGAAGACGGGTGTCACCAGCCCGCAGGCCCTTGCAGAAATGAAAGTGCTCTTTATGCAGAGTATGACAGCGGGCCTGAAGCTGCAATCCCAGCCACAACTTCTTCCCCGCATCCAACTTGCTTCTGCCAGCCAGGGCATTAATGAACTGCGGAGGCGTTTTTCCCAGCCGCTCTGGCTCCTGATGCAGCTTGTCGCGCTGGTACTCTTGATTGCTTGTGCCAACGTGGCCAATCTGCTTCTCGCTCGCGCCACCACCCGGCAGAAGGAAATCGCCGTGCGGCTCGCGATGGGCGCCGGACGGTGGCGGCTGGTGCGGCAACTCCTCACGGAAAGCCTCCTGCTATCCCTTCTTGGCGGTGCCGCCGGTCTTCTCTTCGCCTTTTGGGGAATCCACATCCTTCTGGCCATCATGGCAAGCGGTCGTGATCCCGTTTCGCTGACTGTCAGCCCCAATCTCGCTATCCTGGGCTTTACGGCCGCCGTCACCTTGCTCACCGGAATGCTGTTCGGCCTTGCTCCCGCTCTGCGCGCCACGCGGCTCGACCTGACGCCTTCACTCAAAGAAAACGCGAGTACGGTCTCCGCGGAACTTGGCGCGAAGTCGAAATTCAGCCGTGCCCTGGTGGTGGCCCAAGTCGCAGCGTGCATGCTGCTCTTGACGGCAGCAGGACTCTTCGTCCGCACCATGGAGAACCTGGAAAACCAGAATTTCGGTTTCAACCAGCATCATCTGCTTCTTTTTGCCCTTAATCCCGCTCAGGCTGGTTACAAGGGTATCCGCTTCGCAAATTTTTGCCAGGCGCTCCTTTCGCGCATCCAAAACCTTCCCGGGGTTGAGGCGGCGAGCGTGTCAAGTGACGGCCTGATTGGCGCAGGAATGTCAATACATGCCTTCGTGCCCGAGGGCTACACGCCAAAACAAGGCGGCGAGAAAGAGCCCAGTGCCTGGACATACGATGTTGGCCCGGATTTCTTCAAGGCGACGGGTATCAAGCTGCTGCTGGGACGCACCATAGGACCCGAGGACTCGCAGAGCTCACTCAAAGTCGCTGTGGTTAATCAGGCTCTGGTTCGGCAAGTCTTTGGCACAACCAATCCTATCGGGCGGCGGTTCAGTTTCGGCACGCCGAAAAGTGGTGCAGACGAATTCACGATCGTAGGCGTCGCTCAGAACGCGAAATACGATGATATGCGTGAGCCCGCTCCGCCCACCGTTTACGCCCCTTACTCTCAGCGGCTAGCCGACATCGAATCGTATTACATCTATTTCGAGGTACGGACCGCGGGCGATCCTCACCTCATAATTCCCACCCTTCGCCGTGTCGTGCGAAGCGTGGACGACCGAATACCGCTGTTTGACGTGCGCACAGAGACAGAGAAGATCGATCAGGCACTGATGCAGGAACGCCTGTTTGCCTGGCTATCGAGCTTCTTTGGTTTCCTCGCCTTGGTGCTTGCCTGCGTGGGTCTCTATGGCGTGATGAGCTACTCAGTTGGGCGCCGCACGGGCGAGATCGGCATTCGCATGGCTCTGGGAGCGCAGCCGGGTTCGATTCTGCGGCTGATAATGCGGGATGTAGCCGCCATACTCGGGATCGGCGTCGCAGCGGGCCTGGGTATTTCAATTGCTGCGGTGGGTCTGCTGCAGAACACCCTCTTCGGGCTCACTCCGCACGACCCAGTAACAATGATCGTATCCGCCAGTCTGCTATCCACAGCGGCGCTTCTCGCCGGCTATCTCCCCGCCCGCCGCGCGGCGAAAGTTGATCCCATGGTCTCCTTGCGGCATGAGTAGGTGTCAGGTGCCAAGGCCCCTCCATCTCGGCCCGTGGACCGGTACCCAAGCCGCTCTGCCCTTGGATATTATCGTCATTAGTACTAACATTTGAACAGGTCTGCATTTCGAGCGCAGAGCTACGCCCCATTCTTGGTCTCGCCCGCTTTGTAGCGCCGACCTTTAGGTCGGCACGTGCCGGGCTGAAGCCCGGTGCTACGAGACCGAGGCATTACCGCGCAGATCGTATCGGTGTTCCAGAAGCGCCAAACGCCCTTGGTAGTTGGAGAATCAATGATGCGAATTAAAGTGTTTCTGCTGCTAATCGCTCTGGCATGCACAGTTGGCGCGGCGATTCCAACCTTCGCCCGCGGGCGCAAGCCCCTGTCGCAGCTCAAGCAGCTTAAGCTGGACCAGAAAATGCAGCGGAGGCAACTCAAGCTTCAAGAAAAAGCCTTGAAGCGATCATTTCATGGCAGGCGCATTCCCCGTGCCGAGCGCATCGTAG
>JASHOS010000077.1 GCA_030040995.1 Terriglobia bacterium | reverse complement strand
TGCCGAGTGCGCGGAGTTCCGCTTCCACCTCGGCCAGCGTGGAGTGCGACTCTTGGCTCCTGGCTTCCGAGACAACCCCATCCTCGATGTCTTTTGCGAGCACCGAAAGCGCCGTGGTGATCACTTCATCGGCACTGTGGTACGCGCCCGACTGGATAGCCAGTTCGATCACCGGCTGCTGCTCGGGATTGAGATCGATGCTCATTCGGCCTTTCTCCTTAACTTGTGGATAACTCTCCTCACCCTATCTCGGCCTGCATCGCCGGTTAACCAAAATACCACCAGCAGTGGTCCGTCACGCCCAGGTACTACATAAATTGGCATTATAATGCGCGGTGTCAGAGTACGATCTCGCCGGGCGGGATTGTGCCCTGTCTTGAAACTGGTGACTCTTGCGCATAATCCTTGCCCTGGCCTATTTTGAAAAGAATGTTTGAAAGTCAGGCTTGTTGAAGATAGAGCGCATCGAACGACGGGAGCACAAAATGGGATCCGTTCATATCAAGGTAGCTACCGGTGGAGAGCAAATGCTGGTCCCTCAATGGGTTCTTCCGAATCTCACGCGCGCCGCGATCTTTCTGATTGTGATGCTGAACCCAGGGGCGGAACATGGCGCCGCAGTGCGGAATTTTTGTGGTGACCTGGCGGGCCTCCTGCGGGCAGTCGGCTACCGTGACCTCGAGGGCCGCCTGTCGTGCGTTATGGCGTTTGGCTCCGATGCCTGGAACCGGCTTTTTGGCCTGCCACGGCCTAAAGAATTGCATCCATTCCAAGAGATTCGCGGTTGCCATCATGCCGTTTCCACGCCGGGCGACGTCCTCTTCCATATACGGGCCACACGCATGGATATGTGCTTCGAACTTGCGACGCAGATCTCGTCCCGGCTTGGTTCCGCGGTCTTTACAGTGGATGAAGTGCACGGCTTCACTTACTTCGACGACCGCGACCTGGTCGGTTTCGTCGATGGGACGGAGAACCCGGTAGCACAGGCCGCAGTCGATGCCGCCATCATCGGCGAGGAAGACGCGGCGTTTGCCGGCGGGAGCTATGTGATCGTGCAGAAGTATCTGCACGACCTGCAGCAGTGGAACGCCTTGCCCGTCGAGGCACAAGAGAGGATTATCGGCCGAACGAAGCTCGCCGACATCGAGCTAGACGATGCCGTGAAACCGACGTCAGCGCACAACGCGTTGACGACAATCGTGGAAAATGGAAAGCAGTTGGAGATTGTGCGGGATAACATGCCCTTCGGCGATGTGGGAAAGGCGGAGTTCGGTACCTATTTCATCGGCTACGCCCGATCCCCGCATAGGATCGAGCAGATGCTCGTGAACATGTTCGTCGGCCGGCCGCCGGGCAATTACGACCGGCTGCTGGACTACAGCCGCGCCGTCACGGGCACGCTGTTTTTTGTGCCGTCCGCGACGTTCCTGGAGAATGTTGCGGCCGGGTAAGCAGCTCCATCGCCTACCAACATAGACAATGTTCCGCACGGTCACGTCAAAATCCGGAAGGAGTAGTTGTAGCGCAGCGTTCGCCTTGTAACGCTGCGGCTTTTTCGTGCCAATGACAAGCCGCAGCCTTGAAAATGCTCCTGGCTTGAGCATGGATCTGCTGAAAAAGAAAGACTTATGGCGCCGTCAGTTCATCCGCCGACAAGGAGCATTTTCATTTGCTTTCGCGGGCCAACGGCCCATCATGACAGGGCTAAAAAGCGAGCCCCGCGCTACAAAAAACGGCCTCCGTACCGTAATAACCCCAACTTTGACGGAACCCTGCAATGTTCCGGGCGGTGCGCCATAAATTATGGTAGAGCATGGCAATGAGGACTACGGTCGACATTCCCGATTCAGTTTACCGACGCCGGCGAAAGCTGCGATTCCGACAAAGACATGATCGTGGTCATTGGCCTTGATCAATTTACGGGCAAGCTTTTAGCTGCCGGAGCATAGAAATAGCCGGCGCGCGTGCGGACCTCCAGACCGGGTTTGGTCACTTCAACCTGAATGGAATGGAATCCGGCCTTACTCAGGGTAGTCGGAACGTATGCTAAGGTGTACTGGCTGTTGATCTCAAGGGCAATCTGTTGAAGCTGGTCCTGTAAGGTCTGGGCTTTCCAATGTTTGTAGACGGCTCCGCCCGTGAACTGTGCGTATTGCTGTAAGGCATTTCTCCGAAGAGCTGATCTACCCAGCTCCAACGCGATAACGGCGGGCGCCAGGATGTCGCCACCTCCGGACGAACCTGCCATGGCCTCGGACGGGTTCCCGCTCATTGCACCATAGTTCGGCGTATTTTGGCTTGGACCCGAAGAATCGTTTTGCTTCCAAATTTCGTAGGTAGGGTCGAAGCGCAGACCGTAAATGGATACGCCTCCGTCCGTTGCGTCTCGAATGACTTCCAAGTGGCCGGTTTTGCTGCCGCTGTCAAATCCATCGGAGCACACAATGATGATGCGCCGCTTGGCTTCAGTTTGGTTTGCCAGCATCTGAACTGCGCGTAGCAGCGCATCGTCCA
The DNA here is from genome assembly GCA_030040995.1 of Terriglobia bacterium. GTDB lineage: Bacteria > Acidobacteriota > Terriglobia > UBA7540 > UBA7540 > JASHON01. The sequence goes on along the minus strand of JASHOS010000077.1, from coordinate 4,741 downwards.
GTCGCGCCTTGCCGCCAGATGCGGTGATCGCTTTCAAGCTTCCATCTAAGGTCGCGGGGTCGCTCGAAAAACTTTGAATGATACGAACCTTATTTGCGTAAGTGATTACAGCAGCCTCACCGGCAGGGCCTAGGAGAAGGTTGGAAAATAGAATAGCTAACGGGTGAATCGCATTGAGCAGGGGCGCAACGCCCGCATCGGTCTGAACGACAATAACTGCAGCTACGGGCTCCATCCTAAGTGAAAACGAGGCGATCTTCTGTGGGGTATCGTCGTCGAGTACTTGAAACTCGCTCTTCTTTAGAGTCAAGACAAAGTTCCCGGTACGATCTGTGACCGTGATGGGCAATACGACGAGTGGTGATTGAATGTGAATGGCTCGAGGAGCATTGACCGCGCAGGACTGGCTGCTGGAGTCGTGCGGGCATGCGCTCGGCAGTTGCGCCCAGACAGGCCCTGCCACAGAAAACAAAATGAGGAGTCCCAGCGAAGCGCATAGCCATCTGCCACCGGTAAAGCCATCCATGGCGCAACCCGTCTGTGTAAAAGTGATGGCCCGGCACTAGAAGCGAACGGTACGGCCAAAGCGATCCGCAAGTATCCTAGCATCGGCGCTCTCAAAAGAGATGAATGCAGCCGGGCAAGCGTTGCCTCTACACGAGTGCCTCAGGGCGATTACCGCTCCTTCATCTCTTCCCGGGTGAAATGGCGGCTAGCCTTGACGTGACGTAGTTGTGTCATCAGGGAGTCAAACTCTCGCCCACTACTGGGCAGCTACGAGGATGGCGCTCCTGTCGGCGGACCGCGGCACTTGGCGGTACGGATCCTGGTTTGTGGGACGTCAGATTCAGGAACCGAGATTGGCCGATGTTGAGAACTAAGGCGCGGCGGGACGCTGGCGGCGCGGGCGCTTATTGGCCGGAAGAACCCTTTTGCGCACCCGTATCGATTTGGGCGTGACTTCCACCAGCTCGTCTTCGGCGATGAACTGAAGCGCCAGCTCCAGGTTCAGCGGCCGCACTGGGACAAGCCGGATGGCTTCATCCGCCACCGAGGCGCGCATGTTCGTCTGCTTCTTCTCTTTCACCGCGTTCACATCGATATCGTCCCAGCGCGAGTTCTCGCCGATCACCATGCCCTCGTAGACGTCCACGACAGGACCGACAAATAATTCGCCTCGCTCCTGCAAGTTGTAGAGCGCGTAGCTGGTGGTGCGGCCGGCCCGGTCGGCCACAAGCGAGCCGGTGAGCCGCGACGGGATTTCACCCTGCCAATCGATGTAACCGTCAAAGAGGGTGTTCACGACGGCAGTGCCGCGAGTATCCTGCACAATCTGGCTGCGAAGCCCGATCAGGCCCCGCGAGGGAATGCGGAACTCGAGCCGCGCGCGTCCGCCCGGCGCGCCGTGACCCGCCATTTTCGCGAGCACGCCCTTGCGCGTGCTGACCTGCTCCATCAGCACTCCGGTAAACTCCGCCGGGCAGTCGATGATGAGCTGTTCGACCGGCTCCTGCAATTTGCCATTGACTTCGCGAGTGACGACTTGTGGTTTGCCGATCGCCATCTCGTGGCCCTCGCGCCGCATGGTTTCAATAAGAATGGCAAGCTGCAGTTCTCCGCGCCCCAGCACGTTGAACGAATCGGGGCTGGCGGTTTCCTCAACGCGCAAGGCGACGTTGGTGAGCAATTCTTTCTCGAGGCGCTCGCGCAGATGGCGGGAAGTTACGTAAAGGCCTTCACGCCCGGAAAAGGGAGAAGTGTTTACAGTGAAAACCATGGAAAGCGTAGGCTCATCCACCGGCACATGGACCAGGGCGCGCGGCTCCTCTGCGCTCGTCACGGTCTCGCCAATGGTGATGCCCTCCACGCCGGCGATGGCGACAATTTCGCCCGCTTCGGCGCGCTCCACGTCAATTCGATCGAGGCCTTCGAAGCTATAAAGCTTGGTGATGCGCGTTTTCTGGGCGGAGCCATCCAGCTTGACGACGGCCACCTCGCCGCCCCGCGCGATCGAGCCGGAAAAGATGCGCCCGATGGCGAGCCGGCCGTGGTACTCACTGTAATCGAGATTCACAACCAGCAATTGCAAAACGGCCGCCGCATCGCCGGGTGGCGCCGGAACATGCTTGAGAATCGCTTCAAAGAGCGGTTGCAGGTTGTCGGAGGAATCTTCGGGCGACGTTTTGGCCACTCCACGGCGCGCGTTGACGTAGAGGATCGGGAAATCGAGCTGCGCTTCTGTGGCGTCAAGGTCGATGAAAAGATCGTAGATTTCATTCACCACTTCATGCGGCCGCGCGTCGGCGCGGTCGATTTTATTGATGATGACGACCGGAGGCAACTTCGCCTCGAGCGCCTTCCGCAGCACGTAACGGGTTTGAGGAAGCGGACCTTCGCTCGCGTCCACCAGCAGCAGAACACCATCCACCAGCTTCAACGCCCGCTCCACTTCCCCTCCGAAATCGCTGTGGCCCGGCGTATCGACAATGTTGATCTTGACGCCGTGGTAAAAGACGGCGGTGTTTTTAGCGAGAATGGTGATGCCGCGCTCGCGCTCGAGCTCGTTCGAGTCCATGACACGCTCCACCACTTCCTGCCGGGCGTTGAAGACGCCGCTCTGCCAGAGCATCGCGTCCACCAGCGTCGTTTTGCCATGGTCCACGTGCGCGATGATTGCGAGGTTGCGAATCGAGTTGTTCATATCAATGACGAAGCTGGTCGAAGAGCGTAACAAAGACTCCGTTCGTCCAGCCGAATCCAAGCATGTTTTGTGTGTAGCCCGCCCGCACCGTCACTTTAATTTTCATTTCCGCAGTTGTGCAGGACAGGACTTTACGCCTTTGCGCACTCGTAGCTTTGTCTCCTTCGCCATTGATGCAAAGCTGCGCCTTGCGGACCGTTAAGTGAGCTTCTCCGAATTGCCGCTAAAGCTGGTCGTGACCGTTATGGCTCTCGATGTACGTTCCTACGAACGTGATGAAGGCATCCACACGTTCAGAGAGCGTGTCCACGCGCTCGGTGAGTGCGGCCACTTTGGTCTCAAGGCTGGAGAGTCGAGGTTCGGCGGCCGTTTGCACGTCCGCCAGCTTCCCGAGCGATCCTATAATGAAAACCGCGGCTTCGTTCTGGCGGTTCATCAGCTCAGTTTGCGCCCCAATTTGGCGCGTCTGAGTTGCAAGCAGCTCGTGGAGCTGCCGAAGGTCTTCGGAAAACTGCGCCTGCTGGCTCAGAACAAATTCAATCGCTTTTTCTATCTCTTGGCTGGTCATAAGCAACCCGCCTATTATAACGGCTTTTGGCGCGAACGCGAGGATTTATGACTGCTCTGACGTAATCCCTCGATTTTGGGAGCAATCGTAGCGGCGCAGGCTTGTCCAAATGAGGCTTCAGATCTTTGGAGGCGACGCGCTGCAAAGCCGCTCCCGGTTCCGGCTAATTTGGATACTATTAAGGTTTACCCCGCTACACAAAATGGCGGCATAAAGCCGCCCCTACTATCGGGGCTCTTCGGGTAGAATTTGACGGGGGAGGCGAGGAGGGCTCGGTGTTCATCAGCTATCCCGTGAGGCTCATGCTTGCGATCGCGCTATTGGCGTCGTGCGCGGCAAGCGCGAGAGCGCAGCTCGAAGGCGGCAGCGTCTTGATCTTCGCGTATTCTCCGCGTGAGATTGTGATGGCAGCCGACAGCCGCCTGATCAATGAGCAGACCGGCCAGTTTCACGATAATTATTGCAAAATTGCTGCGCCCGGCGGCAGGATTCTCTTTGGTGGAACAGGAATAGTTGCCAGCATCGGTGGATTCGACGCCGTCCGGCTGGCCAGGAGCATCATTCAGAGCGAGAGCGCGAATCCCAAGGGCGGCTTAGTGCTTGACGCTGCCACTCGGTGGGCGGATGCGATGGACGAGAATTTCGCAAAGATGCCGCCCAACATCGTAAAACAGGCGATAAGCCAGGATGGTGGCAACCGGGCGTTGGATTGCACCCTGTTCGCAGGAATCGAGCCCTCCGGAAACCTCTCGCTGGTCCGGGCCCGGCTGTTCTACGGTCCCGCCTCGAGTGGCGGCATCAGCGCTGTCCGGTATCAAATAGAAATTATTCCGCTCGAAAGCCCCGTTCCCAATTATCTCAATATCGGAGGATGCGGCAACATCGATGTGTTAAAGGAATTCACTCCGCCCAACAGTGCTGGGGCGAAAGCGGAAGTGCAGCGGTGGACGTTGCTCAAGGGTGATGTCAAAGCCCAGGTCGCTATCCGCCTGGCGCAGTTGACGATTGCCCGTGAAAAACCGGCGCGGTTTGGACCGCGCGAGGTTGTCCCGGTGGGCGGTCCGATTGACGCCGCTGAACTGAACAAGAACGGCGGAATCAAATGGCTCCAGCGGAAACCCGGCTGTCCTGCAAACTGAATGCGCGTTCGGTAGCGCAGCGTGGCCTTACGGACGCAATCAAAGTTATAGATACTCTGCCCTCTCCCGAGGGAGAGGGTGGCGCGCGGCCGGCGCTTTCTCCAGCCGGCGGGGGCCGGGCCTACGCCCACCGAAGGTCGCTTACGCTCCAGAGCTTCAGCGACGGAGCGGCTCCTGCCCGCAGGCGGGTGAGGGGTCTCTCGCCGAAAAATCTTGTCAAAAGAACAAGATTTTATGGTATTGCAATGCAGACCGTCCCGCTTGGCGGGATCTGCGGCTTTTCGCTGATCTGACGGACAAGCCGCGGACCTCCCAAAAGCGGAGGTCCGCGCT
>JASHOS010000076.1 GCA_030040995.1 Terriglobia bacterium | reverse complement strand
ACGTGTTTTCGAAAAAGTGGGAAGGGCAAAAGGGCTGGGCCACCATCCCGACGATTCTTCCCGACAGCGGTGATGTGACCCACCATCCGTTCAAGGATGAGATTGATCACTTTGTCAACTGCATCTTGAACGATGAAGAATCGCATGCCAATCTCGCCGACGCTGCGGAGACTCACGAAATCTGCTTCGCTTCACAGATTTCAGCCCGCGAACACCGGCCCGTAACGCTTCCCTTGTAAAACCGATCCGCAGATTACACAGATTACGCAGAGAGAACTCACGGCGTTACAGGCAGAAATCCGCGAAGCGAGCGAACGACTAACCTGACTGCGCACCCTTTCAGGGCGCGCAGCAAGTACACGCGGCATCTGTGGCCCCGATTGACACGTGTCCCCAGAGTTTCCAAACGCCGCGTTACCTCGTGTTCAAGTTCAGCCGGGTACGTGCCGGTCTGAAGGTCGGCGCTACTAACCACGAACCACTAACCACGGCTTTACCGGCGGAGCGCGGCCGGAGGAAAATATATTCCCAGGAGTTGGCGCTGCCACCAGTCGCCAGTTGATCGACGCTGGGCAAAGCGGGTAAAAGTATAGTCGTAAACCAGCGCTCGCACGTAGCGCGGAGGCGCGTCAGGAAACGGATTTCGCCCGAGCAACGCCAGCACGGGTTTTGAGCCTTCCAGCAATCTCGCCATCAGGTCTTCAAACCAAGGATTCTCCTGGTAGCTTCCGAGCGCCGCAAACCACATTTGCCAATCCAGGCGCGGCTGATAGGGCGCAACCCACCTTGGCTCCTTGTCTAAGTCTTCGGGCTTGTACTTGAATTCGTAGTCGCGCCACTCGGTGCCATCGTTGCTACCCTGAATGACAATTTCCGCCCTTCGGGTCGTCATGACGGCGAACAGGCCGTAGGTGCTGACGATATGAAACGGTTCGAGCCATCCCACGGCTTCGTTCGCCCATCCCGGCGTGTTCTGGGATCCAAAGAGAGTAGCGGCCAGCGTCTCAATGCTCGCCGATAAGACCACCGCCGTCAGGACCACGATGCCGAAGCGTTTGACACGGGATCGCCGGAGCGGAATCAGGGACGAGGGCAGCCGGCGCGCGATTGTCCCGGGCAGCACGCGGCGCAGAAATTGATCGTCAAGCAGGAGCAGGCAAAGAGCGATTGTGAGCAGGTTGAAGAACGCGTAATTTCCGGTGATGGCGATGGCGAGCTGGAACACAACCAGGATCGCGCAACCTGCAAAACGAAGCTTGCGGGGCGCGAAGATTAAGAAAGGGACGAGAATTTCAATGATGAAGACTCCCGCCACCGAACATTTCTGGAACCAGGCCGGCAAGTGAAAGGCATACCAGGCGACGGGCGTCGGCAAGGGCTGCGTTTGATAGTGATATTCAAGCGCGGTTAGATTTCTCCATGTGGGATCGTGGCTCAGCAGCTTCACGCACCCCGAGGAGAACGTTAACCGGAACAGAAGCCAGCGCAGAAGCCATACAATTGCCTTGGGCGGCGACGCAGCGAGAGCGGAAGCCGGGCGTAATTTCCACGCGGGAATGATGGAGCGCCAAGGCGCCAGAAAAATTGCCAGGAAGCCTGCCTCGAGCAGCAGAATGTCCCACTGGAAAGCGAGAAAATCCTGGCCTGCGGTGGCGAGCGACAGATAGAAGGCCCACAGAAGGAGCAAGACCGGCCCCGATGCCACTCCCGCGATGAGCAAAATGGAAAGCAATGTTCCTGCGCCGGCGAGAAAATCGAGAAATCCCGTGCTCGCATGCAGCCATGCGAGCGTCGGAAATAGCCGGTAACGTTCGGGGCCGATGGCGTGGCTTACCGCAAAGAGGAGTTGGGGAACCGGAAGAATTCCGTGGGCGCCGATCAAGCCGGGAATCTGCGGCCACAGCGACGCGAAGGCGCAAAGGTAAACGATGCCGAGCAGGCGGAGAAAAAGCCAGCGGGTGAGAAAGTGCGTGGGAGGATCGAGCCTGCGCCCCCAAAAAAGGGCGCGGAGCTTGTCGAAAAACGGGCGATGCTGTGCAACCAAGCGGTAAGTGTACTCGCTTGCCGGAGCAAATCCGGGAGCGTGCTGATAGAGCCAGAAGGGCCAGGCGTATCCCGCGGCATAGGATAGCGTGCGAAAAACCGCTTCGGCGCCGCTCGAATGGGACCCCTCTGGCATGATGAGCTGCACAGCGCTCCGGAAATCGTCGAGCGGAATATGCGGAACACCGGGCGCTGCGTCTTGGTAAGCAGCGTACCGGACGCGGTCACCCGTCAATTTGCCGGCATAATCCACGCAGAAACGGCAGAAGCCACAGTCGCCGTCATAGATCAGGAGAGGAGTTGAATGGCCGTCTTGCATACACCGGTAGCGCAGCGCGGCCTTACGGCCGCAAGCAAAGTTACAGATGTTTTGCCCTCTCCCTCGGGAGAGGGCAGTAGCTTCGCTCAGGTTTGGTTGCGGCCGTAAGGCCGCGCTGCGCTACGCGCTCCTGTCGGCATTCAGCAATGTGTCAGGAGGCAACCGTCTCCTTCGCCGCATCCCAAGCGATCTTCATTCCACGCTTGAGCGCAATATTGCCAATCCACGAAGCGCGCGCCGCCTCGAAGCCCACTTCAATGTTGGCGTTAGGCGACTTTCGTGACCGCACACAATCCAGGAAATTTTTGACATGGTCGATGGTGCCGTCATGCTCGGAGCGCACGTAGATTTCCGGCTTCGGGTAGTTCTTATCGGGCTGCCAGGGAGCGTCTTCGGAGTAGACGGCCAGACGAGCGCGGTCAATCTTCAGCGTCGCCTTGGTCCCTCGAAACACAATTCCTCCGTCATCGATGCCGTTGTTGAGCGCCCCAGTGTAGGTCACCATAAAATTGCCAGGATATTCGTAAACCGCGGTGATGGTGTCAGGGCATTGCCACTTCATGATGTAAAGGTCGCCGGTGGTCGTCGCTGTCATCGGGACGGGCTGTCCCATATACCACTGGATCGCATCAATCCAGTGGGTAAGCAGATCAGTGAGAATGCCGCCGCCGAAATCCCAAAAGAATCGCCAGTGCACATATTTTTCGTCGGTAAAGGGCTGCGCAGGCGCATCGCCAAGCCACATAGGCCAATTGAGCTGGGAGGTATCGACCGGGTGTGCTGCCGTCCAGCCGGTGTTGGAAATGTAGTCCTGATACCAGTAAGTATGGATGAACGTAACGTCACCGAGCAGGCCGTCATCCACGAGTTGCTTGCCCAGTATCCAATGCGGCCAACTGCGCTGCTGCGTGCCCGTTTGAACCACGCGGCCGCTCTCCTTGACGGCTCTCACCATTTCAATTCCTTCCGGAATCGAATGCATGATGGGCTTCTCGCAGTAGGCATCCTTGCCGGCGCGCACTGCGTCGATCAGCACCTGCTTGTGCCAGTGGTCGGGCGTTGCGATGAGAACCGCGTCGACATCCTGGCGGTCGAGCACTTGGTGGTAATCAAGGTAGGCCTGCGCTTGCGGTCCGGAGAGCTGCTGCTGTTTCAGACGGCGCGGTTCATAAACGTCACAGGCGGCCACCACTTCCACGTCGGCATGCTGCCTGAAAAGGGAGATATCATAGCTTCCTCGCTCCCCGCATCCGATAATGCCCATCCGGATACGGTTGTTCGCTCCAAGCACCCGCGAAGGCGCCAACCCTCCGAGCGTGGCCAAGCCGGCGCTTGCCGCTGCCGCTCCCGCTCCCTTGAGAAACTCCCGCCGGCTTTTCCCGTAAGCGTTATCCATTCTTCTCTTCCTCCTTGTGCGTGTTTACTTATAGACACAGCGCCAATAGCGATTGCGGATTTGGTGTAGCCCCGGCCCCGCTTGGCGGGACCGGCATGTGCCGCCCTGAAGGGCGGCACTACAATTTGTGTCGTTCTCTTTAGAATGCAACTACCGAGCGGGACATCATATCTCAACTTCATTGCTATCCGTCGAATATTTTGAGGACCCACCGAGCGCAGGCGCAAGTCAGAAGGCAAAAGACAAACGGCAAACATTGACACCCAGGAGAGGGCCGGAATTCAAAAGGGGAAACAGCCCTTTTTCTTGGGAGAGACCGCGAAGCGGTGGGTGAGGGGCGGGCGGTTCTAAAATGCGTCGCTACAATTACGAAGACCGGGACTAGGCAGATCTCTCCACCTATTGATCTTCCCTCCGCAAAAAAAGAGGCCCGCCGGGAGAGGCGGGCCTTTGGGAAAAGGAGAGAACTTGAGCGGGTTACTATCTCTTTTTCTTCGCTGCTTTTTTCTTCGCTGGCATTAGTTTCAATTACCTCCTCTCATTCGTCAGAGAACAACGGTTGGCCCGACCCATTGGGGTGCGCGCGTCCGCTAACCCCAATATATAGGGCTACGCAAATCTCTTGTCAAGCTTTTTTTGCTTCTCAAGTTCATGCTCCGCGGGCCCGGCGATCGCTGTAGCGCCGGCACTGTCCGCCCGGACGGTGCCACTACGCGCGTGAAACTGAGGGATTACTTCTCAAGAATCTTCAAAAACTTCACAGCTTGGCAGGCTTTCCGCACAGAGCGGGCGGCAAAGCCGCTCTTTAGGGCCAACGCGGCTCGGGCTAATTTGGAGGCATTAGGCTCAAAGCCCTCCCTTTGGCTCGATGTGGGAGAAATCCGGGCTAGCCGGCGCCATGCCCGCCCTCAGTCTTGAAGTGCGGCTTGCGCATAATCCAAACGAGCGGTGCGACGACGACGAAAAGGACAGAAAGAATACGGAAGGAATCCAAGTAGCTGAGGATCGAAGCTTGATGAATGACTATCCGGTAAATCTCGCTGAGGGCCTGGTGGCCAGCCGTCGAGAAGCTGTAGCCCTGACGGACAAACTCGCTTTGCAAGGCTGAGACGACGCTGCGGTAGTTAGGATTTGTGGGGTTAACGTGTGCTACCAGCCTGTTCTGGTGAATTTGATCCCGGCGTGACAGCAACGTGGCGGAAACGGAAATTCCAACGCTCGCTCCTATGTTCCTGGTGAATCCCGTGATGCTGGTGGCGTAACCCATTTCTTCATTAGGGATCGGGTCAACGCTGATCGTAGAATAAGGCACGAATACGAAGGCGAGGCCGGCACCCATGAAAATCTGAGGCCAGAGAAAATTCCACGGTCCGGCGTTGAGGTTCAAAAAGGAGAACCAGAGCACTCCAACAGCAGAGGCCAGAATTCCTCCGAACAGCATCGCCCGCATGTCCCAGCGCCGTCCGATCAGATATCCCACAACAGGCATTAAAGCCATCGTGGCAATACCCCGGGGACTGTTCCAAACGCCGGCGGTGATGGCCGGAAAATTGAGCACTTCCTGCATAAATAACGGCAACAGGAGAATGCTTCCATAAAGCACGAAGAAGAGCACGACGGAGAGACCAACGCCGGCGCCGAAGGTGCGGTACTTTAAGAGGCGTAGGTGCACCATCGGATCGCGCGCGCGAAGCTCCCAGACCAGGAACGCTATAAGAAAGGCCGCCGCGATGATCGCCAGAGCGACGATAAGGTGGGAGCTGAACCAGTCGTCTTCCTGCCCCTTGTCAAGCACCACCTGGAGCGATGCAATGCCCAGCGCCAGCATCCCTAGACCCCAATAATCGATTCCTTTGGTGGTGCGGCGGAGATACGGCGGATCAGACACAAAAAGGTGAACCAGAATGAGGCCCGCCGCGCTGATAGGGATGTTGATGAAGAAAACCCAGCGCCACGAATGGTCGGTCGTAAGCCAGCCGCCCAACACGGGCGCAAGGATTGGTGCTACAACGATTCCAACTCCCCACAGAGCCATGGCGTGCCCGCGCTCCTCACGCGGAAATGCCTCAAGCAGTATGGCTCGCGTGGTGGGCTGAAGCGTGCCGCCGAATGTGCCCTGCAGGATCCGGCACAGAACCAAAACTGTCAGCGTCGGCGCCAAGCCGCAGAGAACGCTTGCCACGGTAAACCCCGCTACGCCGGTCATCAGGAGCCGCTTCCGCCCGAACCGGCTGGCGAGCCAGCCGGTGAGCGGCAACACAATCGCGTTCGAAACCAGATACGACGTTAGAACCCAGGTGGCTTCGTCAATCGTGGCGGAAAGATTTCCCGCGATGTACGGGATGCTGACGTTGACCGCCGAAGTGTCGATCAGCTCCATAACCGCGCTCATCATCACCGCGATAGCAATGAGCCAGCGGTACAATTTCTCGTTTTCCGATAAAGCTCGTGAGGGTTTTGACATGATTGACACAGCCGCATGACCGGTTTTCGGAGCCACGGAAAACCGGTAGAACGGCCCGAAAGTCCGCCATCAACAAGAGAGCCACGGCCCGCAGTCCGCGCTTGCCCCCGGCCCGTGCAGGAACAGCTTGATCTTCGCACGTAATGGAAACGCCTGAAAAGGGATACTGGGTTATGCGGACCGGCTCAGGATGCGAAGCATCATCGGACTGCGCCCACCTGGAAGTCGTGTCAAACCGGCAAAAGGCAGAGCGGCCAAAGATACCGTATACGCCTGAACACGGGCGCGAAGTTTGCCATTCGTCTCTCAGGCGACCTATAATTTCCTAAGCGTTTTGGAGCGGCGTTTATGTATCGGCTTTTTAGCGGCAAGCGTAAAACCCTGTACAAGTGGCTCATGATCGTCTTCCTGGGGATTGTCTCCCTCGGCATGGTGTTGACGCTGGCGCCGTTACCGGACAATGCCTCTTCGCAAATGCAGCCGGACGTCCTGGCCACCGTGTATGGAACACAGATTACGATTCAGAACGTGCAGCAGGCGATCCAGCCGGAGCTGCCGAATACCGGCAACGACCCGGCGACCCTAGGCCATTTGGCCCAGTCGGCTTTGAACCAGATGGTCCTGCGCGATGCTCTTCTCATCCAGGCTCAGAAGATGGGCCTTGATGTGTCAACCCCGGAATTGGTAGCCGCGCTTCGCTCTCTTCCCTATCTTTACCAAAATGGGCAGTTCGTGGGCATGCAGCAATACGAAGCCATGGTTGAGGAACAGGGCATGACTGTGCCGCAGTTTGAAGCCCAGTTGCGAGAGAGCATCTTGATTCAAAAGTTGCGCGACGCTGTCACCGATGCCGTTCAACTCGTACCCACGGAGGTGCACGAGGCGTTTCTCCGCCAAAACCAGAAGGCGGCGATCAATTACGTGACCTTCGAGCCGAGCCAGTTTTTCAGTGCTGTCACGATCGCACCCAATGCCCTTCAGAACTATTTCCTGCAGAACCAGGCTAAGTACAAGCTGCCCGAGCAAAGAGTGGTGAGGTACGTTCTGATTCCGCAAGACGCCGTCAAGTCACAGGTCAACGTTACGGATGCCGGCATCCAGCAATACTACAATCAACACCTTTCAGAATTCAGCGTTCCCGACAAAGTGAAGGTGGCGCACATCCTGTTGAAGACCACGGGCGAAACGTCGAAAGAAGCCGCCCAGACGCTCGCGACCGCGCAGAAAGTCCTGGCGCAAGTCAAAGCGGGAGGTAACTTCGCGGATCTGGCGAAAAAGTATTCACAGGATACCGGCAGCGCGGCGAAGGGCGGAGAGCTCGGCTGGATCGTGCGCGGCCAGACCGTGAAACCCTTCGAGGACGCCGCGTTCTCTATGAAACCTGGCCAGATCAGTGGGCTGATTAAGACCGTCTACGGCTATCACATCATCAAGGTCGAAGACCGCCAGTACGCTCACGTGGAATCTTTGGAAGAAGCCCAGGCCACCATTCAGAAGAAGCTGGAGACGCAAGCACTCAATCAGGCGCAGCAGGCGTTATCCGCGAAAGTGCAGCAGGAGCTCCAGGCGAATCCGCAAAACCTGGATGCCGTTGCCAAGCAGAACGGCCTTGAAGCCGGCGAAACGCCGCTTTTTTCTTACGATCAGGCTGTCCCAGATCTTGGCAACAATGAGGCTTTTGAAAATTTGGCATTCCAGCTTCCCACCGGTTCGGTCGGCCAGCCGATCGACGTACCCAAAGGGATCGCCATCATCGAGGTCGCGCAAATTGTACCCGAACACCTTCCCAAACTCGATGAAGTCAGACAGAAGGTTGAGGAAGACTACCGGGCAGATCAGGCCCAAGTGCTGGCGCGGCAGAAAGCCGATCAATTTGCAGCCCAGTCGAAGCAGGCTGACTTCTCTGCGCTCGCCCGCTCCGACGGTTACAAGGTGCAGCAGAGCAAAGACTTCACCGAACAGGGCCAAGTTGGCGACCTGATCCCCGGCTCGGCGCTTTCTTCTGCATTCACGCTTGCGCCGGGCCAGACCAGTAACGCGATTTCAATTGGGTCCACTTACGTCGTGTTTCAGGTGGTATCACATACCCCGGCAAACGAGGCAGACTTCGCCGCGCAGCAGCAAAGTCTTTCCACCCAGCTTCTGCAGCAAAAGCGCGATCTGGCATTCGAGATTTATGAAGACAGCCTGAAGAACCGTCTGATGCGCACTGGCAAGCTCAAGATCAATCAGTCGGCGCTGAAGTCGTTCCTGGCTGGATATCAGCAGAGCTCGTAATCAAGTCAGAAGGCAGAAAGCGTCATTCTGGTTTCTAATTTTTGGTTTCTGGTTTCTAGTGTCTGGTTTTGCTCTATGCCACGTCTTTCAAAGCTCTCACCGGGCGCCGTAGGCCCGGAAGCCCGCGAAGAGTTCGATCACTTTCTGAGGGAGCGCGGCAACATTCCCAACATGTTCCGCACCATCGCTCACCGTCCGGAGATCATGAGAACGATGACGGCGCACTTTCGCGCCGTCATGAATACAGGCACGGTTGAGAAGAAGTTGAAAGAGATGATCGCCGTCAGAGTCTCTTTCGTCAACCAATGCGATTATTGCCTCAGTTCCCATACCGTCTTGGCAGGGAAAATGGGAGTAACCGGAGAGGAGATCGATGCCCTCCGGCGCGACAATCTAGTCATGTGCCACTAACGGTTCTGGACAATGTTGTACGCCTTGGTAGCTCTTTTGACTTTCGCCAGAATGCGGTCGGCAGTGGCGGTCCAAACGAAGGGCTTAGGATCAGCATTGTGCACGCTCACGTAGTCGGCAATCGCCGCCTCCAGCTCCGCGACGGAG
>JASHOS010000075.1 GCA_030040995.1 Terriglobia bacterium | reverse complement strand
ATCGGACCATTTTGCATGCCAACCCGCCCGAGCAATATCGATTGAGAGTAAGCCGCTGGTTGTGATTGTTTTCAGAGACCACGACCCCAGACCGACTCAGGCTTCGTGCTTCACCGCGCCAATGGATCCCCCGTAGATTTCATAGGAAACGGAGTCTGCCCAAATGCCGTATGCGGACGGTCAGTGCGGGTCGACCTGTTTTGACGATTTCCGCCTGCTAAGTCGGTTAACCGTTGGTGTGGTCCGTCATGTCGCCTCAGACCGTTGTGCTTGGATGACGCCCTACTCGGAAGTTGGGCGGTCGGCCGTCAATTTGCCGTATGAGGGACTAACATCGAGAAGTGCGTGCAACCCATTAACCGTGATGAACGGGCTGGCTGAGGCTTGCCCTTGGCCCTGTCGCGTTCACCATTTCGTTTGAGTGTCGGCTCGCGACAAACCGTTGTGATAGGTTTTTCACACCCGATTGGCTTTTCGGCGCAGTCCCTCGGATAGCCCGGCTATCTGGACGCGTTTAACGGAAGCCACGGCCAAGATTCCTTATAGCTGGTTCTGTCCAATACGCGGGCACACGGCGTCACACGGGCGGACTGTGCGCTCGAATGGCTCGCGCGCGTCGCCTCTTCCGGCCCTTCTCCAGAAGGGTGGCGATATGATTTTCACAACCGATCGCTACCTGCCGTCGGGATCTGACCTGCCGCTTGGCGAAGTCGCCCGAAATGGGAGTGATGCATCTTTCACATCGGACAAACCAGTCATGTGAATCCATTCCCCCGTTGCCGATGACTCCTCCAGAATCTTGTTTTGGCAAGAGTCCTGACACCGCAGTCGCAACACTTCCCGTCGTACGCGGTTACCCTGGTGCGATCAGTTCGCTACCGCATCGCCGATAATTTTGGCGGCGACAGGACACCCAACGGTGAAGCCGAAGAATGGGCCGAAGTCGCGTGTAGCGGCGAGGCCGGTTACATACAGGTTGGGAAAATTGGTCTGGAATTCCGGGTCGAGTGCGGCAAAACCGCTCACTGTCGCCAGGCGATCAAGAATCGACGAGCGATCCAGGAAAGCCACGTTATTCATAACCGGCATGTAACCCGTGGCCAGAACGATGCGGTGCACGTTGCATCTTGAGTTGTCTTCCAGCAAAACGTCGTAGGTACCGTCATAGCACGTATCGACCGACACGATGCCTGCCTTCTCGTGAAGATGGATGTTGGGTTGATCGACTCGCGTGGCAAGCCACTTTTCAAGAATCAGGCGCCCCGTCATCCAAAAGTCATTTCGAATGCGTTCCTGCTCTTCAATGGCAAGCTGCCTCCACCAGGCGTGAACCTGAAGGGCCAGCCGCGCCATCGGCTGCACCCAGGACCAGTCCGGCTGCGCCATACGAGGCGTGGCATGCCGGTACATCATGTGAATTTCTTCGGCGCCACGCTCCCGAATCAGCGCTGCCCACTCAAACGCGCTCTGTCGTCCCCCGATAATCAGGACCCTCTTCCCGAGGTACTGGTCAAAATCCACCGTGTCGCAAGTGTGTACGTACGAGTCGCGAGGCAGTTTCCGGGTGAGGTCCTTCGGGTAGTGTTTGAAGAAAGCAAAGCCAAGGCCGAGCAAAGCTTTCTTGGCGTGCAGCCGGGACCCGTCGTCCAAGGTTGCCACGTATTCCCCGTTTGATCTGGCCAAGTGAACGACGTGAGCGGTGCGCGGCGTGAGGTTGTATTGCCCCATGAACCAGCTGGCGTAGTCGAGAAAGGTGCTGAGAGGCAAAGGCTTGGTTTCGGCTGGCCTCAAGCCGCGCAGGCTTACGTAGGCTTCGAAGGTGGCAACCTGGCGCGCATCAAGATGCCAGTCCGTACCCGAGCGTAGGAGCATACCGCGGGGCATATGGGTCTTCCAGAAATCGAGCGCCTTGCCAACAATCGTCACATCTAACCCCAGCCATTTCGCGTATGCCGCCGTCGCCAGGCCATACGGGCCTGCGCCGATAACCAGGAATTCAGTTCGTTCCACTCCGGTGTTCACCCCATTTGCGTTGAGTACACGAATGACTCCTGATTCCGCCACTAGGCCATGGCGATGCAGGCTATTCCATCACAGGAAGGCGCGTGCCGCCACAGCCCAGAGCTTCCACGGCAAAGGCTCTATTGATGGGAACCCATTTTACGCCTTTTCTCCGCAAATATGCTGGCACAATGGGGGTTGCGGAGGCTGTGCAGGAAGTGACTTTGGCTTAAATGGCTAGGCTGCATTTCTCGCCACGGCGCGAAAAGGGCGGCATGTACGCGTTGTGGTGAGAAATGCAGCCTAACCTCGCTTTGACCTGTCGCTTCAAGTTGCAGATCACATGGGAGGTATGCCGGCTATACGTTCATCTGGCAGCCGATCACCCAGAGGAAGGCGCTAAGTAGCCGGACAATGTCCGAGTGGCGGACGATCCACTCGGAACGTCATGTGCACGAATAAGGTGGTGCGGGCGGGCGTGGCTGAGGGGAAGCGGGTGGTCCGCTTGGCGGACATGGCAGAGAAGCAGCAGTCATATCCGGCGAGGCGCGGCGATGTAATCGCACTCTACGTGTAAGGAACAGACTTCATCCATTTCGGTGTTGGCACCAACCGTGCGAATTTTTACGGTAAGGAGCCCAGCAGAGCCTGCGCGCCGTCCCACAGTCTGCGGACGACTTTTCCCGCTGGGTCATCTGTTGCGAGGCGTGCCGATTGTCCCGCCCAGGCTTGCATTCGCTGAACGTCGCTTGATTTCTGTGCCTCGGCGCGCATCTTCGCTGTCATCCCCCGCTGAACCGGGTATGGCGCGGGAGCTGGAGCGCCCGGAGCGGTGGCCGCACGCACGTAGTCGGTGAAAAGGCTACGACCAGTGCGACCACTGAAAACCCGGCTTACAACTGTATCTTCCGGCGCCGCCTTCGCAAGCGCCTGCGCCCACGCCGGATTGAGCTTGGCTTCTGGACAGCGGAGAAATCCTGTCCCTACCTGCGCTGCACTAGCGCCGAGCATGAATGCTGCGGCCACTCCGCGCTCATCGGCGATTCCGCCCGTAGCCACGACTGGAATGTGCACTGCGTCGACCACGGCAGGAACCAGCGCGACTAATCCCACTTGTGTTCGCTCGGCTTGGTCAGCACGGAAGCAGCCGCGGTGCCCGCCTGCTTCCATTCCCTGTACAACCACCACATCCGCGCCGGCGCCTTCCGCTTCTACAGCTTCTGCAACGGTGGAAACGTTCGCAAACCACGCGATTCCGTGTTGCTTGAGTCGCTTGACGAATTCCCTTGGATATAATCCCATCACGGAAGACACGACCGGAGGTTTAGCGTCGAGAAACGCATGGCATTGCGCAGTAAAGTCCAGGGGAGTTGCATCACCCGCCTCCTCCGGCACAGGTGGACCCCACTTGCTCAAAAAGTTGCGCACAAGTCGTTCCCGCTCTTGATCGCGCTCCGGCGGCGGATCTGGGATCCAGAGGTTGAGTTGAAACACGCCCTTGCTAGCACTTCGGAATTCATCCACCCACGCCAGTATCTCATTCGGTTTCATCAGCAGCGCACCGCAAGCACCCATTCCGCCTGCCTCAGCCACAGCGATTGAGAGCGACGCGGGACATGCTCCTGCCATTGGCGCCAACAGTATGGGCACATGCAAGCCAAACCGTTCGCAGAATTCTCCAACGCGTTCACGTGTAGCATTCATGTTGCAGGCACCGCCTTCGTGTATTTAGTCGCCCAAAAGAGACCTGCTCATAACAGATACATGCGAACGAAGGGGCGGCCCCTCGAAAAAGCGAGGCGTCTATTTCAGGTGTTTCCCGTCGCTGTCAATATGTTCCCTCTCGTTATATGTTTGTTTCTCGTTCTCGTCAGGGCGCACGGGCACCGTCATTCTCGGCTCAGCCCCAGTCAAGCAGTCGCTACTGAGGGAGAAATCAGGTGGGTGTCTTTGCAAGCTCTAGATCGGCTCCCCAAAACTACGGCTAAATGAGGCACTACTCCTCCATAATCGGATAAAGGAAGGGTTGCCAACGATGAGCCCGGCTGCGTCAGATCAGCGGGTAGGCCGTTAATCAGGACTTAGTGCCGGTCCTGCGGCTGGAAACTTCTGGTTATGACCATCAAGCTCTTATCTAGCGACAAGCTGCTTCGTCGATCGATCACCTCTGTAACTTGCCGGCGAGCCAGTAATCGACACTGAACTTTTCCGGACCAGAGCAGATCAGCCAGATAAAGAAGAGCACGTACAGGACTTCCGGAAGGTAGAGGAAATCGTCGAGCCAGTTAAGAGGCGAAAGTCCTTTAGGCATGGCGGAAAGCTTGGTGGTCAGGATGGCAACAAGCATATCGACCAATAAAGCCACGCAGGCCAAGCTCGAAAGAAACCCCACGGTCAGCAAGGATCCGCCAACGAACTCGACACCCGACACGAAATAAGCCATCAGGTGGGGAAACGGGACTTTGGCCTCAACGAGCGTTTCGTACATAGTTTGCGTGTTGCCGGCGACAAACAATTTGTTTGCCCCGGAGATGGCGAAGAACAGCCCGAGCGAAACGCGTACCAGCAGGATGGCATATTGTTCCAAATCACTGCTACCCAGCAGCGCAAACTGGACCAACTGTTTCCAATCCACCTCTTGTCCCTCCATCGGAGGATGTGCTGTAAGGGCACCTCAAGTTACACAGTTCGACTTCTCGGTAAGCGCGTTAATCAGGACTTAGCGGATCTCTGACGTTAATCTCTGTTCTCGACAATTATGCTGTAAACCGCAAATGGCGGTGTCGTTAGCAAATTCTCGCGCCTCGAGATTATGTGTCCATCCGTTCGACCCATTGAGCGCGGAATGCGGGAGCCACGAATGGATCCGCAAAGTACTGTGTTTCCCGCGTAACCTTGTCGCCCTTGAACTCCATGATGCTCACGGTGTAGGACGGCTTACCGTCATATGTCAGGATGAATTCGGTGACCCAAAGCGCACCGCTGCCAATGATTCGTCGGATAGAAAACCGCTTCTTGCTCGGCTGACTAGCGCGCTGGCTCTGTATGTCGGATCGACCGCGGGTTCGCTCGCCTGACTGCGGGTATTCCAGCACCGCGTCCTCGTGATAGATGCGGTGCTCCGTTTCAAAATCGTTGGCATCGGACGCCGCCCAATGCTGATCCAGTGCCACACGGATTTGTTGATCTTGCATGGACTGCTCCAGCTGCGGTTTCGCTTCCATGATCAGCTCCCTTGTTCAGCTCCCCTGGCTTTTGGAATGAAACCCGGAACGCCGGTTTCCACCACCGGATTCAGCCTCTGTCTGGTCTGAATGCGATTGATTTCGTCAAGCGCGTCCTTCGGAAGAGGAAAGATGTCGAAATTCTCTTTCGCGCGGGCCGCACTCCTGGGCGTGGTAAGCAATGCCGTGCCGCGCTGCACCGCCCAAGCTAGCAGCACCTGTGCCGGCGTTTTTCCAACTCGCTCGGCGATAGCCGAAATGATTGGATCTTCGAGCAGCCCAGGCTTCATGCCGTGACCCAATGGTGCAAAAGCCAAAAACACAATGCCCTTCTCCTTGCAGAATTCCAATAGCTCCGTTTCCGGCAGATATGGATGTGATTCTACTTGAACCACGGCTGGCTTGATTCTCGCTGATTCATAGATGGGCTTTACTTCGTTCAAACTGACGTCCGAAAGTCCGATGGCCCGGCACTTGCCATGATCCACGAGGCTTTCCATCGCTTTCCAGGTGTCGAGCAACGTCACGCCCTGGTCGTAAATCACATTGCCGCTTTGATCCCGTGGATCCTGGTCATCCCCCGGTTGAAATGCAAATGGAGTATGAATGAGATAGAGATCCAGATACTTGAGCCCGAGTCTGTCCAGACTCCCCTGGAAAGCCGGTTCGACGCGCTCGGGCCGGTGATTGGAGTTCCACAGCTTTGTGGTAACAAAAATGTCTTCGCGCGCGATTCCTCCCGCGGCAAGTCCCGCCTGCAACGCCGTGCCAACCTCGCGCTCGTTCCCGTATCGTTCCGCGCAATCGAAGTGTCGAAAACCGGCTTCCAGTGCGTCTCTGCTCGCCGTTATCGTCTCGGCTGCGTCGGGAATTAAGGTGCCAAAGCCCAGTGCGGGCATATGGCCGGCTCCGTGGTTGAGTGGAATTCTCGTCATCCGCAGATCAGAAGATTCGATCATGGTCGCCACCTCCGCAGTATCTCGAGTCTGGACGCTCCGTGACTGGCTTTTCTCCGCCGCGGGTCCCCAGTTCGGAGATCCTCTCTGTATTTCTCTGTACTTCGCTATCGTCCTTTCGACCTCCGTTAAAGAGGCCACAATTCGTCGAGCACGGTGGGAATCAGTTCAGAAACTGTGGGATGGATGTGCATGACTCTTTGCATCACCGTATACGGCGCACGCGCATACATCATATCCAGCACGCAGTGAATCACCTCATCGCCACCGGTGCCGAAAGTGGTCGCTCCCAGAATCTCTTTCGAGTCTGCATCCACCAACACTTTCATGAACCCCTGGGCCTCGCCCTTCTCGACCGCCCGGCGGACACGTATCATCGGCCGCTGCCCGATCAGCACACGCCTTCCGGAGGCACGCGCCTCATGCTCCGTCATTCCACATCGTCCGAGGGGGGGTGGCCACTGCCGATTACGATCACGTCAAACTCGTACTTCATGAGCTGACCATCCTGACTTTGTTCCCTTAATCGCCAACTTTCACGTGATTGCACAAGAACGTGCTCCCCAGTCCGTTAACTTCCTCTTTAACGCTCACGCGGTATGTGCCCGCTTCTAGTGCGCTAGACATCGAGTAGCTGCGCTGGATAGGAGCTGTGTCCGGCTTGGGCCGGAATCTCAACACTAGAAATTGGCCGGGCAGGGGCACAGGCAGCGGGTTTTCATCGACGCTCTCGAATGACAAAGAAATGATGCTGGTGCTTTCCCGTTCCACCCGCGCAACTCGCAACGACCGGAACCCTCGCCAAGCGGCCGGCGGAGTGGCGGCGCCAGTGAGCCCGGCGTTTCCTGTGGATACTTGATTTGTTTCCTGCTCGAGTAATGCTTTGAACGAACCTTTCCAGCCGGGACTCGATGCCGGTATGCGCAGGGAGCGCTCCAGCAGTTCGCGTGAGTGCCCCGGCAGGTATAACAGAGCGTCGATTTCCGCGACGGCCATGCGCTCCGGTCCATCGGCGATCTTCACGATCTCGTCGCCCGAGCCGACCTCGCCTTCCTCAAGTACGCGCATATAGAATCCTGGGCGGTGATGGGAAACCAGCAGCGCTGCCATCTGCGGCTCGTCCATTCGGATCCGCACCCGGTAGCAGGTCACACGCGGCTGGGTTACCTCAAACAGTGCGCCGCCAATTCGATGCTGGCCGCCGATACACACTTCGCCGTCTGGCAAGCCCTCAACCGTGAAGTTTTCACCGAACTGCCCCAAGGTGAAGTTGGTGCGGCCTAGTTGCTGCTCCCAGTAACGGTACGAATCCATCTGATAGACCAGGACAGCCCGGTGCTCACCGCCATGGCCGGAGGGGTCGCCTGGGCCGTCGGCGTTGAGCCGCCGGACCATGTGCCGGCCCTGCACTGGCTCTTTCCACACGGTCGTAAACACTCTCTCGCCCCGCCACGAAATGTCACGTGGAAGGCCAACATTTACCGAAAGCAGTTGAGCCATTCGATCACTTCCAGTTCACGGTTATTGGCGAAGCCTCTTCGGACCACTGACGTGTGGATTGCCGCGTTCGTAAAAACGCAACAGCCGACCTATGTTGCGGCTGATACCGATACGCACGCTTTTGCCGATCGTGCCAGTCCTTTGCGCGGTTGCCGCCAGCCAAAGCGGACCGCGCGCGCACAAGTCTAAGCCGTCTTGTCGAAGATCGATCGCCATCGCTTTGGTCAATCGACCAGGGCCCCTGCCAAGATCCGCCAATCGCGTTTTGCGGCTGGAACTGACCATCAGCTCAACTCCCTCAAGCGGCTCGACTGCACGCAGCAGAACTCCCGCGCCAACCTCAGGTACTTCGCTCGATATATTCAGCAGGTACGATGACCCGTAGATGAAATACACGTGAGCGTGCCCTCGCTCAAGAAACAGTGAACGGTTGTGTGGCGTCGTACCGCGGAACGCACGTCCGGCGGCATCCCCGATCGGGTAGGCTTCCGTTTCGACGATGCGCCCGCTTAGCCTGGAAGCCGTCTCGCGGACTAAGACTTTGCCAATCAAGTAGCGGGCCAATTCTTCGGTGTCCACAGGAAGCTCCGCTCTGCTGAGCCGCCGCAGCGTGCAGACGAAAACCGTCTTTCTTGGACGCTTCATTTTTACCGCTCGACTTGAGAAACTTAAGCAACTCCGAAGCGGCGTCAGCGACTTTCGGCTGATCGCAGACATCTGTCGAAGTGGCCACCGATAGGCCGAGCCGGACGATCCGCGTCACGCTGTCGAGCGATCCCAAATGCTCCCGCGCGACCGCGACGACGTTGAGCACCGCGAGGCGAGCTGCCTTGCGCTCGCTTCCAGGTCGGGCTCCGTGCCGACGCGCCCAATGAATTTCGCCGCGCGGCTTCCCGTCGGGAGCATCCCGGTGAGAAATAGCAGATTGCCCGTCTGCACCTCTTCCACATGGTGCCGAACGGTTCGGGCGGCGCTGGGAGCTTGATGCCGAGTTCTTTTAACCGATGCTCGGCGGTGGCCCGCCGAACGTTTTCGCGACTTGCCTCTTGTGCTCCGAAATTTGGGTTTGTTTGTCTCTCTCCCGCAGGGATCTGCCTCGATATTGCCGCTTGCAGCGGTGGCTAGACGGCGCCTGCGTTCTGCCGCACCGCTCCCCTTTGTTACATCGTCAGGACGACTCGGAATTGTGCTTTGCCGCTCATCATTCGCGCGTACGCTTCGCCCGCTTTTTCGAGCGGATATGTCTCAATCATCGGGCGCACTCCGCTGAGTTCGGCGAAGCGCAGTGTGTCTTCCTCATCCGCTGATGTTATAGACGTTCGCTCCGAGTTTCTTTGCAACTGCTGCGTTTTCGGACCCGCGTCCGATCGCCGCAACCTTGCAACCAAGCTTGTTCGCAAATTGAATTCCAAGGTGACCCAGACCGCCGATGCCCAACACAGCAACCAGGTCGCCGGGCATGGCGTCACTATGTCGCAGGGCGTTGTAGGTGGTGATTCCGGCGCAGAGCAGCGGCGCCGCTTCGGTATCGCTTAGAGTGTCCGGCATCGTAGTCAGCGCCTATGTTAGAACCGATGCATACTCCATCGGTCACTCCTCGGTACGACTCGGGTAGGTTTGGGGCGATACCATGTCGCGGTTGCAAATGGTCCTCGCATAACGAGGATCGAGCCACAATATCCCCTCACGGTGGGCTTCGATCGGGCGGTTGACACTCGTCGGAACGTCCATCAGGGGTCAGCCGATGCGAATCGTCTTCAACCCATCGGATATCGCCCTTTTAGACAGAATTTGAGCGGGCGCCGGCGATATTGGAGACGCCTGACCCTGGGCGTTTGTTGGCCTTCTGTCGACTCCCATCGACAAACCGTCTATCAGCAGATGCTTGAAGTATCGCACAAAGACACCGGCAGTCGCTACCACTGGGGGGTACGGGGACAGCACGGGGACATCCCCGCAAGCCACGTGTCCAAGCACCAAGTGGGCTGACGAACGGAACCTGGCCGCTGAAATGCAAGCCCCTTGCAGTAATAAACCCGCACACAAACTTGGTCAGTTTCGGCTCTATATCTCAAGTTCGTGATCACTTGGACGTATAGTCGGCTAACCTGAGATGTTTCGCACACGGTCCCGACGGGTCTTTTGGCACATAAGTCCTCCCTAGTCGGCTAGCGTTTAGCCATAGCTGACGATAACAGCACCTTCCCACAACCAACCGGCAACGAGCCGGCGCATCGGTCCTCCCCGACGGCGTAGTGTTTACTCAGCGCAGTCACCTTGACGTACGTTGGCATTGGGACCAACCGAGACCACTCGCGTTAAGTTCCCTTTCTGTCTTGACCCGGCCATGCCAGGGCCCCTGGGCTCATTAAAGTGTCTTATTCGTCTCCATCTGTCTTTTTGCCTCCTGTACACTTATATTGCATGGCGAGCCGCATTGGCTGCCGTGACTGATAAGGCATGCGGCCCAGCCGCTCACGCACTGTCTCAGTGCGGCGTGGTCCGGTTCACCCGAACGCGGACGTCAGGAGGGTTGATTTTTATGAGCTTAATCGAGATGCGCTCGAAGGAAGCCGCCGCGGCCAGCCGCGCCAATAGTCTAGAGTCTACAGGTCCAACCACAGCATCCGGGAAACTCCGCTCCCGTACGAATGCGCTCGCGCACGGCATGCGCGCCGAGGCAGGCCTTGCGTTGCCCGAGTTGCACGAACGCGCTGAGGACCTGGAAGCATTGAAAATGGAATTTTGGAATAAGTTCCAGCCACGCGACGATTTTTGAAAATCTCCAAAACCCTCGAATTTACCGAACGAAGCCGTTAGGTTACAGAAAACAAAGGCCAATTAAAAACCTCTAATGGTTTAGGGCATTGCGAGAGGCCTGGATATTTGAGATGGAGCTTAAACCCCGCTGACCCCGCGAGAGTACGTTGCACTGCAAATGTCTGTGCCACCCCGCCGAGTGTGCTGAACTCCAAGAAGAAATCAAAACCGAAGGGGAAAAGGAGGGCTGACAGGGTATAATCATGAGCATGGCCGAAGCCGTCATTCACATCTCGGAAGAAGAAGCCGCGAAGGACTTCGCCAAATTGCTGGTGCGCGTTCGCGGCGGCGTCGAGGTGGTGATCGAACACGCCTCCCGGCCCATTGCCGTGGTGCGTCCCGCCGAACCTTCTGTGCGGTTGCTATCGGAATCCCTCCGCCTAGCCCGAGAACACGGCTCGACGGCCACACTCGATGCTGACTTCGCCAAAGACGTCGAGGCCGCTATCGAGAGCCATCGCGAACCGCTCAACCCGCCGGCATGGGACTGATCCTCGATTCCAGTGTGGTTATCGATGCGGAACGCCGCGGCGAAACTGTCGAACGGCTGATCGAACGAATCATCCATTCAACCGGCGACCAGGAAGCGGCGCTTTCTACGGTGGGGCTGACCGAAATCGTTCATGGCATCTACCGCTCCTCGACACCGCAAATCCGCTCTCACCGTGAAGAGTTCCTGAACGAACTTCTGGCAGACCTGACCATCTATCCGTACACCCAAGAGACTGCCCTGCTCGCCGGCACGCTGGACGGCGAGCAGCAAGCGCGAGGCGTCACGATCCCTTTCGCTGACTTGCTGATCGGCGCCACAGCCTTGCTGCTGGGCTACTCGATCCTGACCATCAATCCCCGCCACTTCCGCTTGATTCCCGGCTTGTCCGTAGTCGAGCTCTAACCGCTGCAAAGTCGCTGGCTGTCACACTTCTGCCCGCTCACACTCTCCCTGACCTCTCGCTTCGCGAGATCGCAGACACTGCACTGCAAGTGTCTGCGCCTTCACCAGCTCGTGGGGCGTGAGGGGTTCCACCAAACCGATGAACTTCACCGAGATGGACGCAGTGGCAAACGCGGCAGTCAACGCCAGAGGTGCCGCAACCGCCCCGCTATTGCGGCGAGAATGACATTCTCTACCTAACGACCAGCACCTACAGCCGCGCGCGTCTTTGCGATTCGGAGGATTATCGCCTCATATGAGTGCCAGTAAGAATTTCTCGCCTCGCGAGATCGCAGACACCGACCTCGGTTTTCGCCCGGCGAGGTTTGCTAGCGGGGAACCTACGGCGTCATGTCATGGCCAGCCGTCTCCTGACCGCTGGTCATTAGCTTGCGGTCGAAACCGGGTCTAAGGGGCCGGTCCAAGTATGTCGGCAACCTGGATCGTAGGCAGCCCAGGAGAGAGGATTCGCGACCCAGCCTCTGGGTAAACAGTAACCGACCATCCAATCGGAATGCGGCC
>JASHOS010000074.1 GCA_030040995.1 Terriglobia bacterium | reverse complement strand
CGATGGCGTACGGAATTTCTGTCATCGTGGGGAGATTTTTATTCATACGCCAAGCTCGTATTTGTGGCCTGCCTGTTTTCCGGACTCGTTGCCCTCCCGGTCATCAAGCTGGTTGAGCATATCTTGAGCCACGGCCAGCACGGCGCCGACATCGAAATCCTCTTTCGCAAGCTCAACTGGATCGCGCCAGCTTTAGCGGCCGGCGGCCTGCTGATTCTCTATGCCGGGCTTCACGAGGTCCGCCAGCCGGAAGCCGTGTTCAAAGCTGAGCCCGGCGCCCTTAGCTGGCGGGAGACCATTGTGGTGGGAATTTTGCAAGGCCTGGCAATTCCATTTCGTGGATTTTCCCGGTCAGGCTCAACAATCTCCGGTGGCCTCCTTTCCGGCGGAAATCGCCTGAAAATTGAATCGTTCAGCTTCGCTATCGGAGTGGCGATTACACCCCTCGCTATTGCGCGCGAAGTCTGGCGCGTGTACCACAAGGCGGGCCACGCCGGTGTCCCGGTGCATTTCGGCGCCGTGCTGACTCCCGGTCTGATGGGCATGGTCTGCGCATTCTTTGCCGGGCTGCTGGCTCTTCGCTGGTTATCGCGATGGCTGGAGCAAGGACGCTGGTACCTTTTCGGTATTTACTGCCTCGCCGCGGCCGCAGCCGTCCAAATCCTTTACTTGCGCGGTTGGTAAGACTGTACCGCCAATAAAAATCTTGCTTGATCTCGCGGGCGCCCGCAGAATATAGTGACCATCTTGAGTCCGAAGGTTTTCCTTGCCGTTTGCGGCGGGTTGCGCCGGCGAAGACGCCAGTTTGAGCCGGCAGCTTCACCTGCCGGTGTCTAACGTGCGTGAGATCAGACAATTCGAATTTGGGGGTTGATATGGTCTATTCGTTGCCAGGTTACGTGAAGTCTTCGGTTCCAAATCCATCTTCCAACCGGGCCCCCTGGTATAAGAACACCTTTCCGTCCTACGCCGGCATTTTTCTCTGGGTCGCGTTTTATCTGGGTCTTGCCGCGCCCTCCGGCATGCCCGCGCCCATCGGGCAGATGGGCGTCGGTCTATGCCTGCTGGCGTTGATTGTCGCCGGCCTGTTGTGCTTTGCGCTTTACTATTACGCCCCGGGGATGCTCGGGATGCAAACCGGACGGCCGCTCTACATTGTTGGAACATCCACGTTCGGAACAAAGGGCGGCTACATCATGCCTGGACTGCTCATGGGCGCGTTGCAAATCGGCTGGTTCGCCGTGGCTACGGCGGTGGCGGCCACGTTCATCATGGAAGGATTACACCAGAGCGCGAAGCTGCCCTACGTCATCATTTGCATCGTGTGGGCCTACTGCCTCGCCTGGATCGCGGTAAAAGGCATCGCCTACGTCGCGCGGGTGGCGCAGTATCTGAACTGGGTGCCGCTCATCATGATCATTATCATCTTTGTTGCGAACCGGAACGGCCTTTCCCATTACCGGCCTGCCCATCCCGACGCCTCGTCCGGATTTTTGGACATTCTCGCAATTGTCATCGGCTTTTTCGCGACCGCGGGTGCGGCGGGGGCCGATTTCGGAATGAATAGTCGCAACCGGAAGGACGTGGCTCTCGGCGGGCTCACCGGCATCGCGCTCGCGATTCTGGTAGCGGGCGGGCTGCCGCTTCTCGCCGTCGCGGGCTATGTCGGTCGGCACGGTGGAGCGAACTACGACTACACGATTGCCATTGGCAGCGTGAGCGGGCTCGCGGCCGTGATGTTCTTCCTCTTCGCAGCGGCTTCCGTCGCGCCAACCTGTTTCTGCACGTTCATTGCCTCGAACAGCTTTGCCACCATGCTGCCGCGAATTCCGCGAGCGGTTTCGACGTTGATCGCTGTGACCATTGGAATGCTGCTTGCCGCTACAGGGGTGGCCCAAAACCTCGTAACCTTTTTTACGATCGTGGGCGCGTCATTCGGGCCGATTTGCGGCGCCATGGCGGCTGATTATCTACTGGCAGGGAAGAAGTGGTCAGGCCCGCGAGAGGGCATCAACTGGTCCGGATATATCGCATGGGCGGTAGGCTTCTTTGTGGGCATTCTCAGCTACATTCCCGGTATCCCCGCTTCTTGGGTGAAAGCGGACCGGCCGGCGGTGCTCTTCTCATTTATCCTCGGCTTCGTGATCTATTGGATCCTCGCTAAGGCGGGCGCGCGGCCGGCAGTCGTTCCTCTGGAGGTGTAATGTCCGGTCGTGAAGACGCGTGGATTCAGCGCCGGGAAGAGTGGCTCCGTTATCTCAAGACAGTGATCGAGGCAGTTGATTCGGGGAAATCAGTCCCACTGGGACCGTCTTCCTCGCCTCTGATCGCACCCTCCACGCCTGCTGCCGGAACGCAGCTTGCTGCGAAAATCGTCTTCTGCGCGCCGCATCCCGATGATGAGTCGCTAAGCGGCGCGCTGGCTTTGCGCCTGCATCTCGACTCCGGCGCTGAAGTCACGAACATCGCCATAACTCTGGGCAGCGACCCGCTTCAGCGCCCCCGCCGGTTGCGGGAACTCGAATGCGCCTGCCGCGCGCTAGACTTCAAGTTGGTGGTTCCTTTCCATCCTTCCGGCTTTGACCATGTGAAGATGGAGAACCGGAATGATAAGCCTGAAGAATGGTTGGCAAAAGTTGACGCGTTGCGCGAAATTTTCGACGGCGAGAGGCCGGACGTGGTCCTCACTCCTCACGCCCAGGACTTCAATACCACGCACGTAGCTACGCATGCCCTGGTGGTTGAAGCCCTCGCGAACCATATCGAACAGCAGAACCGTGGTCCGATTCTGCTGATCGAAACGGAATTCTGGCACCAGATCGAACGGCCCAACCTGATGCTGGGGCTCACGCCCGAACTGGTGGCGCGGCAAATGGTCGCTATTGGCGAGCACGGAGAAGAGATGGCACGCAATCCGTACCATCTCCTCCATCCTTGCCGTTTGATGGATAACGTCCGCCGGGGCTCCGAAGTGGTGGGCGGGCAGGGCGCCGCCGCGCGCAACTTCACTTTCGCAGAGATCTACAACGTTGCGCTTATGGAAGGGCGGAAGGTGCGTCCCGCGAGATCGGGTGGGCGGATCGTTGACCCCACGGCGAAACTTGATGTGGGGTCGCTTGCGTCCCAATTCCGGTGAGCGGAGAGATGGCATTAAAGAAATTAGCGGCTAAGCCGATTTGAAGGAATATACCAGAGAGAAATGCTCACGAACGTCCGCAACCGGCAGAGGGAAAAACCCTGGGCGCTCATTGACTTGCCACCTTTTCCCGCGGTGGCGATGAGGGTGCTGAGCCTCGTTTCCCGGGAAGATGTCGGGATGAAGGAGCTCACGCGGGAGATTCAGTCGGACCCCGCACTTGCTTTGCAAATCCTCACCATCGCTAATTCTGTCCTCTTTGGCTTCCGAACGGAGATCAAAAACATTCTTCAGGCCACTGCGCTGCTGGGGGCAGAGCGGGTGAAAGCTATTGCGCTGACCATTGCCATGAGGACATACCTCATGGAATCTTTCCAGATTCCCGCCTTGCTGGCATGCTGGCGCCACAGCCTCGCCTGCGCTCTGGTCGCCGAGGACTTGGCGATGGCGAGTTTGATCGAGAAAGACGCCGCCTACGTTGCCGGCCTGTTGCATGATGTTGGACGGCTCGCTCTCGGGATGATCAAGCCCGTCGAATACGCTAACCTGCTGGCCTCCTCTGAGGGGAAGCCCGTCGACGTGCTCGAGAAGGAAAAAGAAATGTTTGGGATGAACCATTGCGAAGCAGGCCGCTGGCTGACGGATGCCTGGAAGCTGCCCAAAATCTTCGGCCAGGTCGCAGCCTTGCACCACCATCCGCCCGGCGCTAAGTTCGATCTCGTCAGAGTTGTCGGGACCGCTTGCCTGCTGGCCGATGCGCTGGGGTTTGAAGCCGTCCGCCCCCACCGTCCGCGTGTTTTTAAGGAGATTCTGCAGTCACTTCCCCCCCGCGAACAGGCTCGCTTCCACCCGGACCCCGAGCAGTTGGCCCTCACTGTCGCCATGAAAATTAACTCGCTCGAATGAAGCCGGGGGCAGTGAAAAGTGACGAGTGATATGTAGCGAGCGAGAAGACACTCGTTGCCACCCCGCCGCTGCTTTGCTCGTTGCTCGTCACTCGCCACTCGTCGCTTCCATTGGGCTGGGAATTTTCAGGCTGCCGGTGATCTCAGAGAGGCTCATGTGGTGGCGGAGGCAATAAGCCTGGATTCCATCAATGATTCGAAGCGACGCTTCTGGATCGTAAAAATTAGCGGTGCCGACCTGCACGGCGCAGGCTCCGGCGATGAGAAACTCCAGCGCGTCCTCCGGGGTGGCGATGCCTCCAATTCCGATGATGGGAATGTTCACGGCCCGGCGGGCTTGGTACACCATGCGGAGCGCCACCGGCTTGATGGCGGGGCCGGACAGGCCGGCGGTGACGTTCGAGACTCTCGGCGCGCGCTTTTCGATATCAACGGCCATACCGACAAACGTGTTCACCAGCGTCAGCCCATCGGCGCCGGCGTCTTCCGCAACTCGCGCGAACAATGCAATATCCGTAACGTTCGGGGAGAGTTTCACGAACAAGGGCCGGCGCGCGGCGCGCTTCGACGCCGAAACCACTTCCTCCGTAAGCTTGGGGTCGCTTCCGTAAACCATCCCGCCACAGCTCGTGTTGGGGCATGAGATGTTCAGCTCGTAAGCATCGATTCCCTCTCCCGCGTTGAGCATATCGATGCAGCGGACGTAGTCCGCAGTCGAATAGCCGAAGACGTTCACCACGCAGCGCGCTTGGAGCGTCCGCAGGAAGGGAAGTTTCTCCTGCAGAAAGACGTTTGCGCCCACGTTCTGCAAGCCGATGGCGTTGAGCATTCCCGATTCAGTCTCATAGATCCGCGGCGGCGGATTGCCCGGCATCGGTTCAGCGGAAATGCCCTTGACGCAGATACCACCCAATCGGTTCAGGTCGATGATCCTGGCAAATTCCTGGCCGTAGCCAAAGGTGCCGCTGGCGGTAAGGACCGGATTCTGAAAGTGGACTCCGGCAAGGGTCACGTCAAGGCGTGGGACAGATTGCTCGTTTGCCGGCTGCGCCCCAGCTTCTGCCCGTTCGGAAGCTACGCTCTTGTCACTCTTCACTCGTCACTCTTCGCTAGATCTTGGCAATCGTTTCATTCTCCCATACCACGCGCTCCGACCAGAAGACCGGGCCTTCAGTGCAAACACGCTGATAGGTACCGTGGCCCTCGCCGTCCACGCGAATACAGCAGCCGAGGCATACGCCCAAGCCACATCCCATACGATTCTCCATGGAAACGAGGGACCGGTGGCCGTGCCGGCGGGCGAGGCCAACGACAGCCTGAAGCATGGCCCAAGGACCGCAAACAAGCAACAAAAAGCGCCTTGAGCTATGGAGTTTCAGATATTCCCCGAGGGGTTGTGTCACATAGCCTTGATGGCCA
The DNA here is from genome assembly GCA_030040995.1 of Terriglobia bacterium. GTDB lineage: Bacteria > Acidobacteriota > Terriglobia > UBA7540 > UBA7540 > JASHON01. The sequence continues at coordinate 11,147 of JASHOS010000074.1, read as the reverse complement.
ACTGAGCCGTCCTCGGTAGCGAGGATCGCTTTCCCCGTAAACGGCTCAAAGTCTTGAAGCGCTACCAAGTCCCGCTGGGTGCGCCCTCCGAAAAACAATCGTTGAGGGATGCGCCGCTCCGCCAGAGACCTTGCGGGCAGTAAGAGCGCCGCAATTCCTATGCCTCCAGCCACGTGGAGCACTTCATCGGCTCTCCTCGCTTCCTCCAGGTAATCCTCCTCAAAGAAGCCGTGCCCGAGCGGCGCGAGCAAACCAACGCGGTCACCCGGCTGCAGTCCCGCCATCATCTCCGTGCCTTGTCCTACTACTTTGTAAAGAAGTTGGAGGATTTCAGGTGAGGCGTGGCTATCGGCTTTTGGTATCCCGTTGGAAGCCGTCTTCACATCGTAGATGCTCATGGGGCGGCGCAACAAGACGCTGGAGCGGCCTGGGAGACGAACCATGGCAAATTGCCCGGGCCGCGTGGCAAGAGCCTGACTTGGTGATCGGAGACTGAGGAGAAAGTGACCACCGGCAAGAGGCCGGTTCTCCGTCACCACGGCAATTTCATCAGACATTGGTTTGATGTTAGCAGATGTCACCCTGCGGGTCGATGCTGCGACGAGCCAGCCCAAGGCTCCGTCAAAGTTAGGGTTTATTACGGTACGGAGGGCGTTTTTGTAGCGCAGCGCGGCCTTACGGCCGCAACCAAAGCCAGAGGGAAATCCTGCTCTCGCCCCCTTGGGGGAGAGGGCGGCGCGCAGCGCCGGGCCTGCGCCCACCGAAGGTCGCTTATGCTCCAGAGCTTCAGCGACGGAGCGGCTCCTGCCCGCAGGCGGGTGAGGGGGTCGCCAAAAAGCTTGCTAAAAAACAAGATTTTACGGTATTGCAATGCAGGGCTCGCTTTTTAGCCCTGTCATGATGGGCCGTTGGCCCGCGAAAGCAAATGAAAATGCTCCTTGTCGGCGGACGAACTGACGGCGCCATAAGTCTTTCTTTTTCAGCAGATCCATGCTCAAGCCAGGAGCATTTTCAAGGCTGCGGCCTTTGATTGCACGAAAAAGCCGCGGCGTCAGAAGGCGAACGCTGCGCTACAACCACTCCGATCCTGACTTTGACGTGACCCTGCGAGCCGGTCTCGCACAGCCATCAGAAACCGGTCAGCGGAAGGATGGGTACACTTCAGGTTTGTAGAGGCAGCTCTGCGCCGTCATTTCGCGCGGGGTGAACCCAGGCTGTTTCAGGCGAAGCGAAATCTTCGCTTTGCAATTTCGCGCAGAACCCTTCAATATTCTGAATTCGCGCTGTGAGGCGTCGCTCTCGTTTCAATATCCTAAATTCGGCGTTGTGACGTAAGGAGACGGATGAGCCTGAAAGCCGGGGGTGTTCGATTTAAGGTCGGAAAAGCACTGAAGATTTGCGCTGTCCTCGCTTTCGCCCTGGCGATGGCGAACTCTAACCCGATTCGGTTTGGCGGAGCTCCTCAAACCGCGAACCATCGCAGACCACAGCAGGATTGGCCGGCATATGGGGGAGGGCCGCTCCAGACCCACTATTCACCGCTGATGCAAATCAATCGCTCAAACGTGAGGCAGCTTAAGCTTGCATGGACCTATGACACCGGAGAGCCCGGCGGAGCGGGACTTCAGCGTTCCTTGGAGACGAGTCCGATCATTGTCGATGGAGTGCTCTACGGGGACACGCCCTCGCAAAAAGTATTTGCGCTCAACGCCGCCACCGGCAAGCTCTTGTGGAAGTTCGATTCAGGCATTCACGGATCGCAACCTGATCGTGGCCTCGCTTACTGGGCAAGTGGCAGAGACAGGCGCATCCTTGCGGGTATCATGAATTTTGTTTACGCGCTCAACGCGGAGACGGGCAAACCCATCGCGACATTTGGCAGAAACGGCCGCATTGATCTTCGCGAAAATCTGGGTCGAAACCCCGCCTCCGTCATCATCGCGTTAACCACCCCGGGAATCGTCTATAAGAACCTGCTGATCGTTGGAGGGATGGAGCCGGAAACCCTGCCTTGTGCTCCCGGTGATATTCGCGCCTACGACGTGCGAACGGGCGAACTGCGTTGGTCGTTCCACACCATACCGCACCCGGGGGAATTGGGCTACGACACTTGGCCGACGAATGCTTGGAGATACGCCGGCGCAGCCAACAACTGGGCTGGCATGGCGCTTGATGTTAAACGAGGCATTGTCTACGTTCCCACCGGCTCAGCCTCGTCCGATTTCTACAAAGCCAATGAGCTCGGAAACGACCTCTTTGCCAACTGCCTCATTGCCTTGAACGCCGATACGGGCAAGATGATTTGGTATTTCCAGGAGGTCAGGCACGACCTTTGGGATCGGGATTTCCCTTCGCCGCCAGTGCTTCTTACGGTGAGGCGAAACGGCAGGAGGATTGATGCCGTTGCCCAGACGACCAAGCAGGGCTTCGTTTACCTGTTCGACCGGTCGAATGGGCGGCCGCTGTTTCCAATTAGCTATCGGAAATATCCGCCGAGCAGCGTGCCCGGAGAAAAAGCAGCCACGGAGCAGCCTTTGCCCTCCGAGCCTGCCCCCTTCGCTCGCCAGCGTTTGACGGAAGACTTGCTGACGAATCGAACGCCTGAAGCTCACCGATGGGCTGTGGCGCAGTTCCGGAAATTCATAAGCGACGGTCAGTTCGTGCCGTTCAGTATTGGGAAACCCACTGTGCTTTTCCCCGGCTTCGACGGCGGCGCCGAATGGGGCGGGCCTGCAGTGGATCCGGAAACAGGAATTCTCTACGTCAATTCAAACGATGTTGCATGGACGGGAGAACTGGCGAAGAACACGGTCAGCGAAGCAAGCGGGCGGGGCCTCTATTTGACGCAGTGCAGCGTCTGTCATCGGGATAACATGGCCGGCTCTCCGCCCGATTTTCCTTCGCTTATTAATGTAGGGAATCATCTCAGCCCAGTTCAGATTGCCAGGATCATCCGCCAGGGCCGAGGGAGAATGCCAAGCTTCTCTAACCTCTCTCGCGACCAGGTCTTTGCGCTCGTTAAATATCTGCTGAGTGGCGAGAGCAAAGCGCTTCCAAGCTCCCGCGCCGCTCCACCCGATATGAATTATCACTTCACAGGATACGAAAAATTCTTGGATCCGGAAGGCTATCCAGCCGTCACGCCTCCCTGGGGCACTCTGAATGCGATCGACCTTAACACGGGCGGGTATGTTTGGAAGATTCCGTTCGGCGAGTATCCCGAACTTGCTGCTGAAGGGATGAAGAACACCGGAACCGAGAATTACGGCGGGTCCGTCGTCACGTCGGGAGGATTGCTCTTTATTGGGGCAACGAACTTCGACAGGAAGTTGCGGGCTTTCGATAAGTCCACGGGCAGACTGTTGTGGCAAGCAACGTTGCCCTTCGCGGCGAATGCCAGTCCTGCAACCTACGAAGTGAATGGCCGCCAATATGTGGTGATCGCTGCAGGCGGGGGCAAGCTGGCGGGCGCTTCGCGGAACGCAGTGTACGTTGCGTTCGCGCTTCCGCGATAGAAAAAGCTGTAAACCAAACCGGCGTCTATCCTAGCACTATAGGGCCATAGAAACTTTCTTTTCTAGCAACAGCCCCTGGGCAGGCGTGCCCAAATCAGCTTTCAGATCTTTCGAGGCGATGTGCGGTTTCGCCGCCCGCTGTGCGGAAGGGCTGTGCCCTTCCGGAACCGAGCCATACTCCCTAACCTTGTTCGTGCTGGGTGGCGGATTGATCCGTTAGTCGAACGACGGATACAATATGATGTACGTCATTTGTTTTCGTTTATGGCGGCAGCTACCGGACCCCGTGCTTCCGATCGGGAGGCGTTGATTGGGAATCGTGAGGAGCTTGTTCCTGGCTGGGTCGCAAAGCCAATGGCTGAAGGAACGCGCTCCCAGATATTCCTTTGTGCGTCGAGCCGTTTCCCGGTTTATGCCGGGCGAAACGGTCCAGGAGGCGCTCGATGCCGCGCTTGCGATGCGCAATCTCTCAGTCGGAACAATATTCACCTACCTCGGAGAGAACGTAACCGATGCCTCCGAAGCCGATGGCGTAACGAAACATTACCTGGGCGTCATCGACCGGCTTCGAGAGCGCGGACTTGAGACCGCGCTTTCCGTGAAGCTAACTCAGCTTGGCTTGGATCTCAATAAGGACCTTTGTTACGAAAATCTCGACCGGATCATCACGTATGCAGGCGGGCAGAGGCCAGTTTGGATCGATATGGAATCCAGTTCCTATGTCGATGCCACGCTGGATCTTTACCGGCGCGCCAGAACATCGTCTCCTCACGTCGGCGTGTGCTTGCAGGCCTACCTTTATCGCACCGCGAGTGACCTTTCGTCGCTGATGCCCCTGGATCCTATGATTCGTCTCGTGAAGGGAGCCTATAACGAACCTCCTGAACGGGCATTTCCCCGGAAGCAGGAAGTGGATGAAAATTATTTCTCGCTAGCCGCGCGGCTGCTCGACCGGAAAACCAGTTCTGGCGGCGTGCGCGCCGCAATTGCAACGCACGATTGTAAGCTTATTGAACGCCTCCTCGCTTATGCCACTTCCCATCAACTCCCAAAGGGTAGTTTCGAATTTGAAATGCTATATGGCATTCAGAGAACCCAGCAACTGCGCCTGGCGCGCGAGGGATGGAAATCCGTCGTGCTGATAGCCTATGGCACTCAGTGGTTCTCCTGGTACATGCGGCGTCTCGCCGAGAGACCGGCCAATGCCTGGTTTGTTGCCCGTTCCCTCGTCTCTAACTAGCCAAGGCTCCGCCTTGATGTCCCGTAGCGCCGACCTTTAGGTCGGCACCTGCCGGGCGAATGCCCGGCGCTACTTGATGCCCCTTCAGGGGCAGGCCTCGTGCCTCCCTGGGCGACCGCAAGTGCCGCCCCTACTCTAGGCGTGAGTCGCAGCCCGTCGTGGTTATGGAAACGTTGTATGATATTGTCACGCATTCTGCCGGAGAGACGATGGCCTTCGGCCGAAGCCTCGCTCCCATGCTCCGTCCGGCCTGCGTCGTGCTGCTCGATGGTGACTTGGGAAGTGGTAAGACCATCCTGGCCAAGGGAATAGTGGCTGGGCTGGGCGCGGCGACTGAAGATGAGGTCACCAGCCCCTCTTTTACGCTGGTTCATGAATACGGGAGGCTCGACGCGGCGACGGGGCGCAGCGCGAAAGTTTACCACGCGGATTTATACCGCATCGACGGACGGCGTGAGGTTGAATCATTAGGGCTGGATGAGCTTTTCGATTCCGGGTCAACAGTGCTCATCGAGTGGGGAGCGAAGCTGCCGGAACCGCTTCCTTGCTCTTTCGTCCGGATCCGGCTCGAAGTGGAGGGAGAGTCGGAACGCCGGATTATCGTAGAAAAGCATTAAAGCTGGCTCCCAACCGGCATTCCCTCTCCCGCTTGCGGGAGAGGGTGGCGAGCAGCCTGCGCTTTCTCCAGCCGGCACGAGCCGGGCCTGCGCCCACCGAAGGTCGCTTACGCTCCAGAGCTTCAGCGACGGAGCGGCTCCTGCCCGCAGGCGGGTGAGGATTTTCGTTTTTTGTGGCCAGCCTAGGACTCGCACGAGAGGCAAATGACTATGACCGAAACCACTACTCCCACGGGGTGGGCGCTTGTCATCGGGTCTTCCAGCGGATTTGGCGAAGCGATCAGCCTGGAGCTCGCCCGGGCGGGGCTGAACATTTTGGGAGTGCACTTCGACCGCCGCTCGGCTACCGCGCACGTGAATGAGATCGTGGAAAAGATCAAGGGCCTGGGCCGTGAAGTTCAGTTCTACAACCGCAATGCCGCGGATCGCGAAAAACGGGCGGAAGTTCTGGATGAGATCCAGAATCGCTGGGCAAAAGAAGGTGGCGAACATTTCATCCAAGTGCTGCTGCACAGCGTCGCGTTTGGATCGCTGCAGCCGTATATTGCCAGCCCGCCCGATCAGCCCCTGACGCAAGCCCAAATTGAGATGACGATTGACGTCATGGGGAGCAATCTCGTTTACTGGGTGCAGGAAATGATGGTCCGTAAGATGCTGCGCTCCGGAAGCCGCATTTACGCGCTCACGAGCGCCGGTGGGCATAGCGTCATTCCGAACTACGGCGCCGTTTCGGCGGCCAAAGCCGTCATCGAATCGCATATTCGCCAGTTGGCGTACGAGCTGATGCCCTACGGCATCACGGCCAATTCGATTCAGGCCGGCGTGACGGTTACTCCCGGCTCAAGCAGGATTCCCGGGAGTGAGAAGCTGTTTGAGCTTGCAAAACTTCGCAATCCGGCCGGCCGGCTCACCACGCCCGAGGATGTGGCATCAGCCATTGCGGCCTTGATGAGCGAGAAGACTTACTGGATGACCGGCAACGTCATTCGCGTCGATGGCGGCGAAGACATTGTCGGCTGATTGCATTTTGGATTTTAGAGTTTAGATTGGCGATTTTGGATTTGCAGCGGGTGGCGCAGACTTTGTGCCTCTCGAAGTCTGCGGCTTTTTTCGGAAATCGACAAGCCGCAGAGTTTCCAAAGGCAGGAAACTCTGCGCTACCCGCTGCAAATCCAAAATCGCAATTTCAAAATCCGGGTGAGGACGCGTTGATCACGATAGAGATTAACGGCGATTCCCGCCAAGTGCCCGACCGCATGACGCTCACGGCGCTGCTGGAATGGCTGAAGATTCCACGTGACCGTGTTGCCGTGGAGCGCAACTTGGAGATTGTTCCGAAGGGCGATTGGGATACCGTGGTGGTGGCGGAGCGAGACCGGTTGGAAATAGTACACTTTATAGGCGGGGGCCGGTGAACCGGCGTCATGCATCCTGCACTCAGCCGTTCGGCATCAGTTCTGCTGATCCTCCTGATCAAGCTGGGCGTCATGGCCTCCCTGGCCAGTATTATTGCCCGCTTTGGCGGTTTCCGGCGCCTCCTCTTTGTAGAACAGCGAACACTGGCGCAAAAGCTTGAGTTCGCGCTCTTTCTCGGCGTTCCGTTTGCCCTCGGCGTGCTCACCCGCCTGATGGCGGGATATCAGGGTGCGGATCTGAGCCTAGCCGTCACGGTACTAGGCGGACTCCTGGGCGGCGCCGTTACCGGTCTGGCGGTGGGCTTAATGGTCAGTCTGCCCGCCATGCTGCTTGGCCATGAGATGCTGGCCCTTCCCATGGCCACCGTCTACGCGCTCGTCGCCGGACTCGCGCGCTGGCTCTGCCCGGACAAAGAGACTATTTGGCAATTTAGCCCCTTCATCGACCTCGCCCTCTTCCGGTCGATTAAGCTGCGATTCAAGCATCCTGCTCTTGATTGGCAGGTGCTTTTCGCGCTGGTATGCGCAGTTCTTGAGATTATGCGCCTCTACATGGGCCGTGTAACGGGAAGCAATCTTTTTTACCAGTACTCACCCGTCTTCAGCATCAACGTGCTGATTGTCATTGCCACTCTGGTCGCCGTCGGCATTCCGGTAAAAATCTGGAACGGCACCCGGATCGAGCAAACTCTTGAAGACCAGCGGAGAATGCTGCTCCAGGCGCGCATGGATGCGCTCGTCAGCCAGATCAACCCTCATTTTCTGTTCAACACGCTCAATACCATCTCTTCGCTGATCCGGCGCGACCCGGATATGGCCCGCAACGTACTCCTGAAGCTCTCCCGCATTCTCCGCCGCCTCCTGAAAGTTCAGGCTCATTTCATACTGCTGAAGGAAGAAATGGAATTCATCGACGATTACCTCGACATCGAGGTGGTTCGTTTTGGACACGACAAGCTTCGAATCGTGAAGGAGATTGATCCCGAGTCCCAAAATGTAATGGTCCCGAGCATGATCCTTCAACCTCTGGTTGAAAACGCTATCCGGCACGGCCTTGCGCATAAGATCGAAGGGGGGACGATAACCGTGCGGGCCGCATCCAGGAATCAGCGTTTGTTTATCGAAGTAAAGGACGATGGCGCGGGTATTTCGAAGGAAAAAAGAGAGGGAATTTACGCTTCAGGTATCGGGATCAGCAATGTGAATGAACGTATGAGGGTTCTTTTTGGCGATCAATTTCTGTTCCGCGTGGAGAGTCAACCCGGGCAAGGCACAGCGGTCTATCTGGAAATTCCGGAGCTGGTGGTGAGCGGGAAAGCTGCGGCGATCGAGACGGCTCGCGCCGCCGACTAAGTCCGGCCGAAGGATCGCAGTTCACCCTCTCCCGGGGGGAGGGTGAACCGCGGTCGGCGCTTTCTCCAGCCGGCGCGGGCCGGGTGAGGGGCAGTTTCTCGCCTTCGCCGAGCGCTCGTTACTCCCGGCCATCTGCCCATTTTCTCCAAAGGGGGAGACTGGAAAGCATCCTGATATAAAGCGCGCCCATTACAGGGCGGGCCTGGAATCCAACGTGTGTTCCATCGACAGTCCAGTACCAATCGCTTAACGGCACGCGATCGGACGTGTCGTTAGCAAAGTTGTACAGGCCGGAAAATATCGACTGGAACGTGCCGTCGGATTGCGCCAGTGCCGCCGACCAAGTCTCCCAGTCCAGCTTGGTATAAGCCATACGGCTGTCGAGAGGAAATCCGAAATAGGTTTGTTGTTTCTGGTACCAAGCCAGCTCAGTCCGCGCGAGCCGCGGAGGAAAGAGGTTCAGTCCCAGGATGCGATCCCAGACAAGATTGTATTTCTGGCTCCATGTACCGGGGCGATCGAATGCCAGGCGCGTATGATCGCCATCGCCGGCCATCTTCATCCATCTGCGGGCATAATCCTCCGCGATGCGGTGGTAGGGCCTGGCTTCCGGCCTCCCCAGCATTTGAGCGAGCAGGGCATAACCACCTAATGCTTCGACGGCTTTTAAGGAGAGATTCGCGTTGTGCGCCAAGACGCCCGTAAAGTCATCGGTGCAAAGCTGATTACCGGGGTCGAGGCCGTGCGTTTTGAGATATCCGGCCCACCGGGTCAGCAAAGGCCAGTACTTTCCGGCGAATTGCGCATTGCCTTCCGCCTTGGCAATCGCGGCAATCATGAGCAGCATATTTCCTGATTCCTCCACCGGCATGCTTTCCATCTGCGAAGGAACGCGGGCATTGTCCAAGGGATAAGTTCCGAGATCGTGAGGGGCATAAGGATAGGGCCATCTTCCGGAATCCGCATAGTCGAGAAGGGGGACTAAGGAGTATTCCAGAAGCTTAGGATTCAGAAAGAGGAGGATGGGCGATTCGGGATAGATTACGTCAGCAGTTTGCGCGCAGCCGCAACTTGAGATCTCTTTGAGAAACATCAGCGGACGTCCCTGCGGCCCAAGCGCCAGCTTATTGGCCGCGAAAACCTGGCGGTAGGCGAGAGAAGCGAGAAGAGCATATTGTTCGCCGCCCACCTGCCCCAAGGCGGTCATCAATTTGCCGTCGAAAGCTGCGCATTCAGCGCTGAGACGGCCGTAATCGCGCTCCGCCGCTTGCAGGAGACTGGAGACGCGCAAGCCCTGATTTTGCCAGTAAGGCCGCAGACGAACGTGAAAATATTCGACCGGATAAATCTCGTCGTAAGCCAGGATCAGATATCGCGAGACAGGCTGGGCGCCGACTGCTCCGAGGTCGAAGCTGAAGCCAAGGGCAGGCCAGCCGTCCTCCGCCGCGCGCGCTCTTCGCGTGTTGTCCGCGCCCGGCAGCCTTCCCTGCGTCACGAACGAGTTGACGAGGCTACGGTCGTCTGCAGCGGCGGCCTCGAGAGCACGGTCCACAGGGGCTGCGACGTAGAGATATCCCCAGCCAATCTTCACGCCGTCGCCGGCCGTGGCCAGCACCGGCTGCTTTTCCGTGCCGATGCGAAGCACGCTCAGGCCGGGAACCCTTGGCCGCGACCACACCACCGTCTGATCCGGAGCCGCAACAACAACACTGGCATTCACGTCGTAGAAGATGGAGACGCGGTGCTGTTTGCCGTCCATGGCCTGCACGCTCCACGTCAGGTACGTAATCGGGCGCGCTAGCACATCAAGGCTTGTGGGAAGGGCGGGGGTGGTGAAAGTGAGGCGGACCAGCACCCCGGCAGCCCTGAATTCGTAGATCGTGCGCGTCGGGAGCACTCGAATGCCCAATTGGCGCGCCGGCGCAACGGTCGATGGACGGCTGCCCATAATGCGATAGGACTCGCCGTCAATCTGCACGATACTCTTCATGACCATGGGCGCACCCGACCAGTGCCGGGTGAAGTCATACGTCAAGTGGCTGGCGAAGGACCAGATACTGAAGTACGGATCCACCGCCACGAGCGGTACCGCGGGAGGACGGAAGGGATCAGATGAAGGGTGAGGCGCAGCCAGCATTACCGGCGAGAGGGTACACAACAGAAAGACGAATATCCACTTTCGCAACCGCATTAATCGTACCTCCGTGCGCGTAACAGCCAGGCACTACACTGAGTATCTTACCCCTGCGCTTGTGCTGCGAAGCGCTGATGAATAGAATACGGCAGCCGGTGGTTTCCTGCGACCTCGAAATTCCCTTCGCAATATCCCGAAACATGAAAAGGACGTCTCCCCAGGGCCGAAGGCCCGACCTGATCTAAGCCCAGGCCGTGAATTAATAGTTTGAACCACCAAGGCGCCAAGGCATGGAGCTTGAAAACAAAACTCCTTTCTCCGTGTCTTGGTGGCTTTGTGGTGAGGTGTTGGCCCAGGTTTTGTTGGTTCGCCCGTTGGGGCTCAAGCCACATACTGATCTATCGATTCTTGGGTGTAACGGCTGCATGGCGGGAATCGTCTTAAACTCGAAAAAGCCCTGTCGGAGAGGGCTAGAAATGCATCATACTAAGAAGGCCAACCGTTCTTGGGCAGGTATAGGACTGTGCTCACGAGAATCACTCTGATAGATCCGGCAAGCGCCCGAAGCACCCGGCAAGTGCGCGAAGGGCCGGAAATACATTTTTTCCTTGAAGAGCCGAACGAGGCTGCCAAATGGCGCCGGCGCACGCTGTTTCTGGTCGTAGTCATTGGGGAAGTGTTTTTCCTGATGTTTTTAGGAGTGGTATCCGGCTGGCTCCAACGCCACGAGCGGTGGGTGGCGCTGCAGGCGGAAAAGAATGCTCCGCACGAGCAGACGACTTTTTTAGTTCTTCCGCCCGACCTTCAAAGAGAATTGAGAAAGCCCAGAACGAATATCCTCTCCGACAAGAACCGGCTGGCTCAAGGTCGATC
>JASHOS010000007.1 GCA_030040995.1 Terriglobia bacterium | reverse complement strand
GGCATTTGACCACCACGTGGACGTTGCCCTGAAAGCTTACGAACCGTCGTACCTTTAGGTCGGCATTTGACCAGGTGCCGGGCTGAATCCCGGCGCTACGGGCGGAGACTGAGAAGCGGTGGACGAATCTGCGCATCCCACCACAAAGACACTAAGATACGGAGAAAAGCCTTTCGTTTTCAACTCTGTGCCCGAGTGCCTTTGTGCTGCATTTGCCGCCAATGCCGCCGCGTCCACCATCATACTCCGCGCACCCCGTTCTCTGAAGCAGCTATGGCGCAGCAAAGCCGCCACCCGCTATAGTAGACCTCGCACGGCAACCCAGCCTTATGCCGGAATACTCAAACCCTGTCACAGTCATGATGGTCGCCGGAGAGCGCTCGGGAGATGTATATGGCGGCCGGCTTGCTATAGCGCTGAGGGCGCGCCAGACCGGTTTTAGTTTATTCGGCTGTGGCGGTGATGCCATGCGGCAAGCGGGTGTAGACACGGTCGTGGATTCGCATCAGTTCGCCATGGTTGGCATCACAGAAGTAGCTTCCGGCCTGCCTCGGGCCTATCGAGCCTTCGGCGATCTGGTTCAAGAGGCTGGTCGCCGGAAACCCCGATTAGCCATCCTCATCGACTCGCCATCCTTAAATATGCGGCTGGCAACCCGGCTCAAGCGCCTCGGCATTCCCGTTCTGTATTTTGTCAGTCCGCAGATCTGGGCTTGGAAAAAGTGGCGGCTTCGGCAGCTTGGAACGCGTGTGGACAAGATGGTGTGCATTTTTGATTTTGAAGAGCAGATTTACCGGAAGGCCAGCATTCCGGCAGAGTACGTTGGGCATCCTCTCGTTGGCGCCGTTCGCTCGTGCGTTTCACGGCAAGAATTCTTTGCGCGGGCGGGCTTAGACCCTTCAGTCGAGACCGTGGCGCTGCTGCCCGGGAGCCGCGAGATTGAGGTGTCTTACATCCTGCCCACAGCGCTTAGCGCTGCCGCTTTACTTTCCGAGCGGCGCCGGGTGCAATTCCTGGTGGCCGTAGCGCCCACACTCGATGCTGCCCGTATCGAGTCGCGCCTGCACCGGCACTCGAACATCCGCGCGCCTCTGCGCATCATGGCTCACTCGACCTACGACATCCTGGCGCATTCCGCGGTTGCCGTCGTTGCCAGCGGCACAGCAACGATTGAAGCCGCATTGCTTGACTGCCCGATGGTGGTGGTTTATCGGGTGTCACCGGTCACCGCGTTTCTTGCGCGCTGGATGGTGGACGTGCCGTTTTTCAGTATGGTCAATATCCTGGCAGGCGATGAGGCGGTTCCGGAGCTCATTCAGAAGGGCTTCACCGCCCGCCGCCTCGCCGGCGAGACGGAGCGTATTTTGAATCATCCTGAAGTACAATCAAAGATGCGCCAGGAATTCCAGGCTGTTAGAGGGCGCCTCGGAAACGGGGGAGCAATTGAGCAGCTCGCCCGGATTGTGGAGGAGATGGTTCAGAACTTTCACAGCGAGCCGAGACAACGGTAAAGCGCTACTTTCGAATCCAACGTAGAGAGACCCAGGTGGACAACAGAACCGGTGCCGCGAAAGCACAGGCGGCGTTCCAGGTCGGCTCGGGCGTCACGCCCTGAAGCCAGCTTGACGCACCAAGCAGCAAGACTTCGAGGTATCTCTAAGATGCAAGAAGACAACCGGCGACACAGAACCAGCAGGAAACTTTCGGGGCTGTATGTATTTTCCCTTCTCATTGTCTTTATTTCCGCGCCGTGTTCCAAGGGCCAGACGCCGGCGGAGTTCAAAGTTACGAACTACACCATAAACGCGACGGTCAATCCCTCCACGCATATGCTGACGGCTCGGACTCAAATCCAGCTCGTGCCTGGAACTCAATCCACCACGCTCAGCTTCAAGCTCGACAGCGCCCTTAAGGTGACGAGTGTGACGGATGCTTCAGGCCAGTCGATCCAGTTTTCGCAGCAAGGGCCAACCCTCTCGCTCTCTTTGACCAATGCCCTTCCCGCTGGGCAGCCGGCGGCGATAACGGTGGATTATTCGGGAGCGCTGGCGACGGCTGACGGTAGCCCGGCCGAAGGGTTGATGCTTTCCTATGTTGGCACAGAGGGCTCGTACCTTTTGTATCCGGGATGCTGGTTTCCTGTGAATGGGGATGGGCTCGACCGGTTCTCGGCCACCATGAGCATCACCGCCCCCGCCGGACAGACGGTGATTGCCTCCGGCCAGACTTCCGGTCCGGTAAGCACGGCTGACGGAAACACGTACACGTTCCATTACGATCGCCAATCCTTCCCCGGGACCGTCTTGATTGGTCCTTATGTGGCGGCGCCAAGCCCCTCGCCGGGCGCCGCGATCACCGTTTATCTCTACAAAGACGACTTGCAGTACGCCTCAAGCTACAGCTCTGCCGCCGAACAGGTGCTCGCCTTCTACGCAGGGAAGTTTGGCGTGTTGCCCGATAACCGGCTGGCGCTGGTGGAGATTCCTGATGGGACGCTCGGCGGTTACTCGGCGCCCGGCATTGTGGCGATCGCAAAACGAGGCTTCACGGCTCCCGTGGATTACGGCTTGCTCGCCACGGAAATCTCGCATCAATGGTGGCGATGCCTGGTAAGCCCGGCGGCCCCCAATGACGTCTTTTTGGGGGAGGGCTTGGCAACGTATTCCTCCGCGCTGTTTATTCAAAGCGACGAGGGCGAGACTGCTTTTGAAGATCGCATGCATACGATTGCCGTTGATGCACTCATTCACGAGAGCCAGGCGCCGATTGCCGAAGCCTCTCAATTGCAGCCGTTCAGTCCTGAATACAACTCGGTTGTCTATAACAAAGGCGCCATGGTTTTCCATATGCTTCGCTGGGTGATTGGCGACGACGCGTTCTTTGCGACCCTACGGGACATGGCCCGGCAATATGCCTGGAACTCCATTTCGACCGCGGAGTTTCAAAAACTGGCGGAGCAGGCCAGCCGGGAATCGCTTACCTACTTTTTCGCTCAATGGGTGGACTCGACCGGCGCTCCGCAGTTTCACCGGCAATGGGCAATTTACCGCACGCACACCGGCTACGAGGTGGTTGGCAAGATCCAACAGGACCTTGATATTTTCCGAATGCCGGTCAATGTCCGCGTTTATCTCCGCGGGGGCCGGCCGGTTAACGAACGGCTGATGATGATCGGCACTGCCGCCAACTTTACCATTGATACCAAGGCGCCGCCCGTCCAGGTGGTGGTTGACCCGGCAAGCGACATTCTCAAATATACGGACCAGACGCGGACCGAAGTTGAAATGGCCAGCGCCGCCCAGCTTGCCGAAGCGCAAGAGTATTTTGCGGCCATTGACGAATACCGGAAGGTCCTGCAACAGAATGGAAACGATTCGCTGGCCCACTACCGCATCGGCGATGTCCTCTTTACCTTGCACAATTACAACGCCTCCCTCGAAGAGTTCCAGGATGCTCTAAATGGCGACTTGCAGCCGAAGTGGGTTCAAGTGTGGAGTTATCTGAAGATTGGAGAAATTTTCGACGCCACGGGCCAGCGCGACCGAGCGCTGAATGAATACAACCGGGCGCTCCACACGAACGACGATACGCAAGGCGCTCTGGAATTGGCCAAGCGCTATATGCAGAAGCCCTTCAGCCAACCCTCAAACCAAATCGGCGCCTGAGCCGCCGGGCTATTCCCGATTTCCGGTGGAGACGCTGACGTTCGCGGCGCGGGCTACGTCAATGAGTTTCACTCTTTTCGACGTCCTGCGCCTCATTGCTCAGCCTTTTCCTGTTTTGGACTTTCCGATGCCTTCACCCACCGCAGCATGCCGAAACAATTTCTGACAAGTCAAGGTTCCCTACCCCAATAAACGGCGCAAACTCCCCATCGACGATGTCCCCTGCCCCCGGGCTGCGCTGCCTCCGATGTGGCCACGTTCTCCCTTAGCAGCTCCTGGTACCCGAACGCAAAGCGTGGTGATAACATCGAATGAGCGTATCAGCACATACCACATGTAGAGGTGGTTAACATGGTCCAACGCAGGCTTCGTATTCTTTTGCTGATTCTTTTCACCAGCGGGATCTGTGGACTAGCCGCAGCGCAGGAGCCGCCGCCGACCCTCGCCTT
>JASHOS010000073.1 GCA_030040995.1 Terriglobia bacterium | reverse complement strand
GAATGCGTAACGCGTAACGATATTACTCGAAACCAGCGTTCCGTCTAAATCGTAGAACGCGATCCTAACAGAATTGGCCATTGTACGTCCCCTTGATTACGGCCTGAACGTGTCCCACATTTTTTGCTGGACACGAGGGGTGCATCAGGGCACGGCTTCAGCCGTGCCGACCCAAAGCCAACAGAATGGCGGCTTTACAGGCTGCGGAAAAACGGCTTTTCGGAGCCAGGATCGGCCGAAAATGGCGGTCGCTCGAACGGAGAATCAATAACTTACAAATCTTGACGAGCACCATTCGGGGCTCTCAGGAGAGTTTTTCCGCAACCTGTTTAGCCGCTGCGCCTGGCGGTCAGGGGCTAAAAGCCCCGCCCTAAGATCCAGCTTCCCCTCGGCACGGCTGAACAGGTTGCGGAAAAACGGCTTTTCGGAGTCAAAATCGGCCGAAAATGGCGGTCGCTCGAACGGAGAATCAATAACTTACAAATCTTGACGAGCGCCATTTGGGGCTCTCAGGGGAGTTTTTCCGCAACCTGTGAAGCCGTGCCCTGATACAAGGCCCTCCGCAACCCGCTGCGTAGTAGCGACTTCATGCCCACCCCACGTGTCCAGCCGGAGATATGCGTAAAACTCAGGATTACGGCCGAGGAAATCAGGCAGGGCAGTGCAAGCCCTACCCCTACGCTGCCTGCGCCACGGATGCGGCCATGACATGTTCGCTCGTTGTTTTCGACGGGTTAGGAACTCACACCCGGGCTGGCAGTTCCTGCTTGCGCTCAAGGATGTGGCGTAGATTCTTGTGATGTCTCAAGAATAGAAAGGCGGCCACCACGGCTGCGCCAACGAAGTCGATACGGCCTCTAAAGCCGAGCATAAGCAGGACAAATAAGATCCATGCGGAGAGTGAAGCAATGGCGCCCGCTTCGCGCAACTTCAGCTTGCCACCCGCCAGCCTCACCGCCACAAAGCAGGCCAGCGCGATCACCGCGTAACCTGGATAGAGCACCAGCATCACCCCGGCTGAGGTGGCAACACCTTTGCCGCCCTTGAACCTCAAAAACGGCGAGTAGCAATGGCCCAGTATCGCTGCGAACCCAAAAATCCAACCTTCAATGAGCTTTCCGGCTGCTGGGTGTGCGGCAAAATAACCGACGAGACCTTTTTGGCCTGGATGCAACGGCACGGGAAACACCAGCCAGACCAGGACGAGCGCGAGGGCGCCCTTGCCCATATCTCCAATCAGGGTCCAAAGCGCTCGCGACTTGCTGACTCGCAGGACATTGTTAAATCCGGGATTTCCGGACCCCACCTTGCGAATATCCACGCCCGAGCCGGCCATGGCAAGGACAGCGAAGGGAATAGCTCCCAGTCCAAAAGCGATGAGAATTCGAATGATCACGCGAGCTTATCAATCGACAGGCGGATGGTTTCCCGAAGCCGAATGATATCATGAGGGCCCGTTGCGGAGGAGTCAATCGCAGCGCCAACGGACACCCGGGCCCGGGCCCGGCTGCAGGTCTCGCTCGCATCAGAGGACTCAAGGCCAATACGGGACGTGCGAATCCTGGCCTCGGATTCCCGGTCCAGCCACACGATGCCTTCGGTGCCGTGAAACAGGACGGGATGAAGGGGACGGGAAGCGGCGATCGCCGCCTGAAGCGCGTACAAATGGAAGCGGCAGCGGCGAGGGGGAACCCCGGCAGGACCATCCGGAAAGACGAGCACGGCGCGGTTTGCGCTGACGGCTTCAATCCGTTGCCGCGGTGTGCCACCCGGCGGCGTTTTCTCATTTTTGACCGGAGGAACCACAAACGGCTTCAGCAAAAACCGCGCGGAAGCAGGAAGCTCGCACAGCGCCGCCGGGTCAGCAAAGAAAAATGGGCCGCGAATTTTCGCGGCCGCGACCAGCGGATCAAGATGGCCAGCCCGGTTTGCGAAATAGACAGGCGCTATGGCTTGCTGCAAGGCCGGCCCCGGCAGGAAATCCACTCGGTGGCCTCCCATCCACAGGGCACAGCGCGCCGAGAGGCTTGCGAGCCAGGCGGCCTCATTCAGGCTGAGCGCCAGGCGCACCGCCAGACCTCCCGCATAAGTTACCAAACCGAACAGCACGGAGTGGCCGGCCAGGCGCACGCGCACGAAGGCGCGGCGGGAGACGAGCGCGATCCACGATCCGAGGCTGTCCAGCCACAAGCGGGCGAGTTGCACATAAGGGTGCCGTTTGCGCCCAATAAGCTGGCCGTTTAGATAGAGCTCGCGCGTGGCGTTGCGGCGTATCTTCCCGCTGCTGGTCTTCGGAATGCTCTGCGGCGCTGCCAGAAAAACTTTGTCGGGGGGGATTCCCAGAACCGCATCCACGCTTTTGGTGATTCCTTCTTCAATCTGCCGCTGCTCGGCCGCGGATGTCGCGCGAGTTTCCGCAACCACGACCAATCTCTCCGTGCCGCTCGCCGGATCAAGAGCTCCGAAAGCGGCCACGCAGCCCTTGCGGACGCCGGCAACCTCCGCCGCCGCCGCCTCAATTTCCTGGGGAATGATGTTGCGGCCGGATTTGATAATACAGTCCTTAAGCCGCCCTGTTACGTAGAGTTCACCATTCGCCCAGTAGGCTAAATCGCCGGAATCCATCCATCCGTCGGCCGTCGTCACCGCCGACGTTGCCCCCGGATTTCGATAGTACCCTGGCGTTCTCGACAGGCCGCGAAAGAACAGGCGTCCTTGAACTCGCTCCCCCAATTCATGCCCCTCCTCGTCGAGCAGTTTCACTTCGTGGTAAGGCATGGGCCGGCCATTTGCGACAAAGCGGAGCACATTCCCACGGCTCGGCTCGACCGGCGCCGCTTTGCCTTCGGACTCAAACAAATCCCGGCGGATACTATCGATCACAGGCGCCCGGTTCATTGACGTGAAAGTGAGCGCGACTGAAGATTCGGCCAATCCGTAACAGGGAACAAAGCTTTCGGCGCGAAATCCGTAAGGCTTGAAACGGGCTGCGAAGCGAGCAAGGGTCTCCGGGAGAACGGCCTCTCCCGCGTTGATGGCCACTCGCCACGCGCTCAAATCCAAGCCTTCCAGCGCTTCGTCAGGAATCTTGCGGGCGCATAGTTCGTAGGAAAAATTCGGAGCGGGGCACAGCGAACCGCGCGAGTCGTGCATGGCCCAGAGCCACCGTTCGGGCCGGGTGAGGAAAGCATGCGGCGAGAGAAGGGTGATGGGGGCACCGTGATAGATACTGAACAGCCACGAGCCGATCAACCCCATATCGTGATAAAGCGGCAGCCAGCTCACCACGTAATCATCAGGACGAACCTTGACCGACGCGCCGATCCCTCGGACGTTAGCGAGAACATTCGAGTGAGTCAGCACCACTCCCTTTGGATCGCCCGTGCTCCCGGAGGTATATTGGATAAACGCAATTTCAGCCGGTTCGATTCCACCCGCGGGCAGCCGGGCTCCCGTCCGGCTGAGCGTCTCCACGCTGGTTACTTCGAGCAGGCTGGGAATACTGAGCTGCATGATCCCGGAAACGGCGCGCACCCGGTCAAAACTGATAAGGAAGCGGACCTCGGCATTCTTGAGAATCAGCACCTGACGGCGAACGTATTCTTCAATTTTGTCAGGCCGCGCGGGAGGGTAGATCGGGACGGGGATGCCCCCAGCCAGCATCACTCCGAAGAAAGCATAAAAGAAGTCCGCACACGTCGGCAGCATAATCGCTACCGTCTCGTCGGGCCGTAAGCCTGCTTCATGAAGGCCCGCGGCGGCGCGCGAGGCGGTATCCAAAAGCTGCCCGTAAGTGATATCACGCCCGGAGTCTTCATCGAGCAGGTGAACGTGCACACGATCCGGCTCAAGCTGCGCCTGGCGCCGCAGCACCTCCGGCCAGGATGCTGCAGACTCGGGCGCGGGAGGGCTCTCGCGGGCAGGCTGCACAATCCGGTAGCGCTGTTTCCCCGCTCCCGCCGTTGCTCCATCGAAGATGCCGCGCACCCAATCGGCAGGCGTTTCCGCTTCTTGAGCCAACTCCTCGGGAAGCCGCGTTTTGAAGCGGGCTTCCAGACGGACTAAAAGCTCCACCCGCTCCAGACTCCCCAATCCCAGATCGCGGTCAAGGTGCGAGTTCATGGAAAGACCTTCCGCGGCACGAACCGATCCCAACTCGACCAGGAGTTCGCGCACCACTTCGAGCGTCTGGCCTTCCACCGAGCCAGACTCAACCGGATGGGATGTTGTGGTCATGAAAGCTTTGTAGCGCCGGGCTTAAGCGCGGCATGTGCCGACCTGAAGGTCGGCGCTACTATCTGGGCTTCGGCGCGCGGGAATTGAAAGATAGCCCTGTCCAAGGGGCCTGCTGTGAATAACCGCAGGTGCAACCTGCGGAAAACGCCCGCAATCACGCGGTCAACCCTGACGGGGTTGACCTGCCGGGGATCGCCGCATTCGAACGCCTGCGAAATCAGTTAATTCGTTCCGGTCCCCTAGGCGCTGTTCGGCCCCTTCGGGGCCGAAACGTGTTTTTCGCCTCGTTCCCGTGGGTTTCACCCACGGCTATTCACGGGTTGCCCCTTCGGGGCAGCAGGCCGACGGAGCTTCTCAATAAAGCGCAGCCGCCGCTAAACCTTGAATTTCCAGTCCCGGACGGCTTGCGGTTGCACCCATTTCTCAATTCCGCCAATCTGATTGTTAACCCAGTAATCCTTCCAGTCAATTTTCTCCGGAGTCCAGGGAAGCAACTGCCGGTCCGGCTCGCTAAGGGATGCATACGCAGCACGGATGTTTTCAGACTCGAAAATGTACCGGTTATAAAGAACGAATGGGAGGTATTGGTCCAGAACCTGTTGCCGGAACCTTGCCTGGAGGTCCATTTTCCTGAGCTCGGCGCTCCAATTATCAAGCAACTGCCGGCCAGGCAGCCCGGTTCGCCTGAGAACTTCCTTCATACTCCCAACCCAGTGTTCGGTTCGGGCAATGGTCTGTTGAAATTTGCGCTGCCTTTCTTCCACCTGTTCCGCCGATAAGAAGCGCATGCGGCTTCGCCCCCGCCTTGCTGTCAAACGGTTAAGCAGAATTCCTGCAGGGCCTGTGCGTCCATTTCGCCTGGCGCGCTTTTTGGCCTCTTTATGAAGCAACGCTACCACGGAGCCGAGAGTGATGGGATTTGTATCGGCGGAGCCCAGTTGGTAAACCGGCTCGTGAAGTCCTCGAAGCAGGAGGTGAGCGACGATGAGAATCGCGGCAGCCACCATATCCACCGGAACCACTTCGAGCGGAGCATCCTCCCTTACCGGCCAGTCTTTAAGCCCATCCAGCGCCATCAACACCATAGGGGCGGCGGTACGGCCACCTTCAATCCAGCCAGGAAAAGGAAAACGCCAGGCACTTTCAACAATGGGCGGGCGAACGATGGAATATTCCAATCCGTTTGTTGAAGAGATAATCTGCTCGCCGAGACTCTTCGAATAGGTGTAGGTGTTGGCCCAACCCCAACCCGCAGCCCGCTGCTTTCCCAGGGCGGTCAGCCGCTGAGTGAGGTCACGGGGCCGAGGGCGGGTGGTGGATTCGTCAAGGTTTGCGGACTCGTAGATCTGGCGGATCAATGCGCGCGTGTGCCTCAATTCCTCGTCGTTCCGGAACGTGAAGTCGTCTAACCCGCGCCGCTGCGGGTAGAACCCTACAACGGGTTCGGTCTCCTCAATGAGTCCATCCGCTTCGCCACAGACATAACACGTCGAGACGTGCAAGAGTTTTGCTCCGATGCGCTGGGCGAGGCCAGCTACATTTTCAACCCCATCCACATTCGACCGGAACGCCTCATCAACCGGAGGTAAGAAGTCAACCTTGCCGGCGCAGTTGATGATCAAATTAACGGCGCCGGTCAGCCGCTCCAGGGCTCTCCGGCTCAGGCCGCATTGGGGAGCAGCGATGTCACCGTCCCACACGCTGATCTTTGCCCGCAGAGCCTCTTTCCCGGCTCGGCTCACAGTGGGCTCAAGCGGCGGAGAAGCAGCCGCTTCGCTCCAAAATCGCTCCTCCGCGGAACAGTCTTTGCCGGGCCGCAACAAAATGTGAACGTGGCGAACTTGGGGATAACGCTCGAGAAGAAGCGCCATCAGAGTCTTTCCTAGAAAACCGTTCGCTCCGGTCAAGAGCAGTTCATGTTGATGGAAGGTTTCAGTGGGGCCGGCTGTCACTCGTTTACCCGCGTGGCCGCTCTCTAACAAAATAGAAAGGACGCTTCCAGAAAGGGCCTACCGTTGACTCTGCGATGAGGAATGTTATCGACCGGCTTCCTCCGTTGTCAAGGTTGGGACGACTGGGACCACGGTCACGTCAAAGTCCGGATAGGGGTGGTTGTAGCGCAGCGTTCGCCTTGTAACGCTGCGGCTTTTTCGTGCAACGACAAACCGCAGCGTTGAAAATGCTCCCGGCTTGAGCGTGGATCTGCCGAAAAAGAAAGACTTATGGCGCCGTCAGTTCATCCGCCGACAAGGAGTATTTTCATTTGCTTTCGCGGGCCAACGGCCCATCATGACAGGGCTAAAAAGCGAGCCCTGCATTGCAATGCCGTAAAATCTTGTTTTTTTGACAAGATTCTTCGGCGAGCGACCCCTCACCTAGCCCGCGCCGGCTGGAGAAAGCGCCGGCCGCGAGCCACCCTCTCCCGAGGGAGAGGGCAGAGTATCTATAACTTTGGTTGCGGCCGTAAGGCCGCGCTGTGCTACAAAAACGCACCCCAAACCCCAATAAGCCCAACTTTGACGTAACCCTGCGAATGCAACGCTGTGGCTGGGATGCTGTGGCGCGATGTCTGCTATCATGGGACAGTAGCAATCAGAAGGGAAAAACCGCCGCGGCGCCAGGTCCACCATGCTGTTTTTTTGGCTGGCTAGGGTAGAAGCGGCGGGGTCAACCCAATCACCTTGCGTTTCAGCGCCGTAATTTTCTTTTTGACAAGCTTTTCAGGCATGAGCGTACGGCAAGCCCGTACGCCTACAGAAAGCCGGGAGGCGGAGGGTAAAGTGGCGCGATTCAAATCACAGCGAAAGCTGCTCAGAAATGATGATGAACTCATATAAGGAGAACTATGGCCACGCCAAAATTACTTACCGCATTCAAAAGCAGGACGATCTCGATAGCTCTCGCGCTTTTTCTCGCAACCGCCTCCGCAACAGCCGCCGTTGTAACGCTTAAAAACGGTGAGCGGGTCGTAGGAGACTGGGTTAACGTCCAAGGTGGCGCGATCACCTTCACGTCTGAAACGCTCGGGAAGATCAGTATTCCACTTTCCAAAGTGAAGTCTTTCGCCCCATCGAAACCGGCCGTCGTGGTCCGAAAGAACAAATCCACCGCTACCGGCCAGCTTGAGCTACTGCCTTCGGGAGACTGGCAGGTGTCCCAGAATGGACATGCCCAGGTGGTTCCCGCGTCGCAAGTCCAGATCATCATGCCGCAAGCGGCCTACAAGGCGTTAATGGCTTACCGGGCACAGATTTTGCACGACTGGAAAGGAACGGCGAATGTGGGCTACAACATCCAAAGCGGTAATGAGCAGGCTGATACGATCAGCGCCAACGTGGCCGCCGTGCGTGAGCGGCCCTCGACAGCCATCTTCTTTCCGCATTTCAGAACCACCTACTCACTTATCATGCTGTTTTCCAAGGTAGAGCAAGACGGATCCATGATTAGCTCCAACTCACTCACCACAAGCCTGCGCGAGGATTATCTCTTTACGCCTGACAATTTTGTCTTCGTATCTGGCGAGCTGGACCACATCCAAACCCAGGGATTATATTTGCAGCAAATGTATGGCGCCGGTTTTGGGCGCGACATCATTCACACCTCGCGCACCGTTTTTAGCGTCCTCGGAGGGATAAGTTATATCGGTCAGCGGTTTTACACCGGCGGTCCCGAGCAACAGAACGCCGAAGCGCTCCTGGGAGAATCCCTCAGCTTCGCACTCAGCAAGCGGCTTCAGTTGGTCCACTCGCTCACCTTCAATCCGCTTATCACGGACCTTGGCCAATACAACTTCCAAACGAATTCCAGCCTTATATTCAAATTGAGCGCGAGGTTCACCGCAAATCTGAGCCTGGTTGACGATTACCTGAGTAATCCTACGCCGGGCAATCATAGCAACAACGTGGCCTTAACCGCCGGACTTGGAATTGTGTTTTGAAAGCTCGAATGCGTAGTAGCGACTTCATGTCCACCCCCCGTGTCCCGCCGGAGATATGGGTAAAGCTCAGCCCGAGGGAAAGGGCAACGGTTCTTTTTATAGCTGCGCGGGTGTCGTGAAGCGACGTAACCATCAGATACAAGACACGCCGACGGCACATCGTTCCACGCGTGAGGCTCGGCACAGGTCAAACCGCTTTTGTAACGCAACACTACTTGGGGCCCAAGCCTTTTGCAACGCCAGCAGGTTACACGCGGATGTGCAACTGCCAAAGTGTGAGGTTAGCCATTTCGCGCAAGGAGTAAAACATTCGCAGCGTGGGATCAGATTCGATCGGACTTTCCGGAACTGGAGACCCGTAGGCCGTGATTCCAAAAGCGGCAAACATAACCTTGACGCGATACAGATGAAACCCATCACTCACCGCGATGCACGTGTGGGCTTGGAGCTTGTGCAGGATTTGAGCGGCGGCCCGAACGCTCTGATAAGTGGTCTGGCCTCGCGTTTCCATAAGGATTTTGGCCGCATCTGCGCCTTTCTGAATCAGGTAATCACGTCCCACGCCAGCTTCCGTAAAATGCCTGTCACCGCCACTGCCGCCCGTCGTAATGATCCAGGGAGCAAGGCCTCGCTCTTCGAGATCGAAAGCGTGGTCGAGCCGGTCGCGATACACGGGGGAAGGATTGCCGTCAAACTCTGCCGCGCCCATCACCACAATCGCGCCGGCGCGCCGCGCTTGCTCGGTTACGGCCTGTCTTCGGATCGATTCGTAGAGAGACCGCTCGGCAAATACCAGCACGATTACCAGCGCTAGCAGGAGCAGAATGAACCAACCGAGCGTGCGCCGCCGTTTCAGCTTAAGAACTCCTTCAATTCCTCTTCGAGGACCGGCCCGTGGCGAATGATGCGGGGACAAGCTCCTGTCAGGTCCACCACCGTGGAAGGCGGCTGATCGCCGGTGGGGCCGCCGTCCAGGATTAAAGGCAAAGCGCTGCCAATCTGTTCATTCACTTCCCCGGCTGTTCTGCATTCTCCGTGATCCGAGCGGTTGGCGCTCGTGCCCGTGAGGGGCCGGCCCGCGGCGGTGATGAGAGCCAGGGCAAGCGGCGAGCGGGGCCACCGCAAACCGACATGGCCGGTATTGCTGGTCAGCTTGAGCGGAAGCAACTGGGAAGCAGGAACGACCAGGGTAAGGGGACCGGGCCAGTACTTCTTGGCGAGATCAAAGAAAACGGCAGGAGGACCGCTTGCCAAATCGATCGCTTGGTCGAGCGAGTTGACCAGCAAAGGAAGGGGCCGGGTGAAAGCCCGGCCTTTAAGACGAAATACCTCTGCGACGGCGGCTAAGTTAAACGGGTCCGCACCAAGCCCGTAGACGGTATCGGTGGGAAAGGCCACCACGCTACCGCCAGCGATGAGCGCAGCAGCTCGCTGCAAAACGGATGGCAGGCTTGCGTCATCAATCGCTTCGATTATTTCTGCCATAATTTCGACGGCACGAGCCGGGTAGCGCAGACTCTCCCATTGCAGAGAGTCTGCGGCTTTTCTCGAGCTCCGGGAATAAAGGCCGCAGACCTGCAAAAAACGCAGGTCTGCATTGCAAGGTCGTGAAAGCCTGTTTTTTAACCAGATTTTCTAGTGACCCCTCACCCGCCTGCGGGCAGGAGCCGCTCCGTCGCTGAAGCTCTGGAGCGTAAGCGACCTTCGGTGGGCGCAGGCCCGGCCCGCGCCGGCTGGAGAAATCGCCGGCCGCGGCCCACCCTCTCCCGAGGGAGAGGGCAGAGTATCTATAACTTTGGTTGCGGCCGTAAGGCCGCGCTGTGCTACCCCGCTGCGCGCAGTGCGGATGCCTGCTGGTGCGCGTGATAAGAGCTGCGAACGAGCGGCCCTGATTCGACATGGCGGATGCCGAGGCGCTCACCTCGCTCCTTGAGGGCAGCGAATTCTTCGGGGGAGTAAAACCGGGCTACCGGCAGTTGTTCGCGCGACGGGCGCAAGTACTGTCCGATGGTGACCAAGTCCACTCCTGCCCTAGCGAGATCATTCAGTAAGGCACAAATCTCACCCCAGGTCTCGCCCAGTCCCAGCATCAGGCCAGACTTCGTAGGGATCGAGGGAGCGACCTCGCGGGAACGCGCGAGCAGACGCAACGATCGTTCGTAGCGGGAGCCTCGCCGCGCTACGGGATAAAGCCGCGACACCGTTTCAACGTTGTGGTTGAGAACGTCGGGCCGGGCGCGCAGAACCGTTTCAAGCGCCGCATCGGAGCCGCGAAAATCAGGAATCAGGACCTCAACCCTTACCTCAGGTATGGCCGCCCGCAAAGCTTCAATGACGGTTGCAAAAAGTGTTGAGCCTCCGTCAGCGAGATCGTCCCGGTCGACCGAAGTGACCACGACGTGCTTCAGGCCCATGGAGGCGGCGGCTCGCGCGACCCGTTGAGGCTCTTCCCAATCCACCTGCCCGCGCGGCATACCTTTGGGAACGGCGCAGAAGCCACACCGCCGCGTACACTGGTCCCCGAGTATCATGAAAGTAGCTGTCCGGTGCGCCCAGCATTCCGCGATGTTGGGACAGCGCGCGCTCTCGCATACGGTATGCAGGCCAAGGCCGCGCATCAGTCCTTTCAGCTCAAAATAATTGTCTCCGCCCGGCAGCCGAACCTTCAACCAGCCGGGCCGGGGCAGGCGCGGAGCAGAAGCTGCGATCTGGACGAGATCGGGTTCCATGATGGTGGAGGCGGGGGGAGTTGAACCCCCGTCCGAAAAGCTTTGCAGTTAGAAGACTACATGCTTATCCCGTTCGCTTCATGAATTCGCCAGCGGCTCTAAGGAACGAGCAAGAACGGGCCGCCAGCTAGCCTGATTCCCTCCCGGTTGCCCGGGAGAGTCTCGCCTAACGTTTTCAGACGGGAAACGCCAGGCTAGCCCGCTATATCGGCATCTTTCTCTGCCCGGCGGGCCGGACAAAGAAGACGCGCCACCTAATTAGGCAGCGAGTGCAAACTGCGTATTGGCAGTTGTATTTTTCCACGCCGATCACGGGTGGTGTGGCCCCCGGCATGCCTTCCAAACACAAAATGCTTCCGTCGAAACCGATACGCCCCCTTTATGCATTATAGCGCGCAGCAGCCAAGCGAGCTTACTCCGCTCCTACATTATCAGTTCGTATCATACGCCCTGTCGGACAGGAATTCGGGCCACTTGGAATGTGTAACCCGCCACGCAAAACGCAAAATTCAGAGGGTTCCGCTATAAGCCAGCGTAACGAAACCAAGGATGAGGAACACAACCGCGAGAATCATCGCATTTGCAGATTTCTTGCCTGCTCCCTTCCACTCGCCCATGAAAAGTCCCCAGGCACTGGACGTGATGATGATAATCGACATAAAAAGCGGCCATCCGAGCACCGGCCCCATATCGCCGATGCGGGCCGCCCCTATGCCATAAATGGCCGAGCTTCCCATCCAGAGTAAGCCCATCCCTATCCCGTAGAACCAGTAAACGCCCGTTCCCGGCGCCGCAAATAACCGGAAGCTATGATGCTTGCGCCAAAGGTAGATGCAATAGATCAGATAAGGAATCAACGACGCCGTGTATAACGGCGCCCACACCGCATTGTATTTATTGGTTATGCTGGCTCCGAGCGCGACGGCGCGATTCACCGTAGGCGTGCAAAATGCCAGACCAAAATTGCCGAGCGGCGAGCCCAGCCCTGCCAGGATGCAGAACGTTAGCCCGGTCGCAAAGCTCATTCTCTTATTATCCTTGCCGGCCTCTTGAGCGTCTTCAGACAGCGGAAGCGCCAGCCGGAATTGCTTTTCCTTCTCGCGTCCGGCGATGGCGGAAAGCGCAATCCCGACTAACGTCAGAAGAACGCCGAGGAGGATAAACTCGCCTTGTGGAGTGAGTATCGTGTTGGCGTGCTGGAAGATGAGCGGAACCAGAGAGCCCAACGCAGTGGAAATACCAATGGCAATGGCAAAATTCAAAGCAATGCCGACAGCCGCAATTCCCAGGCCGAAGAATATCTGGGCCAACCCAAAGCCGACGCCAAAGAGCGCCAGAAGAAAGATTTGGTGGGCGCCTACATCCCCGTATAATTGCCCCGAATGAGGAATGGTGGCTAGAACAATGATCCAGGGAAAAATGAACATCCCCACGACGGCCCAGACCGGCCAGATGTTTTCCCATTCCCATTTCCTTACGTATTTCGTGGGAGTCGCAAAACTTCCGTTAAGAATCCCGGCTACGAGGGAAAGCGCTACTCCTACAAAGATCGCCGACATCGTTATCTCCTGCTCGATCGTTAGGCTCCGCCTCACACCGGCGAGTCGCAACCCCCTCACCCGGCTCGCGTCGCTTGCCACCCTCTCCCCCAAGGGGGCGAGGGCAGCGCCGCGATAAAACCTCTCGTCACCCCTAGGTCAAGGCTGTAGCTGCACTACAGCACTCCACGGCGCCTGCGGCGCAATTCACAAGAGCACTGACCTGAGCGGCCCACTGCCGCACCATGATATACCAATGGCGGCATGCTTGGCGAGGCAAACAGGGTGATAGAATGAAACTTTAGGGACGCCTAATGCCATCCACCTTCACGGCGCGGCCTGATAAGCTCCTCACCATCCCCAAAGCGATAGAGATCGTAGCCGACCTGAAGCGCCGGGAGCGCCGGGTGGTCTTCACGAACGGTTGTTTCGATTTGCTTCATCCCGGCCACACACGCTATCTGGCATCAGCTCGAGAACTGGGTGACTGCCTGCTGGTAGCCGTGAACGACGATGAGAGCGTGCGTAAACTTAAGGGCCCGGGGCGGCCAATATTTCCGGGGCAAGAGAGGGCGGAGATCGTCGCGGCTCTAACCGTAGTAGACTACGTAGTGGTGTTCGCGGGTCTTACACCGCGCGATCTGATCGCCCGGCTGCTGCCTCACGTTTTAGTAAAGGGTGCGGATTGGGCTCCCGATCAAATTGTGGGCCGCGCGGAGGTTGAGGCGTCGGGAGGTCACGTGGTTTCCATTCCCGTGGCGAAGGGTTATTCAACGTCTTCCATTATCGAGGCAGCGCTGAAATTGGATATCTAAGCCTGTGGAGCGACCCCTCACCCGGCCTCCTTCGTCGGCCACCCTCCTCCGGGGGTTCAGCTTTACCTATATCTTCGGCTGGACACGGGGGGCGGACATGAAGTCGCTACTACGCAGCGGTTGCGGAGGGCCTCGTATCAGGGCACGGCTTCAGCCGTGCCGAGGGAAGCTGGTTTTTTGGGCGGGGCTTTA
>JASHOS010000072.1 GCA_030040995.1 Terriglobia bacterium | reverse complement strand
CCGTCGGTCATAAAGATCACGAAATTGGGGCGATCAGAATCGCCCGAGTTCCGCTCGCGCGCCGGACTGCCGGGAGTGGAGATTGCGTTTCCTACCGTTGCTGCGCCTAATTTGAGCGCGTCCCGCCGTGAAAGCTTAACCGGACTCGTTGGATGCATGTTTCCTGAACTTTTTTGAACTTTAGCAACTGGGCCCTTTGAGCCAGGACTTGTCCCCTTACACCCGTGCCGCTCTCCACGAACTCCCCCTACCCCATAGTCCTGGCTTGATACCGCGATGGCCGGATCGCTTGGCGTCGCCTTTGGGCGCAATCGAAAATGGATTCAGAATTCCACATTCGAAATTCCGAATGCCCGCGACCATCAGTCGTCCAGCAAAATGGTTGTGTGCAACGAAGAAGTTTGCAGCAATCAGAAGTAGAATTTCAAGGCAACCTGAATCAGGCGCACTTCGTTTTGCATGCTGGTTATCTTTCCGAATTGTTCCGTATTGAGAAAATTGCGAGATCTCAGCGCGCTGAAGTCAGGAGTGCTCGTCAGATTGAAGCCTTCCGCCCGGAATTCCAGTGATTTTGATTCTGAAATTTGGAACTTTATAGACGCGTATTGCGCCTAGGCTGGCTTTATGTCTCCGGTCTCCGTGCGTAGCTCTTGAAGCCGGTTCATGAGATGCTTGAATAAGTCCGCGTACCGGGGATTGCCATAAAGGTTGTAAAGCTCGCCCGGATCGCTTTCGAGATCGTACAGCTCAAACTCCTGGGGCGGTAAATAGTAATGAATCAGTTTGTAGCGCTCCGTCCTCACGCCCCGGTTGGGTTTCACCTGCTGATTGCCCGGATATTCGTAATACTCGTAGAGCCAGTCTTCGCGCCACGTAGCAGGCGGCGAACCTTTCAGAAAAGGAACCAGGCTTTTCCCCTGCATTTGCGCTGGAACCTGAACTCCGGCTAGGTCAAGAACCGTCGGGGCCAGGTCGAGATTGAGAGCCATCTTTTCCACCACAGAACCCGCCTGGATGAGCTTTGGATAACGAATCAGCAAAGGAACGCGGATCGAGGGCTCGTGCATGAATCGCTTGTCATAGAAGCGCCACTCTCCAAGGAAGAATCCGTGATCCGCAGTGTAGAGAATCACGGTGTCGTCCAGCTTGCCCGTCTTTTCGAGAGCTTCGATCATGCTGTGGAAATTCTGATCGTTATTGACCACGCCGGCAAAGTGGTCTTTCACCAGTTCCTCGAGCGATCGTGGATCGTCATCTCCCAGAATCGTTGTGCCAATCTTGTTATCCGCATCCGCAAAGGCGCGAGGCTTGCCTGGGTAGCCTTTCAGGTCGTCATCAAAAGTCACAGGTTTGGGAATAGGAACTCCATTGTATAAGTCCAGGTTGCGCCGCGAGCGATAAAATGGCGCGTGCGGCGCCTGAAACATGAAAAGGCAAAAGAAGGGTTTCTCTCGCTGTTGAGACAACCAGGACAGAGCCTTATCCGTCACCAGATCATCAACGTAGCCTTCGTGGACTTGAGGCTCTCCGAACTTTCCGGCCGCACCCTCAATGATCCGAGGATGATAGTAGCTCGTTGACGCCCCATCAAAGCCGAAATAATAATCCCAGTACCGGTCCGTCAGCGCGTTGCGGACGTGAGCTTTGCCAAAGCAGGCGGTTTCGTAACCCGCATCGTGCAGTAAGTCAGTGAAAATCGGAACGTTGGGAG
This sequence comes from Terriglobia bacterium, assembly GCA_030040995.1. Lineage (GTDB taxonomy): Bacteria > Acidobacteriota > Terriglobia > UBA7540 > UBA7540 > JASHON01. The sequence goes on along the minus strand of JASHOS010000072.1, from coordinate 3,703 downwards.
GAATGTGACGATCCCTGTTGTCAAGACATCCGGTGGTATGAGAATAAAGTCCGGTCAAAATCGTGGCCCGCGAAGGCGAACACAGAGCGTTGACCACGAACATGTTTCTGAAGTTGATGCCTTCGTAGCCCAGGCGATCGAGATTGGGGGTTTGAATGATCGGATTGCCTGCCCGGCCGTTCAGCCAGTCCGAGGCCGCGAACTGGCGATTCGAGACAGGCATCTTAGCGATCGGATTCGCAGCAAAGCTCAGTTCGTCGTGCCGTACGCCTTCGCCCAGAAGAAACAGGAAGTTCGGCCGGGGATCGCGCTTGCCGCTGGGCATCGCCTGAGCCGACGCGTCCGATACTCGGGCGATGCCCGGGCTTGCCATCAAGCTCGCGGCCACTCCCGCCCCGGTCTTGAGGAACGTCCGGCGCGACTGCCCTGCGCCGCTGCCTTCAGAGTTTTTCACCGCTCCTGCCTCGCTCTCATTTTTCAATTTCGCTCTCCCAAGCTGCTCTTCGCGCTCAGCGCCTTATCCCAAAATCTCAAGAGGGGGCATCGCTCCTCAATACGTGAGCTCGAGTCTGAAGTCCGCCTCGCGCGGATCGAGCGCGGAGGTGAGATGACCGAAGGTGGCGGCGCCCAGCGTGGTTCCGACACCATTGAACGAGACTTCGTTAAAGGTGTTGTAGAATTCGGCTCCGAACTTAACCGTTCCTCTCTTGTCTTTAAACAAACGGACACCCGTATCCTTATAGAGGCTTACGTTCCACTCTTCCAAGCTCGGACCGGGCAGCACATACGGCCCTTCGTCTCCGAATTCTCCAAGCGGTTGGAGGGCAAAAGCGGCTGTGTTGAAATAGGCCGTCACATTGCCCGGTTGAATATTTAAGGGTCCAACCAGATTGGGGCGTCCCGCATTGCCCGTGCCCGAGCGGTCTCCGCTCTCCGCGATTGTGGAGGGAAAGCCACTGGCGAAAGTAGTAATCCCGCTGAGCTCCCATCCGCCCAGGAACTTTCCGGCAAAGCTTCTCTGGTCCTTAAAAAAGGGCAACTGATAGACATAGTTCAGCGTGAGGTTCTGGGGTTGGTTCAGGCTGCAAACGCCTTCCTGATCTTGTTGCAGCAGAGTGTTCTGCCCCACCAGCCAGCAGAGGGACCGCGACCACGTATAGGCCGCTTCAAACATTAAGCCACTCGCAAAGTGCCGCCGGACGTTGATCTGAAGTCCGTTATATCGCGCTGAAGCGTTCCGAACGTCCCAGTTAATGGTTCCATAACCCAAGTATGGCACGACCGTATCAAGGTTCACTGTCCCCTGCGCAACCGCCAGATTGGGCTGGGGCTGATTGAGGTTGAATTCGTTATCGAGATGGACGGCATAATTTCCAACGTAGGCGACTGAGAGGGCCGTATTCAGCGGAAGCTCCCGCTCCATTGTTAAGCTATATTGTTGCACCATGGGATAGAGGTAATACACATCCTCCGAATAGAGAGTTGGCGGGGTTGCAGCAGTCTTCCCTCCCGCAGGATTACTCAAACTGGTGGTAAAAATCGTGGCCGATTTGGAGAAAGGCGGGTTCTGGGAAAGGTCCTCTTGGTAATTATTGTCCCAAGAATAAAAGATGCCGTAACCTCCGCGAAGAACGGTTTTCTGGCTCCGCTGCGGCGACCAGGCGAAGCCGAAGCGCGGCCCCAGCATCAGATAGTTCGTTGTGGTCAAGCTGGGGGGAAGATTCAACCCATCCTGATCGGAAGGAGTAATGATTCCGTTCAACGAATTCCCCGTGCCCGGTACCAGCCGGCCTGCGGAGGTCACGGTAGGAGCTTCGGCGGGGTTATAGAGACTCGGAACGAAATCGGAAATCCGGTCGTACTTGTCCATTCCATCCGGCGCGCCCGCCATGATCTCCTCGCGCAGCCCGATGTTGAGGGTTAAGTTCGGACGCGCCTTCCAATCGTCCTGTCCGTAGAACTCGAAATCGTCAGCGAAAAGATACGGGTTGGGAATAGCGCTATTTTCCGTATATTCAAATGCATCACCCAGGAGGAAATCCGCCAAAGGGTTTCCTGTGATAGAGCCATTGAACGTGAAAGCACCCTGCTGGTTATCGTCAATATAGTGGTCAAATTTCTGAATCCGGTAAATCTCGGCTCCCGCTTGCAGCGCATGATTATTAATTTGATGGGAGAGGTCATCTCGGAAAACATAGACATTGTTCTTGTTGTTAACAGACGGATTCGCGCCTATTGTGCCGAAACCTGTGAGGCTGATGGTTGGGATGACGTTTCCCGTGTTGGCTCCGAAAATCGATGGGATGGAGAGCCCGGACGGCCGCGTGGCCGGAGGGCCGGGAAGCGCGGTGATCCCGTTTCTCGAATATCCAAAGGTTAACTGGTTGAGTGTCGTCGGGCTCACGCTGTTGGTCAGTTCCGCCACCAGATTCTGCCCCGGCTTTGCGAGTAGTCCGGGGATGGTTGGAAAAGATGAGCTTGAAGGCTGGAGGATGCTTTGGTTTTGAGACCAGCCGTCATATGCATAGCGGACCATCAGCGAGGCCTTGTCCGAGAGGTGCACATCCACACGGCCCAGTTCCTCCCGCCAGTCTGTATCGCTGTCGCTACTGAAGGAATAATTGGGCGCTCCGGATATATTGGGAAGCGGATAGTAGTCTTGAAGCAGGATCGCGGCATTGGGATTGATCAAGTCGCTGGGAATGATGTTGCCTGGGAACGGCTTGCCGGTGGCCGGGTTGGTGATCGTACTCGAAATCGAGCTCAGATCGCCTGCACGTTCCGCGGCTGTTGGGCTCTCCGCAGTAAAGACGCTCTGCGGGGGAGAAGTGAAGCTTACTACCTGCGGCCCAATACGGCGATTCCAGGCTTGTGACCAGAAGAAGAATACCTTCTCGTGCCTGGGGCTGTGAGGCGAAGCAAAAACAGGCCCGCCTATCGTATAGCCAAACATATTCTGATTGAAAGGGCTCACGGACCTAGTGAAGAAATTGCGCGCGTCGAAAGCGGCGTTACCGTTGATTTCATAGACCGCGCCGTGAAAGTCGCGCCCTCCCGACTTCGTAACCACGTTCACCTGGCCGTAACCGTAGCTGCCCGAATTAGCCTCGTAATTGCTCTTGTGAACCTGGACCTCCTGAATTGCCTCCATGGGAGGAAATAAATCCAAACCCCGGTTGCCGCCCGTGTCCATGGCCAGAATCCCATCGTAGGTGAACTGCGTGTCATTGATTCTCCCACCGTTAACGGACATCAGCGGATTGCCTTCCTGGCCCACGCCCATGCGCAGGCCTGTCTGTTCCGATGCGACACCGGGTCCGAGGGTAAGAAGCTGCGTGTAATTCCGCCCGTTCAGCGCCAGTTCTTGCACCTGTACGCCGGAAACCAGCGTTCCTACCGCTCCGCTTTCCGTCTGAAGGGCAGGGGGCGCGGCGCTCACCGTCACGGTCTGCGTGCTCGCTCCGACTCTCAGAGTGATGTTGACGCCTACCGTCACATCAGCGTTGAGGACGATACCCTTCCGGTCAAACCGGCTAAACCCCGAATGCAGTGCAGTGATTTGGTATTGCCCGATCTGGAGCGAAGGCAGAATATAGTAACCCTTCGAATCCGTCGTCGTGGTGCGAGAGATGCTCGTGGCCGCCTGGATTGCTGTAATTTGAACTCCCGGGACCACCGCTCCGCTCGGATCCGTAACGGTGCC
>JASHOS010000071.1 GCA_030040995.1 Terriglobia bacterium | reverse complement strand
GGCTCTGACAACGTCCCGATACGGTGACGTATATTTGCGTACACGGGACTCCAGTTCTTGCCGCTCCGTGTCGGTAAGTTCGACCACATACGGGCTTTGCCTCGGCATTACCAGCACCTCCGCCGAGGTCCAGCCTAACCCGAATGGGCTCGAAATGGAAGCTATAATACGTCATCGTATTTGCGAATAAAAGCACTAAGCGCCTCGCCTTTTTGTTTTCAGTGAGGGGCAACAGGAAATTGCCGCATGGGCCGCTTATTGATCATTGATGACGAAGAATCGCTGTGCCAGCTTCTCGAGATCGCTTTCCGGCGCGAGGGTCATGAAGTGGAGACCGCGGCTGACGCCGAGACCGCGAAGAAGAAGATTGAGACGCGCATCTATGATGTGATCGTTTCCGATATCCGCATGCCCAGCGTTAGTGGAATCGAGTTGCTGGAGCACGCCAAAACCACGCGGAGCTCGGCTTTATTCATTCTGATTACGGCCGTGCCGACGGTCTCGACCGCCATCGAAGCTTTAAACGCCGGCGCATATCGTTACGTGGTGAAAACCAATCAGCTCGTTGAAGAGCTCAAAGTAGTCATTGACCGCGCCCTGGAAGAAATCGCGCTGCGGGAAGAGAACAGCCGGCTGCGGCGCGAGCTTCTTCGCGTTTTCGCTAAGGAGCACATTGTGGGCCAGGGGCCATGGCTCCAGAACATGCTGGAAACCATCCGCAATGTGGCGCCGGCGCAGAGCACGGTTTTGATTACCGGCGAGAGCGGGTGTGGCAAGGAGCTTGTGGCGCGAGCGCTGCACGAAGCCAGCCTTCGCCGGGACAAACCGTTTGTTTCGATCAACTGCGGAGCTTTTCCGGAAACCCTGCTGGAAAGCGAGCTTTTTGGCTATTTCAAAGGCGCCTTTACGGGTGCTGACTCCAACAAGAAAGGCATCATCGAATCGGCAAACGGCGGCACTCTCTTGCTGGATGAAGTCGGCGAGATGAGCCTGAGCATGCAAGTGAAGCTGCTGCGGGTGCTGCAGGAGCGCAAGGTGCGGCCCCTGGGAGGAACCTCCGACGTGCCGGTGGATATCCGCCTCATCGCCGTCACCAATCGCGATTTGAAGGCCATGGTGGCGTCCGGGCAATTTCGCGAAGATTTCTACTACCGGGTCAGCGTGATCCCGATTCACGTTCCGGCGCTGCGCGAGCGCAAGGACGACATTGAGCCGTTGGCACGCCATTTCATTCACAAATTTTCTCAGCAGATGCGGAAGCAGGTTAACAGTCTTGACCCTGCCGCGCTTGGCAGGATGCGGCAATATTCGTGGCCTGGCAACGTCCGTGAGTTGGAAAACGCCGTCGAGCGCGCCGTAGCCTTCGCCGGGAACGAAGAGCGGCTGATTCGCCCCGAGCACTTACCGGAAACCATTAACCATCCGCTGCCCGTCGAGTTGGGCGGAACCAGCCTGCCCAAAGAGGGGATCGATTTCGAAGCGCGAATCGCCGATATCGAACGAAAATATTTGCTGGAGGCTTTGCGCGCCACGCATGGTGTGCGTACCCAGGCTGCCGAGTTGCTGCGAATTTCTTACCGCTCATTCCGCCATTACGCCAAGAAATATGGAATATGAAATCAAGTGGCAGGTGATATGCCCCCTCACCCGGCCCGCGCCGGTCCCGCCAAGCGGGACCGGCGCTGCACGGGCTTGCTATATTTTGGGGATGACTTTAGCGGTAAATCGAGGCAGAATATGCAGGTGGAGGAGTTGATGCCAGGTTTGCGTGGACGTTTCCGTACATTTTGGAATATTGCGTGTTTGGGCTTCGCTGGCGCGGCGGTCTTTTTCCTGTTTCATTCGGCGAGGACGAAAGGGACTCCGCGGCTAACACAGCCGGAGCCGGCCGAACGCCAGATGAGCTTAGGCATTCTGCACCCCAATGCTCTCTACGCGGTCACGGTAAGCGTGAAGGATCCCGCCCAACTGCAGGGGAAAGATTCGGTTCGCGTGACCATTGCGGATGGGGCGGGTCCAGTAGCGGCCAAATGGCTGCACAGCGCAGACCTTGATTTTTATCTGACGCTCCGGCCGCGGGTCGAAGGCCGTGGCAGCGTGTTATTGACGGCCGTGAGCGGCGGCGCAATTCCCGAGGTTAGCGCCACCGCGAACCGCATTCCGACAGCCTCAAGCGCGGAACCAGCGGTGATCGCCGCGTATCCGAACGGCGATTGGCGCCATGCGCAGCCCTTCGAATTCGGCCAAACCATTTACGGCAGCGCCGACGAGCGCCCCTATGCTCCTGCGCCTGTTGAGGACACCTATGCGGCAATGGTCAAGGGCTTCCAGTGGTTTCGCTTTACGTTTCACGGCAAGCAACCGCGGCTCGCCTATTTTGTCCTCGATGTAACGGACCGTGACGTCCCGTTCGACGTTTATCTTTACCAGGCCAAGAAAGACGCGACTGGCCGCTCGGATCTGGTTCCTTATACGAAGGGCGAGTTTGTTTATCAGATCGAATCCACGCAGAATTATCCGGGCTTGTACAAATTCCGCACGCGCATTCTCGAACCCGGCCAAACCTATTTCGTTCGCGTCGATGCCAACCACCCCGCTTACCAGTTGTGCACTTACTCATATCCCGTTCCGCCTTACACGGACCCGCACCAGGCGGTGCGGACCGGCATGGATTTTCTCATCAATATGGGCAACACGTGGCTTTCCAACACGCCGCGCCGCGGATCGGTGGCTTTGCGCGACACGATGACTCATTCGGAAACCGAGCTTTGCATTGCCTGCCATCCGTCGCAGTTCACCACACGCGGCGAGCTCACGGCCATTCGCAACGGCTATCCGCCGGTACAGCGCACGGCGCTCGAATTCATCACCGACCGCCTCTACAATAACGCCCGACCGCTCTACGGCGAACCCGGCGTTAACTGGGTCCGCGTGATTTATTCGGCGCGAACGGTGGCAAGCCGGTTGCCGCTCCTCACCCACTGGTTCGAAACGGAAGTTACGCACGACAGCCCGCGCGCCAACTTCGCCATCCCTTACGCCAAGTTTCTGGAGATCCATTACAAGGACCGCACCGTGATGCCGGGCAACGAGGTGGATGGCTGCGAGCCCGACATCAGCCCGTTTGAGATCGCCGATCAGAGCTGGCAAACGTTCGACTTTCTCTACAAGCAAACGCACGACCTGCAATGGCTTACCGAGCGCGACATGGTCGAGCGCCTGGCGGCGCCTTATCAGCCTAAAAACATGATTGACCTGAACTGGAAGATTCAGTTTCTGGCAACCATCGGGCGCGAGAAGTATGCCAAACAGTTGAACGTGCTGATCGATGAACTCTACACCTATCAGGAAGCCGACGGGATGTGGCCGTATCCTTTTGATAAAACGCGCAAGACCGCCGACTTTATTTCCTACCACGCTATCTATGCGCTGGCGCTCGCCGGGCGACGCCCGGAGACCGATCCGAATATGGCGCGGGCTGTGCGGGCGTGCCTGAGAGCTCAGCGCGTCGAAGGAGACTGGGAAGGCGACCCCGTATATCAAGGATTCAACACGCCATTCCGCGCCACCGAGTTCGCCGTGATGGCCCTTTCGCAGCTTTATCCCGGGCCTGACCATCGGCCTCTGGCGGAGAAGGGTTGGAATGACGCGTTTCCGCCGCCACCTGCTCATCTCGCCACGAACGACGTGCCGCGCCTGCTTGACCAGCTTGATCAATTCTGGGATATGGTGCCCGAACCGGTCCTCGCACAAATCCGGCGCGTGCTGGCCGCAAGTCCTCAGCCTCTGGCGCGGGAAGCCGCCGCTCGCGCTTTAGGCCGCATGGCGGATCCGGGATCGGTTCCGGTTCTCGTACACGCTTTAGGTGATCCCAGCAAGATGGTGCAATGTACCGCCGCATGGGCACTGCGAATGGTGCTTTCCCGGCGGCCGGCGGTGGGCGACTCGGGCGCGGTGGCGCTCGCCCAAGCTCTGCGCTCGCCCAACGCGCGCGTACGCTGGGGAGCTACCCGGCTTTTCAACCAGCATTTCGATTATCTTACCGGCCATCCTGAACTGCTCGATGCGCTCATCCAGGATGTGAACGATCCGGTACCTTTCGTGCGTTTCCAGGCGGCGGGTGGCTTGTGGCGCTGGTATTACTGGAAGGTGGACCACTCCTCGGAGCACAATGCAATTCTCGAGGCGCTGGCCACCCGGCTCACCGTTGAGTCGGACCCCATGGTCCGGCGCGGATTGATGGAGAGCGTCTACGATCTGCTTGACGAAAACACCGGTTACATGGAAGCCTGGATAAGAACCGCCGCCACCAAGGAGGATCAAGACAGAATTGAAAACGGCTACGAAGCGGTCGTCCGGGATCAGGCCCAGGTGCTGGCGGAGGTGTTGCGGAAGGCGCCTCCGCAGGGCCGTCTATACCTCTTGAACGCGATGTGGGATTTCCACATCCGGCACTATGCGCTGCCTACGCTGAAACCGGGCCAAGTGGCGATTGGCTTGCCCAAAGTCCTCACTCAGTACGTGGAAGGCGTGCCGCAACTCGATGAGCCCGGCTATGTTTATCCTCCTTACCAGGAAACGGCTGATTTCCGGTACGATCCGCACAACGCTTTCTACCAAACGCGGATCGGCAATGACAGCGACCTCATTCACTTCTTCCGCAGCTCTGGCCCGCAACTGGAGCAGGCGCTGATTGACTGCCTTACGGGCGCCAGCGATGATATGAAAATCGAGGTCTTGAAGGCCGGCAGCACGCTCGAAGGAGCGGGCGACCAGCGGTTTGCGCTGGACGCTCTCCGGTTGACGATGGATCCGGATCCGCAGGTGCGGCAAACAGTGAGCTACGTGTACCAGGGCGACCAACGCGGAATCCTGAACATCAATTCCTCAAATGTGGCCAACCCTCGGTTGGTGAACACGGTTGTGGAGATCCTTCGTCAAGGCGACCCCAGCGCGCGGGGAGTGGTCCTGCCTCTGCTCGCGAGCCTGCCGGACAATTCCCCCTGGGCGGGTGAGAAGGAAGTTGCCGCGGCGGTAGGCGCATTGCTTGAGCAGGCGCCGAGGCCTAAAGATTACCCTCAAGTTCTGGCAGCAGCCTCCTCCTTCCCCAGTCTCACCGCCAATCCGGCGTTCCAGGAGCGCATATTCCAGGGCCTCTACGACACCGATGCCGGCGTGGAAAAGGCGGCGGTGGATATCATCCTGGAACGCTACCTCAATTCACCCGCAAATCAGAAACTGGTCGAGGCAGCGTTTCACCGGCTTGGAAGTCCGCAACGTAATATTCTGATTACCGAAGTGGCGGACCCACAGTTTATGCGGCTGCGCGTTGGCACCGCCGGGCTGGGAGTTTCGCAGGATGCGGCCGGACTTCTGGCGAACAGCTACGCCTATGCAAAATACAAGTCGCCCAACTTCCTCGAGCAGCCGGTGGTGCTCCAGGCCGTGATCGCCAGCCTCTATGATAAAGACGCCAATGTGCGTGCCGCCGCTCTCGATGTGCTGCGGCAGGCCAAGGGCGTCGAGAGCCGGCCAGATTTCCAGGCGGCCCTTCGGGAACTCCAGCGCGACCCGAATCCGCGCCTGCAATTGATCGCTGCCAACGTGCTTGGAGGGAAGAAACTGGCGGACGCTTTGGCCGACGTCAAACCCGGCTCGGTGCTTGATTACGATTACTTTGTGAAGCGCGTTGAGCCGATCCTCGCCCAGGTAGGGCCGGACGGAAAAGCCTGCGTCATCTGCCACGCCTCCCATGCCATTTTCAAGCTCACCGGACCCGACGAGCAAGGCAAGTTCCTTCCCTCGATGAGCGAGCAGAATTACAAATATGCCATGCGCGTCGTGGACATCGGCGATCCGCGTCATAGCCTGATTCTCGTGAAACCAACTCATGCCGCGGAAACCGGAGCGAACATCACGGACTATTACGCTTCCCACAATGGCGGGCAAAGATGGAAAGGCAATGAGGATAGCTGGCAATATAAGACCATTCTTGAATGGATTCAGGGTGCGAGGCTGCAGACGGCCTTAAACAATCACCCGAGCGGCGGCGCCTATAAGTAGGAATAGGAGCTGATGCCCTGGTTTTGGTCTCGTAGCGCCGGGCTTCAGCCCGGCATGTGGCCAAATGCAGACTCCGCAAAGCGGGGTCTGTGCTACCCGCTTTCAAAGGAGAGACGGGACGATGTTCAGACTGGACGCTGATAAGAAAGTTCACTTCTGTGATGGTGTGACCCGCCGCGATTTTCTGCACGCCGGCGCCCTCGCGCTGCTGGGCCTGACGCTGCCCCAGTTTATGGACCTTAAGGCGATGGGGGCGGTGAATCCGAACAAGGACATCAACTGCATCCAGTTGATGCTGGTGGGCGGGCCAAGCCAGCTCGATACCTGGGACATGAAGCCCGACGCTCCCGCTTCCATTCGCGGCCCCTACAAACCCATCCCGACAAACGTCAGCGGCATTCAGATTTCGGAAATATTTCCCCGCATGGCCAAGCACGCGGATAAATTTGCTCTACTCCGCTCCGTTTATCATACGGCGGCCGCCGTCCACGATACGGGTTGCCAGATGATGCAAACAGGCCGCCTTTTCCGAGGCGGGCTTGAATCCCCGAATTATGGCAGCGTGCTCAGTAAAGAAAAGGGTCCGAAAGGCGCGATTCCGGCGAACGTCTTGCTTCCCTACCCCATCGGCCAGCTCGGCGGCAACCTTCCCCACGGCGATACGGCAGGCTTCCTGGGAAAGAAATATGATCCCTTCGTTCTCAATGCGGACCCCTCCGATCCCAATTTCCACGTGCCTGATATGCTCCCTCCCGATTACATTGCTGCGCTACGCGTGGACCGGCGCCGCGATTGGCGAAACATGATCGACCAATCCGTTTCCTACTTTGAGAGCAGCCAGGACGCCAAGCTGATGGACTCGACCTTTAACGAGGCTTACACGCTCATGACGTCTTCAAAGGCGCGCGCCGCTTTTGACCTTAGCCAGGAGCCTGAAGAAGTCAGAAAAAAGTATGGCATGAACCGATTTGGCCAGGGATGCTTGCTTTCCAGGCGGCTGATTGAGAACGGCGTCCGATTCGTCACGGTCAACATGTTTGAGACTGTGTTTAACGAGATCACCTGGGACATCCATGGCTCGGCTCCCTTCAGCCCCATAAGCTGCATGGGAAATCTTGTGGGGCCGATGTTTGATAACGGGTTCACTTCGCTCATAGAGGATTTAGATCAGCGTGGTTTGCTCGAAAACACGCTGGTAGTCGCAACGGGCGAATTTGGCCGCACGCCGCGAATCAACCCGGCCGGCGGGCGTGACCACTGGCCGCAGTGCTGGACGATCGTCCTGGCGGGTGGAGGGATTAAAGGCGGGCAGGTGGTGGGATCATCGGATTCGATTGCCGCGGCGCCCCGCGACCGTCCCGTGCAACCGTCGCACGTGGCGGCAACGGTCTATCACGCGCTCGGCATTCCGATCGACGTTATTTTGGCAACTCCGGAAGGAAGGCAAGTGCGATTGGTTGACCACGGTTTCGAACCCGTTGTGGAACTGTTTTCGTAGGCTGTAGGGGTACGGCTTGCCGTACCCTTCGTGATCAGCGGAAAAGGTACAGGGGTACGGCTTGCCGTACCCCTGGCAGGTCGGGCAGCGCCGTTCTATGAGCCAGGCGGCAGACCCGGCGCCAGTGAATTCGACGGACTGCGGAGGATGATGATGGAACGATCTTTCCTGAGAAGGTTGAGCGTGGTGGTGGCTTTAACCGCCGCGGTAGCAGCGTGGAGTGCGGCGCCGTCGGGCGCGCAATCCACAGTTCCCTACCATAGCTTCGACAAATCCGAGAGTGCGGCACAAACCTGGAGCCACGGCCAAGCATCGCGGCCGGTTCAGCCTGTTTCAGCACATGCCGTTCCCAATACCTCTCCGCTCACGGGAATCCGAATCCTGCCCTCCTCGGTCTCGCTGGCTATTCCTCTGATGAACCAGCGCATCGTGGTTGAGGGAACCTACGCGGACGGTCACGTGGCGGATCTTACCGCACAAGCATCGATCAGGTGTGCTAATTCCGGCATTGCGAAGCTGGATCACGAAGATTTCGTCCATCCTGAAGGCAACGGGCATACGCTGCTCACCGCCTCGTTTAAGGGTCATAGCGTCAGCGCGGCCGTGGAGGTGACAAACTTCTCAGCGCCGTTCGTGTGGAGCTTCCGCAACCAGGTGCTGCCGGTGATGACTAAGATGGGATGTAATTCCGGTCCCTGCCATGGTGCGGCTGCCGGCAAGAACGGATTCAAGCTTACGCTGCGGGGTTTTGACCCGCTCACGGATTACTACACTCTCACTCACCAAGCGATCGGGCGGCGGACGAACCGCATCGAGCCTGCGAAGAGCTTGATTCTTCTTAAACCCACGCTGACCATTGCCCACGGCGGCGGCCAGCGTTTCCCGGTGGGCTCGCCCGAATATCAAGTGATTTCCGGATGGATTGCCGCGGGCATGCCGCCGCCCAAGCCGTCTGACCCTCGCATCGTCGATCTCGAGGTTTATCCGCATCAGGCGTCTCTTGTTCCGGGGGCAGAGCAGCAACTAGTGGTGATGGCGAAGTTCTCTGACGGCCACTACGAAGACGTAACCCGCTGGGCGAAATACGATAGCGGCGACGAAGGCGTTGCCACCGTCGATCCTTCGGGCCATGTCACGATGCACGGTTACGGCGAAGCGCCGGTAACAGTGTGGTATTTGAGCCACGTGACGTTCGCCCGCATGCGGATTCCCTACCCTTATCAACTTGACGAGGCGGTCTATCAGCGCGCTGCCCGGCAGAACTATATTGACGATTACGTTCTCGCGCATCTCCAGCAGCTTCATATACCGCCCTCACCCCAGGCTACTGACGCCGAATTTCTGCGCCGTGCTTATCTTGACGCTGCCGGTATTCTTCCCTCGCCGCAGGAAACGGCAGCTTTCTTAAAGGATAAATCTCCGGACAAGCGCAACCGACTGATCGATGCGCTGATGAAGCGGCCGGAATTTGTTGACTACTGGGCCTACCAGTGGTCGGACCTGCTTTTGGTGACGAGCAACCAACTGTCTTATCCAGAAATGTGGAGTTACTACGACTGGATTCGATCAAGCGTCTCCCAGGATAAACCGTGGAACCAGTTCGTTCGCGAGCTTGTCACAGCCAGCGGCAATACACTGGAGAACGGAGCGGCCAATTACTGGGTGATCCACCGGAATCCTATCGAGATTTCGGAAAATATGACCGAGGCATTCCTCGGGATTAATATCACTTGTGCCCACTGCCACAACCACCCGCTGGCGAAATGGACCCAGAAAGACTATTACGGCATGGCAGACCTTTTTGCCCGCGTGCGCCTGAAAATGGGCCAGCCGGCAGGGGCCCGGCCGGGAATTGGACCGATTTTCCGCGATGTGACGGTTTATTCCGGAACGTCCGGCCAATATACGGATGACCGCTTCAGTGATCCGCTGCCGCCAAAGCCGCTGGGCGCGAAAGCGCTTCCTCTCGATACCACGGTCAATCTCCGCGCCTATTTTGCCAACTGGCTCACCTCGCCCCAAAACCCGTATTTTGCGCGAGCGGTCGTGAATCGGGTCTGGAAGAACTTCATGGGTGAGGGGCTGGTTGAGCCCGTCGATGACATGCGGGCAACCAACCCGCCAACCAATGAAGCCTTGCTCGCCGCGATGGTGAAGGACTTTGTGGCGCATCACATGGATGTCGATTATCTGATCCGCACCATCATGCAGTCGGCGACGTACCAGACCTCGTCCCGGCCCACGGAACAAAACATCGTCGATCAAAAATACTATTCCCATTATCTTGTCCGGCGGCTGCCAGCCGAAGTTCTGCTCGACGCTATCTCCAGCGTCACCCAGGAGCCGGAGCGTTTTGACAGCTATCCGCTCGGCACCCGGGCGCTTCAATTGCCGGATACCGCCGTTCAGTCCTACTTCCTTACTGCGTTTGGCCGGCCCATTCGCGAGCAGACTCAGGAAAGCGAAAGGAGTTCGGTGCCTACCATCACGCAGGCGTTGCACATCATTAACGGCGATACGTTGAATAACAAGCTGCGCGCCCAAGGAAACGTGCTGGATAAGCTGATCAAGGCAGGAGATTCGGATTCGCAAATCGTCACATATCTCTATCTCGCTGCTTTCGGTCGTTATCCCACGGATCGAGAGCTTATCGCTCTCACCGGACATTTGCGGACAGCAGAAGGGGTGAAGGTAAAGGGGGCAATGAACCCGCGCCGTGCGGCGCTGTCCGACCTTGCCTGGGCAATACTGACGAGCCAGCCTTTTATGTTTGACCACTGACAACGGCAGTGATTAGTGATTCGTGGCTGTCGGCGCTGTGCGAGTAGCGCAGGGTTTCCTTTCTTTGGAAACTCTGTGGTTTGTCCGCGAGCCCCGAAAGAAAAACCGCAGACTTCGAAAAGCACGAAGTTTGCACTACCCCGCTCAGATCAGGAATTTGAAGTTACAGGCTCCAAGTCGCTTGTTATCGCTAGTTGCCCTTGCGGGGGTAGCCGGGCTCGTTCTGCTACCAGCGAGGTTTGCTTCCCAGCCTCCTGCTTCAGGAGTGGAGAAGCCGCAGGTGTCAGGTTCAGCTTCAGGCTCCGGCTCATACCAGGCTGTGGTTGGCATCCTGCAGCAGAAGTGCTTTGCCTGCCATAGCAGCACGGCGAAGATGGGTGGATTTGTTATGGCTTCCTACCTCACGCTGATGAAGGGAGGCGAACATGGCGCCGAAATTGTTCCCGGAAGCAGCGCCAAGAGCCGCCTGGTGATGATGGTAGAGGGGAACATTCAACCGCGCATGCCTTTTGGCGGCAATCCTCTTTCCCCGGCTGAAATTAGCGTAATCAAAAGTTGGATCGATGCCGGCGCCAAAGGCCCGGCACCCGGCGAGGCAGCAACCCTTCAGCCTAAACTCAATATTCCCGATATCAAGCCACGCTTCCGCGAAGTTTCCCCGGTGGGTTCGGCCGCCTTTTCGTCGGACGGAAAGACGTTGGCGATTGGCGGTTACAAAGAAGTCCGAGTTCTCAATCCGGTTACGGGCAAGGTGCTGGAGAAGCTTGATGGTGCGGCGGGAATGGTACGTTCGTTAGCATTCAGTGCGGACGGGAAATGGCTGGCGGCTGGCGGCGGCCTGTGCCAGCGATGGGGTGAAATCGAGCTGTGGGATGCGCGGACGGAAAAGCTGGTTCGCACGATGCGTGGTCACAACGATTGCATTTACTCCGTCGCCTTCAGCCCGGATGGCAAACTGCTCGCTTCCGGAAGCTACGATAAGACGATCAAGCTATGGGATCCGGCGTCGGGAAAGGTTCTCCGCACGTTGAAAGACCACATTGACGCGGTGTTTGCCGTTGCCTTCAGCCCGGATGGCAAGTGGCTGGCGTCGGGCTCTCAGGACGATAGCGTGAAGATCTGGGACGTGGCTACGGGAGAGCGGCTCTATACGCTGAGCGATCCGATCGACGGCATTAGCAGCATCGCGTTTTCGCCATCGGGTAAACAGATCGCCGCTGCCGGCTATGACAAATACATTTACATTTGGAATTTGACGCAAACCGCGGGCAACCTGGCGCAGTCGCTGATTGCCGACGAAGATAGCATTTTGCAGATCGTGTGGTCGCCGGACGGGAAGGAGATCATTACGAGCTCGGCAGACGGATCGATCCGGATTCGCGACGCTTCGACGCTTGACCCGATTGGAATCATCCCCCGGCAGTCCGACTGGGTGGACGCGATGACGCTCAGCCCGGACGGAAAATGGTTAGTGGCAGGGCGATTTGACGGCACGCTAAGCATCTACCGAATGAGCTCGCTCAAGCAGTTGCTGGGACCGATTGTTGCATTCAAGCCTTACGTCCCGCCCCAGGAAACCGCGCAAGCTCAAGCCGCGGCCAGCGAGTTGGCAGCGCGCCGAAAGTAGTAGTAGCCTGCGTCAATTGGCGTTATAGCGGGTGGCATCAGTCGTCACGTCGTTTCGCGACACCTGCGAAGCATGAGAAGAACCCCAACCACCGTTCCCTCTCCCGCTTGCGGGAGAGGGTGGCGAGCGGCCGGCGCGAGTCGAGTGAGGGATTTTCGGAACAGGGCACAACTTCAGTCGTGCCTTGATACAGCCAAAGTTACGCTTCTGTACGCAACCAAGCGGGGGTAGCTACGGCGAACGATTTTTCTCGCCGTGGATTTTTCCTCTCGCAAAGCAACGGTCGAGAAAGGCAATCTGCCATGAACGCCAAACTCTGGATCCGCCCGTTGGTGCTGGCATGCATACTCGGTGCGGCGATTCCGGCGCGCGTCAACTCGCAGGCGCCCTCCACTGTTCTTCCGGAACAGCCGGCAGAGCTCGCGGGCTCGCAGACTCCCCAGATCCCGCCCACAATTTCAACCCTTTGGCCCGTCGGCATCCGGCGTGGCACAAGCCAAACGTTTGTGCTCGACGGGCGTAATCTGGCAGGCGCGCGAGCCTTCCTTTTCGACGCTCCGGGCCTTCACGCGCGGCTTCTTTCCGTCGTGGACGTCGCTGAGCAAGCCCAAAAGATAAGGATCAACGTTGATTTGAGCGCCGAGGTTCCACGAGGTAAAAAGCAGCGAGCACAAATCACCGTGACTGCGTCGGCTTCCGTGACACCGGGCATTCACTGGTTTCGCATTCAGTCGCCGCTCGGAACATCCAACATGATGGCTTTCGATGTGGGCAGCCTGCCGGAGATCCAGACGAAGGACTCCAAAGCGTCGGCGCAGGCCGTATTGCTGCCGGCGACGCTGGTAGGCACGATTGCTGCGCCTGGTAAAGTCAACGCCTATGAGTTCGCTGGGCGCGCCGGCGAAGACGTGGTCTTTCGGGTTGTCGCTTCGCAATTGGGCTCAACGCTTCGCTCCGTTCTGACCCTTCAGGATTCGTCCAGCCGCAAGCTTGCGCAGGCCGGTAAGTTCTCCGACCACCCTGACGCCGTGCTCATCTCGCGGCTTCCTGCTGCGGGTGAGTACACTGTCACGATTGCTGATCAGGAAGAAAAGGGCGGGAAAGACCGCTATTACCGGCTCTACGCTGGCGCTTTACCTTACATCACGAGCGTCTTTCCACTGGGGGTGGAGGCCGGGAAGATAGCAGCGGACGTGCGCGTGCAAGGCGTAAACCTGGGCGGGATTCATGAAGTGCGCGTCAACCCGCCGCCGGTGGCTGACGGTTGGACGGTTCTGCCTCTGCGTATCACGACGCCGGGCGGCGAGCTTTCGAACACGGTCAACCTCGCCGTTACCAACGAGCCGGAGGTTACGGAAGCTGAGCCCAACGACACTCCCGCTCAAGCCCAATCAATCCCAGTCCCGGTTGTGGTCAATGGCAGAATTTATAAATCGGGGAATGATGCCTCGCCGGATGAAGACTACTTCCGCTTCACGGCGCGGCAGGGCCAGAAACTGACGATTGAAGTAGCTGCAAACCGCCTGGGTTCGCCGCTCGATTCCGTGATCGAGGTTTTGGATAGCCAAGGACGTCCTGTCCCTCGCGCGCTGGTGCGCTGCCTCAATGAAACGTCGCTGACGCTTTCGGACCGCGACTCCCGCAGTCGCGGCTACCGGCTGCTTTCTCGCACCGGCTTCCATGAGAATGATTACCTGATGGTAGGTGAAGAGCTCGACCAAATCCAGTTTATCTCCGACCAGCCTGATGAGGATATTTTGCTTAAGGGTTTTGGCGATTTACGCGTCGCGCTGCTCGGCACGTCGCCTGAGGCGCATTACATTACGGAGCCTGTTTATCGCGCCGAAATCCTGCCGGTGGATGCGAAGTTTCCTCCGAATGGTCTCCCCGTGTTTCGCCTTAACTATCGCAACGACGACGGCGGGCCGGGCTATGGCGCGGACTCACGGCTGGACTTTGTTGCGCCTCGCGACGGGCAGTATCTGCTTCATATCAAGGATGTGCGCGGGCTTCAGGGACCCGATTTCGGCTATCAACTCATCCTGCGCAACGCCGCTCCGGATTTTACGCTAGCAGCTTCGCCGGACAATCCCAACGTGCCGCGCGCCGGGCGAATCCCGGTAGAAGTGACTGCCAATCGCATGTTGGGGTACCAGGGCCCGATCGAGATCCGGTTTCTGGGCCTGCCGGCCGGCATCACGGCTGCGCCCGCGAGCATTCCTGCCGGTCAGGATTCTGCTACCGTGATTCTTGCGGCCTCACCCCAAGCGCCTGCTTGGGCGCTTGCTGCGCCGTTCAAGGTCGAAGGGCGCGCGTGGATCGGCGGCCGGCAGATTATCCGCATCGCGGATCCTGAAGCGCCTCTCCGCGTTGCTGCTCTCATGCCTCCGCCCGATGTGTTCGTCGCCGCACAGCCGCGAGAAGTGACTCTTGCACCCGGGCAGACAGCAACCGTCACCATCCACGTCGCGCGCCAAAATGGGTTCAAAGGGAGAGTCCCGTGCGAAATTGAGAATCTCCCTCCCGGAGTAAGAGTCGTCAATGTGGGCCTCAATGGTGTCCTCGTTCACTCGGGTGAGTCCAGCCACACCTTCACGCTTACCGCCGAAAGCTGGGCGCAGCCGGTTACGCAGCCCATATACGTCGTGGGCACGGTCGAATCCAACTCGTCCACAGACCACGCCTCGCCCCCCGTCCTGCTCAAAGTCGCGGGAAAAAGCGAAATGGCCGCTAACGCCGCCGCCCGCTAAACGCGGACATGGGCCTCTCCTCGATTGTGAATTATTGGTGTGGCTTCCTCGCCTCTGAAAGCAATCCGAAAACACCAATGCCGTTGGTAGTGCCTACGTACACTCTTCCGTCTGCGATCATGGGCGTGATGAACTTGTTGCCTTCCCCGAAATGGTCGCGGGAGCCTGCCTGATTGCTGTTGTAAAGTTCGTGGGAGAGGTTGTTGGCATCGTAAGCGTGCAGCACGGCGGGATCGCCGTTCTCCGCCGCCCACACAATGCCATTTGCACTTCCGTCTGCGGAAACGCTAGGAGTGGTTCCGGGGTAGACAAACTCTTCGGGTGTCAAGGAGACCGGATTGGGCAGCAGCCTGGCATGCCGGAACTGGAATTCGCGAAGGTGGTCATTCACGGCGCCGTAGTAAAGCTTTCCGTCAAAGTACGCGGGCATCGCGAATTCGCGGCCGCCAAGCGCTCTCGCCAGTTCCTGGTAGACATTGTTTTTATGGGGATCGAACTTACCGAGGTCGTTACGGTCCACTAAGTAGATGTTCCTGTCTTTGCCCGCGCCCACTGCCAAGTACCTTAGGCGCCCCGCGGCATCGGTCATAGGGGGCAGCACGAGCGCGCCCCCCGAGCCCAAATCCTCGTCGGTATCGTTCTCGTGTGTCACGTTGTACATGGCAAAATAGTCTGCAACCTTGAGGGCGCTGCCCGCCGTCGAAAGCTTCATGAAGGCGTTCCCGAAATCGCCACGCACAGGAAACCCTGCTGCGTTCACCGTCGTATCGAAAGTGCCATTCGCAGCCAGGAAGTAAATGTTGCCGCGTGGGCCTGCTGCCGTGCCGGCGCCGCTTTGCCAAACCGAGCCCATGGTTCCGTTCGGCGTAAAATCGAGGACGCTGCTCTGATGTAAATTGCGCTCGTTATATCCAATCACCCAGCCCGTATAAGGACCGTTATCACAATGCGAGGCCCACGCCGTATAAACGATGTGATTCAACAGGAGCAGGCTCGCCCGCTCTTCGTATTGCTTCGGATCAAAAAGCACTTTGCCGTCCCGGCTGCCCGCGCCTGTCCCCGGATATTCAGCGTGAACGTCAACCGGACCGCCGAATTCCTCTTTGCCCGTTGTGAGGTCCAGAGCGTGGAGGCGCTGAAAGTAGCGCCCGTGTTGATTCTTGCTCATAGCCACGACGAATATCGTGCCGTGCGGGCCGCGCGCCGGATCAATAACGGGCGTGGAAGTAATGCCGATGATGGGGACCACCTGCGAACAATCGCGAGCGTCGGAGGGCGTTTCTCCCGCCTCAAGCAGCCGCGCATGCCAGAGTGTCGCGCCACTTGCCGCGTCGAAGGCGTAGACGCTGTCGTTTTCCGTGGCAACAAAGAGCACGTTGTGTATACCCTGGCCCGGAATAGAAATGTGCCGCATGTAAAGCGGCTCAGCATCGATTTTGCCGTCAACTTGTATGACAAAAAGCTTGCCGAAGGAATTCCTGTTGACGCTGGCGGGGCTTAACAATCTCTCCTGAAGATATTCGCCACTCCGGGTGTTATCGTTGTGATAGGTCAGAACGTTCTGACCACGGGCAATCTTGGAAATCGAAAAGAAGAGGGCGAGCAAAAGGCACAGCGCCGAAGAGGTCGGCGCCCAGTGGCGGCTTTCGATGGCCCCATGCGGCAGGACGTCACTCATTAATAAGCTTCCTCCGGTCCCTGAGTTGTTGCGCGGCAGACGATTGGCTCGATTCGCTCCGGGGCAAATTCGCAATTGCCTGTGCAGGCACATGACTCGTTCGTGCCGTAAGACTTAAGAACCACATTGTTTGTGATGACGGCGTCACGCTTCTGGTTCCAGGCAATCCTCTCGCCAGGACAAAGAAGCCCTATCTTTTCAAACGTAGCGCTTTGGCGGACTTGACCTATTACCAAATCGTAAATGGCCGGGAAGGATCAGGTATTTTTCCAACGGTGTTAGGGAATACGCCGAATTGCTGGCGCCGTCCCCACGGATGAAAATGATTATGGTTTAGTTGAGGAAAAAGGGAGAAAGCCTCTGATACTTCGCAAAAAGTACCTGTTTCTTTTTCTTTTAGCCCTTTTCAGTTTGGCTATGACGGCGCAAGCTTGGGCTGATTCGATCGACTTCAGCGGCCTCGACTCAGGCGGTACATGGTCGTTCAGTGGCAGCGACGCGCTAACTGTCGGCGCCAATAAAGTTGACTTAAGGCTTGTAGGATTAGGATCGACTACAGTTTATAACATTCCCGATGCTCATGAAACATTCACAACGGACTCATTCATAGGCAGCTTTACCGCCAGCAGCGATTTAGTCGCTGGCAGTACAGTACCTGAGCCAGCTTCGATGGTTTTGCTCGGCACCGGACTGCTTGGCGCTGCCTTCCTTTTCCGCATCAAGAAATGGCATGGGTCAACACGAGAGCAATTCCGCCGTAACCGTTTTGGTCGCAAACCTAGCGCAGACGGCCCGGAATAGAGCTTCCGGGCCTAATCTGCCGTGTGCTCCTGCTCCCAGTTTGCTCTACCTCCAACGGGCTCGTGGCGTGTCGACACGCCACGAGCCCGCAATCTTCGTGTGATGTCACCACCCTCCGGAACGGCCAAGCCCTGGCCTAAGCCCATCTTCTACGAGCGCGAAGGCGCGGTAGGGGTACGGCTTGCCGTGCCCTCTCTCCGTCACCGGTCGTAAAGGGTACGGCAATCCGTACCCCTACGGGCCTCCACGGCTGGCAGGCACGGGGGCGCGCATGTCGCAATCGGCGAGGCTGCAAAGGGGATTGAGGCGCGCAGCGAGCAATTCGGGCGAGGCGGCGGAAATCGTGGCGTGACCAAGTTTGCGCCCAAGGCGCGGTGATTTTCCGTAAAGATGAAGGTGAAGGCCGGGTATCGCCAAAAGAGAAGTCACGCCGGGCGTGGTACCTATGAAATTGACCATGCCCGAATACCCTCGCGGCGAAGTCGCGCCAAGAGGAAACCCGCAGACGGCTCGCAGGTGATTTTCAAACTGGCTGGTTTCAGCGCCTTCAATCGTCCAATGGCCGGAGTTGTGAACCCGCGTAGCCATCTCGTTGGCCAAAAGCACTCCGTCACGGTAAAAGAATTCGATCGTGAGGATTCCTGCGTAATCAAGCTCCTGAAGAAGCTTCTGCGCGTAAAGTTCCGCCGTGGCTTGCACCTGGGTGGGAATTCCGGCAGCCGGGGCGAGCGAAAGGCGTAGAATGCCGTCCTGGTGATGGTTTTCGGTGAGGGGATAAAAGGCTGTGTCTCCCGTCGTACTCCGTACGGAAATCAGAGAGAGTTCGCGATCGAACCGGACAAAGCTTTCAACGATAAGCGGCGAATTGCCGAGGCTTACCCATGCTTGGGCTGTCTGGCGGGCGTGGCTAACTGCAGCTTGCCCCTTGCCGTCGTAGCCCCAGCGGCGTGTTTTGAGCACGGCGGGCAACCCGGTGGTTTCGATTGCCGCTTCCAACTCCGCGGCGGTGCTGGCCGAAGCGAACTGAGCTGTGGGAACGCCTACTTTCCCGAAGAGCGTCTTTTGCGTCAGGCGGTCCTGGGCGATTTCAAGCGCCCGCGGCGGCGGCATGAATCGTTTGACGAGGCCCGACAGAAAATGGGCTGTGCTCGCAGGGACGTTTTCGAATTCGTAAGTTACCACGTCCAGCGTCGCCGCGAAACTCCGCAACGCTTCTTGGTCTTCAAAACTCGCCGTTACACATTCAGCGACTTGGCCCGCGGAAGCGTCCTCGGCTCTGTCAAGGAAGCGAAGACGCAACCCCAACGGATAAGCCGCCAGCGCCATCATACGGCCGAGTTGCCCACCGCCTAAGACGCCTATCTTCATGTCTCGCGGGGATCGGGGTTCTCAAGAACGGCGCGCGTTTGGCTTTGCCGGTAATGGCGGAGCGCCTCGCGGAACTCGCGGTGTTTCACCCCAAGAATCGCAGCCGCAAGAAGCGCCGCGTTCCTGGCGCCCGGTTTGCCAACGGCGAGCGCGCCCACCGGAACGCCCGCGGGCATCTGCGCGATCGACAGAAGAGAATCAAAACCATGGAGAGTGCGCGATTCAACGGGAACTCCAAGAACGGGCACGACGGTTTTTGCCGCCGTCATTCCGGGCAGGTGGGCTGCGCCTCCCGCTCCCGCGATAATCACCTCCAGGCCGCGTTCTTCTGCAGAAGCTGCGTAATCAAACATAGCGTCTGGCGTGCGATGGGCAGAAATAACCCGTATTTCATGGGGGATTCCGAGTTCCTTCAAGATGGCCGCGGAGTCGGCCATGGTTTCCCAGTCCGACTGCGATCCCATGATAATTCCAACGAGCGGCTTGGCAGCCGAGGTCATGAGCTTAGTCTTCGCCCTGGTCTCTTGTGTATCCCGGGTTGCCATCAATCTCCAAAAGCTTCTCCAAATGGACCCATCCGTGCTCCGATCCGATGCGCTGGACCAAGTCGATCAATTGGCTATCCGTGACGCTGCCGGCGCCGTTCTTCAGGATGAACCGGCAGCGGTGATGATCGACGCAGTCCGTAATGGCGTCCACGGGAGGGTACACTTTAGTGCCTCGGTTTGAGATAAGCTTAAGCTTGAATGGGGTGGCCGCCGCCAGCTTTTCGAGGCTGGGACCGAGCTGATCGGGGTTTTGGGAAGACTCAACGAACACGTCCACGCCCACCACCTTGCGGGAGATGGGAACCACGAGATCGGGGCGTTCCGGAACATGGGGGAGTAGGATGGGCTTGTGTTCACGGACGGGCCAGCGCGCCGGCTTGCGTCCAAGATTCGAGATGACGGCATCCGTGTAAGCCGTGGTTGAGACGCCGCGTTCGTACCCTGCCACATCACCGGTGCGCGCCTTTCCGTCCTCAAGTGTGACAAGCACTGCATGCTCGATGGCGTCTGCGGCCTCAAATTCGCCCAGATGGCGAAGCATCATAACTGACGTAAGAATTAATGCGGTTGGATTGATGACGTTCTTGCCGGCATACTTCGGCGCCGAACCGTGAACCGCCTCGAAAATGGCGACTTCGTTGCCTATATTAGCGGAAGGCGCGAACCCCAACCCTCCAATCAGCGCGGAAGAAAGGTCGCTGATAATGTCACCATTCATGTTTGTGGTGACAATCACGTCGAACTGCTCGGGTTTTTTTACGAGTTGGTGGGCGCAGTTATCAATGATAATGTGGGCTGCCTCGATATCGGGGTATTCTTTCGAAACCTCTTCGAAGGTGCGCTTCATCAGGCCTTCGGTGAGCTTCATGATATTGGCTTTGGTAGCGCAGTGGACGCGCCGGCGGCCTTCGGATCGTGCGAACTCGAACGCCAGCCGGACAACTTTTTCGCAGCCCTTCCGCGAAATCAGTTTGAGCCCTTCCGCAACGCCTGGAGTCTGCAGGTATTCGATACCCGCATAAAGGTCCTCGATATTCTCCCTGACGACGACCAGATCGACTCCACGCCCGCTGTACGGGGTTGGCACGCCCGGCATTTCCCGCACGGGACGGATGTTGCCGTACGTCTCGAAGAGCTTGCGGAGCGTGACGTTGGCGCTCTTCTCGCCATACCCCACCGGCGTCTCGAGCGGCCCCTTGAGGACGACACGGGTTTTGCGGATAGACGCGATGGTGTCTGCCGGGACGCCGGAGGGCAGACCTCTCTTGAAGACATTCGCGCCCGCTTCGTGCTCGTCCCACTCGATGGCCGCACCGGTCGCCTCGATGATCCGGCGCGCCGCGCCCGATACTTCGGGTCCAATCCCATCGCCGGGAATGAGCGTGACCAGCTTCTTGCTGGAGCGGGTTGTATTAGGGTTCATCATGTCTTGCTCTCTCATTGCACTTGGAGCGTCTCTTTCTCCTGAACGCCGCCAGCGCAAGACACTTCACATATGCCCGATGAAGCCTCTAAACGAAGGCGGGAGACAGGGGCTGCCAAACTGGGCGCCGTTTCACGCGAGCCCGGTCTCCTCCCACTAGTATAACGTTTCATTGAACTATATCCTATTATCGAGTGAGGGCGGTGAGCGCCTCGAATGTCTTCCACCGATGAACCACCGGATCGGCGTTTATCTCCTCGATGCCTTTCCGGATGCGGTCGCGGAGTTCCTCCCACGAGTGGACCCGAATATG
>JASHOS010000070.1 GCA_030040995.1 Terriglobia bacterium | reverse complement strand
ATAACGAAGAAGATGAAGACGCACGGCGGAAATTGGAAGAGCAACGGCTTCGCCTTCTAGACTCAACTGAACCGTTCCGTGAATTCGCGGAGAGCGTGCATGAAGTGTTCTGGATGGCTGATGCCGCTTCCGCTGATGTTCTTTACGTGAACCCTGCTTATGAAGAAGTATGGGGGCGCAAGTGTGAAGATTTATACCGCCAGCCCTCCTCCTGGCAGGAAGCTGTGTATAGCGAGGACCGGGAGAGGGTATTTCGATTGAGACGAAAACAGCTTCAAGGCGAGCAGGTGGACGATGAGTACAGGATCGTGCGGCCGGACGGATCGGTTCGTTGGGTGCGGGACCGGGCATTTCCGATCCGCGACGGAGCCGGCCAGATTAAGCGGATTGCCGGCATTGCAAAAGACGTTACCGAATGGAAACAAGCGGGAGAAGCGCTGCGAAGAAGCGAGGAGCGCTTCCGGCTTCTTTTCCGGGTGATTCCTCATCCCGTATGGGTCTACGACTCAGAGACGCTGGGTTTTCTCGAAGTGAACGATGCCGCCGTTTCTCTATACGGCTATAGCCACAGCGAGTTTTGCCGGATGACCATTGCAGACATTGAAGCACCCCGCGAAGGCACGGAAACGAAGGATCATTTCGCGGAGTCCGGCGGACTCCGCCATTCTGCCCGGCACCAGCGGCACCGGACGAAATCAGGCCATGTGGTTGAAGTTGAGGTCGACTCGCACACACTCGAGTTTGGCGGGCAGAAGGCGGCCCTAGTGGTGGCGCAAGATGTGACGGAACGCAAGAGACTGGAGGTTGACCTTCGCCACGCCCAGAAACTTGAAGCGGTAGGCGGATTGGCAGCGGGAATTGCGCACGAGATCAACACGCCCATCCAGTTTGTGGGTGATAACGTGCGCTTTCTTCAAGAGGCCTTTGCGGCGCTTCAAAGACTGCTTTCCAAGTATCGAGATCTGTATCGGGCCGCGCTTTACGGGCCGATCCATCGCAGCCTGATCGAAAGCGCGCGCCAGGCCGAAGAGATCGAGGAAGCCGATTATCTCCGCGAGGAGATTCCCAAGGCTTTGCGTCAAACGCTCGACGGCGTTGACCGGGTGGCCACCATCGTCCGCGCCATGAAGGACTTCGCGCACCCCAGCCAGGGACAGAAGACAGCCGCGGACCTGAATAAAGCGCTTGCCAGCACGCTGATCGTTGCCCGCAACGAAATCAAATATGTGGCCGAGGTGGAAACAGAATTTGGCGAGCTGCCGCCCGTTTTCTGCAACCCGGAAGACCTGAACCAAGTCTTCCTCAACCTGCTTGTCAACGCCGCTCATGCCATCGGTGAATCTGTAAAAGGGACCAACCAGCGGGGAGTGATCCGAGTGAGAACCTTCTGCGAGAACGATCGTGTGGTGGTTGCCATCAGCGACACCGGTTGTGGCATTCCGGAAAAGATTCGCGACCGTATCTTCGATCCTTTTTTCACCACGAAGGCGGTGGGACAGGGATCCGGCCAGGGCCTGGCAATCTCGCGGTCTATCGTAGTGGAAAAACATGGCGGATCCCTGACCTTTGAAAGCCACGTAGGGCGCGGAACCACCTTCTACATCAGCTTACCCATCCAGGGCGTGCCCGCGGGTGAACCAAGGGTGTCCGATGAGAAGAATACTATTCGTTGACGATGATCCAAACGTCCTTCAGGGTCTTCAGCGCATGCTGCGCTCGCAGCGCGACCGTTGGGAAGTAGCCTTCGCTCAGGGCGGCGAAGCCGCGCTGGCAATGTTGGACGCCGCCCCGTTTGACGTGGTTGTTTCGGATATGCGCATGCCGGGCATGGACGGGGCAGCTTTGCTCGGCTGCATCCGCGAGCGCTATCCGGAAGTGATTCGATTCATATTATCCGGCCATTCGGACTTGAATGGGGCCTATAGAGCCGTTCCCGTCGCCCATCAGTTCCTGGGAAAACCGTGCGACCCCGACGCACTGCGTGTGGCGATTGAACGAGCCTGTAACCTGAAACTGGTGCTCAGCGACCAATCGCTTTGCCGTACGATTGGCGCGGTGCGGGAACTTCCCGCTTTGCCCCGCACCTACCTCGAGCTTACGAAAGCCTTGGGAGACTCGGATGTATCCCTGGATCGTGTCGCGAAGATCGTGGAACAGGACGTCGCCATAGCCGCTAAGCTTCTCCAGCTCGTCAATTCCGCGTTTTTCGGACTTTCCCGGGAGGTGACGAACGTGCGAGCGGCAGTGAGTTACCTCGGCGTTGACGTTCTCCAGAGCCTGATGTTGTCGATTGGCGTTTTCCGGTCCTTCGAAGATGCGGGAATGATGCAGGGATTTTCGGTCGAACGGTTCCAGAGCCATGCTTATCTGACAGCTAAAACTGCCGATGCGCTTCCCACACCCAAGCATCTGAAGGGTGTAACCTCGCTTGCCGCGCTCCTGCACGACGTGGGCAAGCTGGTGCTGGCGGCGAAAATGCCCGCCCACCTCGCCCGAGTTCTGGCGGTGGCGCGCGAGCAAGGGCGTCCCCTCTATGAAGTTGAGCAGGAACTCATAGGAGTTACGCACGCCGAGATTGGCGCCTATCTCCTGGGGTTGTGGGGATTGCCGTGGCCGGTGGTGGAGGCGGTGGCTCACCATCACGCTCCCACACGAGTCCCGGAGCAAGGATTCGACGCCCTGTCGGCTGTCTACGTCGCCAATATTCTGGCCCTCGAATGCACGCCTTCGCCATCTGGCAGGGAAGATTTGGTTCAGCCCTCGTTCGACGGGGGTTATCTCGATTCCCTGGGCGTCTCGTCCCAGCTCGCCGAGTGGCGAGCGACAGCACAGGGGATTTACCGGGATTTGACAGGTGCAAGGAATGACGGATAACGGGTTGCCCCGCGTTTTATTGGTGGACGATGAATTGAACCTCCTGGAGGCTATGGTGCGGGGGTTGCGCCACTCCTACACGGTCGTCACCGCACCTGGAGGAAGATCTGCCGTTGAACTGATGCGGAGTGAGCCCGTCTTCTCGGTTATCGTTTCGGATCTCAGAATGCCTGGAATGGACGGCGTCACTTTTCTGCGGCACGCCCGCCAGATGGCACCGGACGCGGTCCGGATGCTCTTCAGCGGTAGCGGGGACTTCGACGATGCCATTGAAGCGGTTAATCAGGGAGCGATCTTCCGCTTCATTACGAAGCCCTGTCCTCTTCCGAGGTTTAAGGACGCCCTGGACGCTGCCACCGAGCAGCACCGGCTCATCACCGCCGAGCGAGTCTTGCTGGAGCAGACACTCCAGGGAAGCGTGAAGGCGTTGGCCGGCGTTTTGGCGCTCGTAAGCCCCGCCGCCTTTGGTCGCGGAGCAAGGGCCCGGCAATCGATCGAGGAGCTCGCTTTGCGCTGCAATGTATCCGAGCGGTGGCCTGTCGAGGTTGCGGCAATGCTGTCCCAAATGGCTTGCGTGGCTCTTCCTCTCGACTTGGTCGAGAAACTCTATCATGGTCTGGCGGTGAACGAAGCCGAACAGGCCATGATCGATCGCCTGCCTGCTCTTACGGAAGAGCTTCTGGGCAATATTCCCCGGCTCGAACCGGTTCGAAAAATCTTGCTCTACCAGCACAAGCAGTACGATGGCGGGGGATCTCCCCAGGACGCAGTCCGCGGCGAAGAGCTCCCCTGGGGGGCGCGGGCGCTCAAGGTAATCTTCGATCTTGACGTCTTGGAGACTCAAGGGAATTCAGCCGGAATAGCATTTGACATTCTGTCGAGTCGCGCAGGATGGTACGACCCGGTCATCCTGAAGGCGCTGGCGGAGATTCGCGGAAACTCCGGCCATCCGGCGCAAATGAAGGAAATACCGCTTCGCGAGGTGAGACCCGGCATGGTGTTCGCCCAAGACGTCAAGTCCGCCCGCGGCCTGCTCCTTATTGCCCGAGGACAGGAGGTTACCCAGAGCTTGATCGAGCGTATCTGGAATTTCTCTCCAACACTTGGAATCAAGGAGCCCGTGCGAGTGAGCATCGGTAATATCCCGCCGGAAGCTGGCGAGCCTCAGCCGCCTCACGCCAGCGAAGCTCCCGTGTGATGACGCTGGCCATGCCGCGCAGCGCTGCACTTCCGGCCCCGAAAAGGGGCTGGAACATGCCACCCGTTGAGCCATAACCTACGTCCAGCCAAGAAACACGCGCACCAGGTTGAGTGCAGCAGACACGCCTCTTGCACCCATTTTTCGCCCATTGGGTGCGCGATTCCGTCCTTAATCGCTTCCGAGATAACTACAACATTACGTTTACCGTGTTTTGACCCAGATGTAACACGGGGCCGTTACTCTTCTTGTTGCGGCTAAAAAAGGGGGAAGCGGCTGGTCTGAAAAGGAGTTCTCCATGAAGCTCAGGTTTATCACTGGCGGGGTCAAAGTTCTGGCTCTTGTTGCTCTCATAGTCTTTGTTTCACCACCGGGCTGGGCCCAGCAGATTACTGCGGCCATCACGGGTAAAGTTACGGATTCATCGGGTGCTCCCGTCCCCAATGCGAAAGTAACTGCTACCGACACTCAGCGCGGCGCCGTGTGGCCAACCGAGACCAACACGGATGGCGTCTACAACTTGCCACGGCTACCGGCGGGCACATATAACGTGAGGGTGCAGGAGCAAGGTTTTGAGACAGTCCAGCGGCTGGGCATTTTACTTGTCTTAAACCAGACGGCCCGGTTGGATTTCCAATTACGGGTGAGCACGGTGAAGGAGTCGATCACGGTCACAGCAGCTCAACCTTTACTACAGGCGAGTTCTACTCAATTGAATACGGTCATCAACGCGCAAACTAATGAGGCGCTGCCTCTGGCGACCAGAAACTTCGTTCAATTGACCTTGCTTTCTCCCGGATCTATTACACCCGATCCCTCTGAGTTCACTGGCGCGGAATCGATTGTAGACAGTGGACGTCCCTACGTCAACGGGAACCGCGAGCAAAATGATAATTTTCTGCTGGATGGAATTGACAACAACTATCCCCAGGGAAATTACGTGGGCTATACGCCCAGCGTAGATGCGATCCAGGAATTTAGCATGATCACCGAAGATGCGCCCGCCGAGTATGGCAACTTTATGGGTGGAGTCATCAGCGCGAGTATTAAGGCAGGAACGAATCAGTTTCACGGAGACGCTTTTGAGTTTTTCCGCAACAATGCATTGAATGCGAATTCATGGTCCAATGATTGGAATAACTTGCCGACTCCCCTTTTGCGTTGGAATGAATTTGGAGGCGCGGTGGGCGGCCCGATCGACAGGAACAAACTGTTCTTCTTTGCTGACTATCAGGGATCGCGCTACGACCAGCCGGCAACCAGCAGCCCATTCACTGTACTTACCCCTGCAGAGCGCAGCGGCGACTTTTCTCAGCTTCTTTCCGAGGGAATCCAGCTCCACTACCCCGAAACAAGTACTCCAATTCCTGACAATGTCCTTCCGGCCAGTCTATTGAGCTCACCCGCTCTGGCAATCATGAGGTCGTCTCTGTACCCTCAACCGGCCAACGGCAACCTCGTCAACAACGCCGTCAATACGACTCACTCCTATACGGACCAGGACCAGGGTGATGTCAGAATAGACTGGAACGCTTCGGATAAGGATCACGTATTTGGACGCTATTCGGACGCGAGCGTCAATAGCCCCACCACAAATAGCATACCTCTGCTTTATAACTCGTCAGAACAGTATGAGGTTCACAGCGGAGTTCTGGATTACACACACATTATAGGCCCTTCCCTCGTAAACGATCTTCGCTTCGGGGTTAACTATATCCCGGGCATCACCGGCTACGTCACAGG
This sequence comes from Terriglobia bacterium, assembly GCA_030040995.1. GTDB lineage: Bacteria > Acidobacteriota > Terriglobia > UBA7540 > UBA7540 > JASHON01. The sequence continues at coordinate 6,954 of JASHOS010000070.1, read as the reverse complement.
TCGCGGGATTAGCGCTCAGAGCGTGGGTATACCGGATGTTCCAACGAATATACTTCCGGCATTCAATTTCACTTCTGGCAACCTGAGCAGCGAAAGTGTTGGGTTCGGAAATTCCGACACGGCCGAAACGCAGTCTGACAGCGTCATTCAGGCAGGCGACACCGTCGTCCTTACCAAGGGCACTCACACGATGCACATGGGATTCCAGGTCTACCGGGATCGGATCAACATTTTCTATTCTGGCAATGAAGGAATAGCCGGCCAGTTCTGCTTTTCTGGCCAGTACACGGGCGCCGCTGAAGCAGATTTTATGGCTGGTTTGCCCAGCCAAGTTCAGGGAGGAATAAGCGGCGGCACTTGGGGCCAGCGCTCCTCCATCCTCGCGGGATTCTTCGAAGATGATTGGCGTGTGAGGAAGGACTTGACTCTTAATATGGGTTTGCGTTACGAGAACACCACGCCGCTGGTCGAAGTAGACAACCGCCAGGCAAACTTCGGGCTAGTCAACGGGCAGGAATATCTCGCTGGGCAGCGATGCCCCTATAGCAACTGCAGGGCTCTATACAACGACTACAATGGGCTTGCGAATTACCAACCTCGTATCGGCATAGCTTGGACTCCATGGAAGGACACAGCGGTTCGCGCGGCTTTCACTACGTCCACCTTTATGGAAGGAATGGGAAGCAATCTCCGGCTTACGCTGAATCCGCCTTTTGCCACAGCGCACGATATCTCCTACACCCCTAGCGAAACGCCATCTACCCTTTCTCAGGGTTATACCGTCTTTGGCGCTCCGGATCCCGCTACGGAATTTATAGGGGCTTCGCTACGCCTGTGGGATCCAAACGTTCGGCCGGCCGTATCCAATGAATGGAATCTCACAGTCGAGCATCAACTCGGGAACTCTATGACGCTGCAAGCCGGGTACGTTGGAGAGGTAAACAACCATTTAGTGGTGCCGATTTGGGCATCCCAGGAAATTTTAAATTCCAACGGGACCGTGTCGCCGAGCTTTTACCTGAGCGGCAACCCAACGTTGCAAGAAGAAATCGGCTCGGCGAAGCTCACGTCTTCAACCGCAAACGGAAACTATAACGCCTTGCAAGTGGCCTCTCAAAAGCGCCTCGGAAATGGTCTTCAGTTTGAGGCGGATTATACCTATTCAAAGTGCATGACCAACGCCGTCGGTTATTACGGTTCAGGCGGTGAGGTTTCGACACCTGATGTATATTGGCCCAACGCCTACGATGGGGAATCGCAATGGGGGCCGTGCTTTTTCGACGCAACGCACGCCTTTAACGGATTTGTAATCTACAATCTGCCTTTCGGTCGCAGTCACCAATTGGGCAAAAATTGGAACGGTTTTCTCAATGCCTTGGCAGGCGACTGGCGCGTAAGCGCGATTCCGAGTTTTCATACGGGATTTCCCCTGACAATTGCCAATTTTGAAGACAGCTCTCAGACTCATTCGCCGCAGCCGCGAGCCAACTGCATCGCTCCAGGCAAGGTTTTCGGTACATTGGATGCACCGACCGGAGGATACCAGTGGTTCGACCCTGACTCTTATGTTGCTCCATCCCTGGGAACGTTTGGGAACTGCGGTGTGGGTACCGTTCGTGGCCCCGGTCTCAGCACTATCGACCTCAGTGTATCGAAGACATTCAGGATTACCGAACGCCAGAGCCTGGAATTCCGCGTCGAAGCAATTAACTTTACAAACACACCGATCTTGAACGCCCCGAATACAACGGTTCCCGCCGGACCTGTGAGCGTGGGAGACTTCGGCAACGGCAATTTCGGGCAAATTATAAGCTCCCAGGGTGCGCGAAATATCCAGTTTGCGCTGAAGTATCACTTTTAGCCGTGCTCGTTGCTCCGTCACTATGGCCCGGATGCCGTTACAGCGAGCGCCCGCCTCTGTGATTCGCCGTGTTGTGCCCTTTTAATCCATGCGCAAAATGAGCTGGAGATAAGCTTCTTCCGTGAAAGCAACAACGTCCACCATTTTGGTTCTATCCATATATGCTTGCGCGGCCATCGCAAGGGCAGGACCGCGGCATGTGATCCTCATCACGATTGACGGAGGAGCGGCCTACCTGCTTGAAAACGCAAGCGTCCCCCTACCGAATCTCTGGTCACTGGTTCGAAATAGCGTATGGGCGGCGAGCAACGAGTCCGTTTTCCCCAGCGAAACAGGTCCTTCACACACCACAATTGTTACGGGAGTTCTGCCGTTGAAACATGGAGTTTTGGGCGACGAGCTTTTTGATCGCGCCGGAGGGAAAAGGTACCCGGCGAACAGTCTGCCTCATTCAAAGGTTGTCCTGGTCAAAACGATCTTTGATACTGCGAAGGCAAAACATCTGATCACCGCTTCCATTCTTTGGCCGGAAACAATCGAAGACCCGTCTATTGATTTCAATTTCACGCTCCGGGCCAACGGCAAAGAGCACAAGGTCGCTGAGAACCAATGGACTCACGAGTTGCGTGCCGATGGCATCCCCGTCGAGCTTGATAACAAAGTTGTAAGCGGCGGGATATCTTACGAAACAGTGGACAATATCAGCACTTTAGCAGCGTGCGAGGTCATTGAGAAACACAAGCCGAATCTGCTGACCGTGCACTTAGTAAGCCTCGATTATGAGGAACACAAATTCGGCCCGGCCAGCCCAATGGCACAGGCTGCCCTCGGTCTTTCAGATATCTTGATTGGCAAGATGGTTGCGGCTGCCAAGGAAGCCGGCATCTATTCCCATACGGCATTCGTCATTACGGCCGATCACGGCTTCGCGTCAGTTTACTACGGCATGAATCTTCGGCCGTTTTTTGCGGACGCGGGACTCACCGGCAAAGTTCAGATTTATGGAGAGGGCTGGACACCTTTTGTGCGGCTCCTTCCCGATTTCAATCCAGCGGCGGACGGTCCTAAGCTGCAACAGGTTTTTAAGCGGCTGCAAAAGAATCCTCATATCCTGAGAATTTATAGCTCTGAAGAATACCCCTCCCTGGACCTACCGCGATATGAGGATAGCAACCGGGTCCCAGGCCAGTATCTGATTGTCGCAGACATCGGTACATACTTGCTGGATTCGGCGGGAAAATCCACTGAGCTTGAGAAACTCAAACGCCCCGTATACAACCACGGCTATTTGCCACAATACCCGCAGATGTATCCTCTGCTCGTCATGTCGGGTGACGGTTTCAGAAAAGGTATACGTATTGGCCACGTTCGTGAAACCGACATAGCCCCAACCATTACCCATCTGCTAGGTCTCGCACCCTTGCCTTTTGACGGGCGCGTGCTCAGTGAAGCACTGCAACCCTAAGTGGGGAGTCCGCGTCAGTCGGGAAGATAAGGTCGGAGCCTATTTGGATCGGCCTGCAAATTTAATCGTTCTGTTTAATTTGCACAGCATTTAAGTAGTTTAACGCTGGACTATGATATTTCGGCCCTTCGGGCCTGTCGTAACTGCATATAATATGAGCGATGGCCGGAATTCCTATGCGACCCGCTGAGCCATGACTTACGTCCAGTCCCTTCTGTCGATCCTGATCCTGGTCTTCGCGTTCGAGGCGTATCGGTATTGGCGGCGTCCCGCCGGACATAAGCCAGTCCTGCTCTCCCTCGCCGTCATCGGCCTCTTCCTGCTCTCCTGGCTTCCTTTGGCCCGAATGATTCTGCGCCCCTACGAAGACCTCTTTCCCCCACGCGCTTTCCCGGCGGGCGATGGGCAAGCCATTGTTGTAATTTCCGGGGAGATGGAGAGCCCCGATCCGGCCACGCACACGCATCATGCTGGGAGGGACACCTACGCCCGGTGTCTCTACGCCGCCCGGCTTTACAAAGATTGGCACGCCTTGCCCATACTGGCCTCGGGCGGGCCGCCAAGAGGTAAGCCCCACGGGGTGCCGGATGCGGCCGTGATGCAACAAGTGCTGGAGAATGCCGGGGTGCCGCAGTCCATGATCTGGCTTGAGCAGCGCTCGCTCTCCACTCACGAGAACGCCGTATACTCGGCGCAAATACTTCGTGCCAAGGGCGTTCACCAAGTGGTTCTGGTCACCAGCGCCATCCAGATGCTGCGCGCCGAGCTGTGCTTTCGAAAAGCAGGCATCGCCGTTACGCCTGCCGCTTGTGATTACGCGAGCTACGGATCGTATAAAATCAGAGACTTGCTACCCAATTGGAGCGCAATCGAAATCAATGAGGACCTGTTGCACGAGATGGCGGGGCTGTTCTGGTACTGGATTCACGGCTGGATTTAGCAGCCGCTTGCGTGTGGTGGTGATGGCCGCATTGCTCGTGGGCGGCATAGGACGACGCATGGAGGCGCTCGAGCCGGTTGCGGCGAGGCACGGCATGGTGGTCTCAAGCGAACCACGCGCCTCCGCGGCGGGCGTCGAGATGCTGCGGGAAGGCGGGAACGCGGTAGACGCCGCAGTCGCCACCGGCTTTGCCCTGGCCGTCACTTATCCGTTTGCCGGCAACATTGGCGGGGGCGGCTTCATGCTGATCCGCAAGGCAGACGGTAGCGCGGCCGTGGTGGACTACCGCGAGGAAGCACCTGCTGCCGCCACGCGAAATATGTACCTGAACGCGCAAGGAGAAGTTATTCCCGGCGCGAGCACCGTCGGCGCCCTTTCCGTGGGGGTACCCGGCACCGTCGCCGGGCTGGCGCTCGCCGAGCAGAAATATGGCAGGCTCAGCCTCGCACGAACGATGGCGCCCGCTATCCAGCTCGCCGAAAACGGATTTCCTGTCAGCTATTGGCTCAGCGAAGACTTACGCGCTCATCAATCCTTGCTTACGAAATTTGCGGATTCGCGCCGCATCTTTCTCCGGGACGGAAATTTCTATCAGCCTGGCGAGGTCCTCAGACAGCCCGAGCTGGCACGAACGCTCCGGGAAATTGCCCGCTTTGGCCCCGGCGCATTCTACGGCGGAGATGTTGCGCGCGACATCGTTCGGACCGAAACAAAGCTGGGGGGCATCATCGCCCTCGCCGATCTCGCCCAGTACCGGGCCAAGGTGCGGAAACCGCTGATGGGAAGCTTTCGCGGCTATACAATCCTTTCCGTCCCGCCGCCCAGCTCGGGTGGCACAGTGCTGATCGAGATGCTGAATATTCTCGATCCACTCAACCTTGGCTCACCGGATTCCTACGATTCCATGCACCTGATTGTGGAGGCAATGCGGAGAGCTTTCGCCGACCGCGCCGCCTACATGGGCGATACGGATTTCGTCCGCGTCCCTATTCAGGGTATGATCAATCCACAATATGCCGCCACACTTCGCGAGCAAATCCTGCGGTCCAAACCTGATGCCCCGGTGGCCGCCGGGCGCCCCGGGGAATACGAATCCTCGAACACCACGCACTTTTCCGTGGTGGACGCGAATGGCGACGCGGTCTCGAATACCTACACTCTGAACAACGGATACGGCAGCGGAATCACGGTCAGGGGCGCCGGCTTTCTGCTGAACGACGAGATGGACGACTTTACCAGCAAGCCCGGATCGCCGAACATGTTTGGGTTGATTCAAAGCAGCGCCAACGCTATTGGACCTCATAAGCGCCCCCTTTCGGCGATGACACCCACGATCGTTCTCAAGAATGGCCGTGTCCGCCTGGTGCTCGGATCACCCGGCGGGCCAACGATCATCAACACCGTTCTCGAAGTGCTGCTCGACGCCCTCGTTTACAAAATGGATATAGTGCGTGCCGTGGCCGAGCCTCGCTTTCACGATCAATGGGCGCCTGATACTCTCTTTCTCGAACGGCAAGGATTTTCCGCCGACACTGTGGAGAAACTTCAACAAGCTGGATACAACATCTCGTTTCGACGCAGCATCGGCGAATGCGAAGCTATCGAGGTGGACGTGAAATCCGGTTGGCGCTTCGGCGCCTCAGACCCGCGCGGACACGGACAGGCGGCCGGCTACTGATGGAACCCGGACTCTCAACTTACTTGTTTCAAAGCCGGCGGTTGTCATCCCACATTCTGGACCAAATTCGAAGCGCCGGGATTCGCACCATCGAAATCTTCGCTGCCCGCGAGCATCTGGATTATCAAGACGTCCATCAGATACGCGACGTTGCCGAGTGGTTCGCAGACCACGAGATGAAGTTGCACTCGGTCCACATGCCGCTTTTTTCGGGCTTTGGGGGGCAGAAAGCGGGAGGGCTGGCCCTTTCGCTCGCCTACACGGAAAAACGCCTCCGCATCGACTCCATGGACGAAATCAAACGGGTTATTGACATCGCCGAGCATCTCCCGTTCCGTTACGTCATTCTCCACTTGGGCCTGCCTGGGGAGGAGTACGACTTGCGAAAACTCGATGCCGCCTTCACCTCCCTTGAGCACCTCCGGCTTTTCGCCAGAGAGCGCAGCGTAGAAGTCCTCATCGAAAACATTCCCAACGCCTTCAGCACGCCGGAGCGGCTGATCTTCTTCCTCCAATACACACGCCTGGATGTGAGGATTTGTTTCGATACGGGACACGCTCACCTGGCAGGGGGAGTTCAGGCAGCCTTCGAGTTGCTGAAGGATCATGTCTCCGCGGTTCATCTCCACGACAACCGCTCAGAGGATGACGACCATCTGCTGCCCTTCGAGGGAGCCATTCAGTGGAAGGAAGCGGTTGATGCCCTTCGGACGCTCGATACGGACACGGTATTTCTCCTCGAGCCGCGCGATTACGGCCCGGCGACTACGGGCATCACTCACGTTCAGTCAGCCATCCGGCGGCTCAAGGAACTCTAAGTTAAAAACAATAAATAGTGCGACTAATTAATGGCAACCAGGGCGTTCAATTCCTCGATTCCTTTGCGTACATTTTCGACCAGTTCGTCAAGCGAGTTGAAAAGGAAGTTGGAGGCGTGACTGGCCTTGAGTTGCCTCCAGGTACGCTCAATGTCGTTCAGGTCAGGGCAGTATGGAGGTAGCCACCGTATT
>JASHOS010000069.1 GCA_030040995.1 Terriglobia bacterium | reverse complement strand
GCTTGCCCTACCCTCGTTATTTTTCGGGGCTCCGATCAAGGGGACGGCAAGCCGTCCCCCTACATCACCTTCGGTTATTTGCGGAATCTTTCCAGGTCGTCGTCAGGCGTAGGACGATATGACAACTTTCAAAAGGTCGCCTTCCGGCCGGATCGCCACGTCGCGGAAATCTCGAATGAGCGGACGATGTCTCAATTGGTTGAAAGGCACAGTGGTCAGAGTCGCCACGACCTGCATGCCGGCCTTCATTCCGGCCTCGATTCCCGGATACGTGTCTTCGAAGACCAGGCACGCCTCTGGTGGCACTCCCAAAAGCTCGGCGCCACGCAAGAAGCCTTCCGGGTCTGGCTTACCATTGCGGATTTCATCCGCAGGCACAATGACCTTCGGAATTGGCAAACCGGCGGCTGCGACGCGCGCCTGCGCAACCGTCCTCCAAGCGGAAGTCACGATTGCCCACGGATGCTTCTGGAGCGCGCGCACAACTTGCATTGCGCCCGGTACAGCCACAATGCCTTCGAGCGCAGTGTCCTCATAATGGTCCATCTCCTCCAGCTCCAGAGCGTGGTCACGCCCGGGCAAAAAGTGCTCCATCGTTGCGATCGTTGGACGTCCATGTGAGAACGAGAGTACGGCCTCGAGCGGAATGTCGTGTCGTTTCGCCCACCAGCCCCACGCGCGTTCAACCACACAGGTGGAATCAACCAGCGTACCATCCATGTCGAAGAGAACGGCTCTGCAACTCAAAGTCAACGGACTGAGATCACCTGTCATGATCGGGTTAAACACCTTGTTGTTGCTCAAGGCATCCGCGGGCAATGCCTGCGGCGTTTCCGAGCGGGGGTGGGCATTTTTATGAAGCGCCGTTGCGCTTGACCATCTTGTCTACCGTATCAATCAAAGCGTTGAGTTTGTAATCGGTCTCACGAAAGCGCCGGTCCGTCTCCTCGCTGAGCTCGCGGATACGGCGGTCCGACTCCTCCGCGTTCCGGGCGAGAGACATCGTCACGTCAACCAGCGCGCGGAACCGATTCTCCGTCTCATTCCGGAACTCTTTCATCTCCCCGTCAAACTCTTTCATCTGGGCGCGGAACTCCGCCATCTCGCGCTCGTGCCGCTGGTGGCGCTCTTCGGAGGCTCGCAGGTCGGCCCAAAATTGGGCTTGCTGCTCAATCATGAATTTGCGGAATTTCTCCAGGTCGTCGTCAGGCATAACGCGATTCTAGCATAGTAGTTTGGCGGTTGTGGTCAGCCGCCAGGCCTTGCTGCTTGAGGCCGCCCGTAGCGCCTATGGAATCCTTGGGAGAATTCTGCTGTGGGTATGGGACTGTGGGGGTTTACTGATGAGCGGACCGATTCCAAAATCCCAGACTTCGAGATCGAGCTTGTTTTGGTTAATTACGCCGATGGCGTATTCGCCGGAAGTCAGAGGCTCGGCTGGCCTGATCTCAAACAGCAAAGGCGAGACCCTTTTGATCACAACCGGCAACGTCGCTCGGGATTCATTGAGCTCGCCGTTGTGCTGTGCTTCGACCGATTCCACCACGCGATTATCCTTGCTGGTTTTTAGCTTGAGGAGGACCATGCGGGCTCCGGCTCCATCCGCAAACTGGGCGTAGAAACTGGGGTCACGGGAGATAACCCGTACCGCTGCCTGGCTACCTGGCAGAACCACCAGAGAGCGCCCTTTGTGAAGTGGGCTGGGCAGTGTGATGGTGAGCGCAGCGCGCTTTCTGTCGCGCACGACCGAGCCTTGGGATTGGATCATCGTAATGAGCCGCAGACCTGTGTAGGCGTAGACCCCCTCCTGGAGCGGAAGCCGGATGCCCGAAGCGATTTGATAGCCGGTGTTCTCAGGCATAGCGTAGCTGCTTTTTGCTGCTTGTTGAGCTTCTTGCAGCACTTTTTGTTGCTCTTCCTGCCTTTCGGTCGCGGCGCGCTGAGTTGCTTTCAGATCTATCAGCGATAATGGCATTTCTTCCCATTGAGAATCGGCTACGCTGTAATAGCGCACGCGGTCGCCTTTAATCTCGTAGCTCTTTACTTCCAGGTAAGTGCCGTCCTTTAGGTATAGCTTGGTTTGGGCGCGGCAGGGCGGGGAAGCGGCTGAGATCGCCATTGCGGCGGCGAGCAACAGCCGGAAGCGCAGGCGGAAATGCGTCATAAAATGATCCTATCGCCTGGCTCAGGGCGTGATCAACAGCCTCTCGCCCGGGTGGGAGGGGAAACCCAAGGTGGGGGGGATTGCAATGTCGTAAACAATGTCGCAGCAACTGACGGCGTGGCGCAGACACTTGCCGTGGAGTGTCTGCGGTCTCGCGAAGCGAGCGGGGTAGCGGACCTGCGTCTTTCAGGTCCGCGGCTTGTCCCCCGGGGTTCTCAAGCAAAGCCGCAGACCTTGACGAACAGGTCTGCGCTACTCGTCGCAGGCCCTTATCCCTGTGAGAGGCCCACGGCGAGGTAAAGCGCTCGCTGTGGCTACCTTCCCGAATCCCAAATCCCTGGTGCCTGAAGCCCGATACCTGACACCCGCTCGAAGAAGCCGGGCCCTTCGTGTTATAGTCAGCGTTTTCCGTTGATGGCGGGGCAGCGAAGCGGAGGTCCTGAATGGCGGATGTAGTCACGTTTGGCGAAGCGATGATACGGCTCTCAGCGCCGCACTTTCAACGTCTCGAGCAGGCGGTCTCACTGGACCTGCAAGTGGGCGGTGGCGAGCTGAATGTTGCCGTGGGCGTTCAGCGCCTGGGACTCGAAAGCGCCTGGATTTCGAGGCTTCCCCAGAACGCCCTGGGGCGGCTATTGGAGAATCGTGTCAAGCAGACGGGTGTTGACACTTCCCGCGTGGCATGGTCGAAAGAGGGGAGGCTCGGTCTCTATTTCGTCGAATTCGGCGCCGCGCCACGGCCAAGCTCGGTGCTCTATGACCGGGCGCACTCTGCCATCAGCGCCATTCAGCCGGGCGAGATTGATTGGAAGAAGGTTTTTGACGGGGCGCGCTGGTTCCATACGAGCGGCATTACGCCGGCGCTGAGCGACTCGGCGGCGGCTGTTACGCGAGAGGCTCTGCAAGCCGCGCGCCATGCGGGCGTGAAGGTTAGCTACGATCTGAACTATCGCGGGAAACTGTGGTCTCCTTCCCAGGCACAGAGCGTGCAGGAGCCGCTTATGGAATACGTAGACGTCCTGATTACAACCGAAGAAGATACGGACGTGGTTTTCAAAATCAAGGCGGCAGAATCCCCCGGCGGGGGAAAAGCGTTTCAGGAAGTCGCCGCGGAGCCGTACAAAGCAGTAGCGAAACGGCTTCAGGAGAAATTCGGCTTTCAAGCCGTCGCCATTACGCTCCGCGAAAACCCCTTGGTCTGGCGCAATACTTGGACCGCCATCATCTACGCGGATGGAACCTTTTACGACGACGTTAAGTACGACCTCGAGATTGTGGACCGCATCGGCGGCGGCGATTCCTTCAGCGCCGGCTTCATCTATGGATATCTGGTTCACCAGTCCTATTCAGCAGCGGTAAAGTATGGAAATGCCTTCAGCGCGCTCAAGCAGACACAGCCCGGGGATTTCAACTGGGCGACTCTGGCTGAAACAGAGCAATTGCTGAAGGGCGCCAGCCTGCGAGTGGCACGATAAGGCAGAAACCAGAAATCAGAAACCAGAAGGCAGAAAGCAGAAGCCCGAAACCAGCTTGTTTCTGGTTTCTGACTTCTGCCTTGTCACCTGGGAGGTTCCCTTGTTTTGGACGCGTGAAAAAACGTTAGCGGAGATTCGCAATATCCGCCTGATTCCGATTGTCAGGACGCCATCAGCCGCAGATGCTTCGCTCGCCGCTGAAGCGATCATCCGGGGTGGTATCGGCATTGCCGAAATCACTATGACTGTGCCTCATGCTCTCCACGTCATGGAAGAAGTGGTGGAAAAGTATGGCCGTCAGGTGCTTCTGGGGGCTGGCACGGTCCTCGACTCCGAGACCTGCCGCGCGGCGATTCTCGCGGGGGCTGAATTCATCGTGACTCCCTCGCTTGATGTTCAGGTTATCGAAATGGCGCGGCGTTACAGCAAGCCATGCTTTCCCGGCGCTCTCACGCCAACCGAGGTGCTGACGGCATGGCAAGCTGGAGCAGATATGGTGAAGATTTTCCCCTGCGGTCCGGTTGGAGGGCCAAAGTACCTTAAAGCGCTCAAGGGTCCGTTGCCTCAAATCGAAATGGTGCCCACCGGTGGCGTTAATTTGGAAAATGCCGCTGAGTTCATAAGGACGGGTGCGGCGGCGATCGCCGTGGGCAGCGAGTTAGTAGACCTGAAAGCTCTGCGCGGCGGAACGCCGGAAATTGTGACTGAGCGATCCAGGAAATTCCTGGACGCCGTGCGAGCTGCAACATCCCCCGCGACGGGCTAAACAACGAGTGATGCGACCTGATCATCCCTTTCCGGAAATCGTAATTATCGGCCTTGGCTTGATAGGCGGCTCGTGGGGCCTGGCGCTTAAGAAGCAAGGCTATGCCGGGACACGAATTGGATGTGACCGCCGGGAAGTTCTCGATCTCGCTCTGGCTCGTGGCGTCATCGACCGCGCTGAGCAGGATGCCTCGATCGCCGTTCGAGACGCCGATCTGGTGGTATTGGCTGCCCCAGCCGGGACGATTCTGAACTTATTCGAAGAAGTTAAGGACAACGTTTCCCCGCGTGCGCTGGTGACGGATGTGGGCAGTACCAAGGACTTGATCTGCGAGCGCGCCTACCAAACCTTCGGGAACGCTCCTCTATTCCTGGGAGGACATCCGCTGGCGGGAAAAGAGCGGTCCGGCCTTGAAAACGCTGAGTCAAGCCTCTTTGAAAACGCGTCATACGTTCTGGTTCCACGGACACAAGAGGATTTAGAGGATGCGCGTGTCAAGCGCTTCATATATCTTGTTTCAAGCTTCGGCGCTAAGCCTTTTGTGACCGATGCCTCCTCGCACGACCGCGCTCTGGCTTATCTGAGTCACTTGCCTCAACTGCTTTCTACTGCTCTCGCCGGCTTGGTCGCGGAAGCCGGACCGGATTCGCTTCCGTTAGAGTTGGCAGCGGGTGGTTTCCGGGACGTCACGCGGCTGGCCGAGAGCCCGTACCCCCTGTGGCGCGACATTTGCCGCACGAACCTTCAGAATATCCGCGAAGCTCTTGACGCATTTCTGGTGAAGCTCGAACACCTCAAACAGGAGCTTCCCGGTGAGGCGCTCGAGCAGGACTTTGTTCAGGCCGCGAAGCTCCGCGCCGCGCTCCGTGCCAAGCCATAAGTGCGTAGGGGCGGCCAGGAGTTTCCATACTGTGAGCCGCGAAGCGGCGCTCTTTCACAGCCCAGGCCAGCCGGCCAAAGTTGGGTTACGCTCGGAAGTTAGGTCGCCCTGTCAGGGCTCGTTTTCGCGAGTCAGACTCGATTCCCTGGGCGTTGCCCAGGGCTGTGATAGATCGGCCCTTCGGGCCTCCGAATCCCGAGTCCCGAACCCCGAAAATCGACAATTGTTCAGACGACTTCCTGGCCTTCGAGGGCGAGCGCGAGCCGCTCCCATTCTTTCGTCATGCCCGTAAGCTCGGCACGGCGCTCGTCGATCAGCCGGGCGAGGCGAATGGATTCTTCGGCGCTCCTGAAGTTCGCCGTCTCCAGCTCCGAGGCCAAAATCTCTGCTTCGCAGCGGGCAATCTCTTTCTCCAATTCGCCGCGGCGCTCTTGCATCTGGCGGACCCGGATCGGATTGGCTCTTGGCCGGCGCGCCGGCGGCTCCTTAGATCGAGCGCCGTCTCCCGATTGGGGGGATGGAGCCGCCGCCGGGACACCCGCTTCCTTCTGCCGGAGATAATCTTCGTAGTTGCCCGGGTAGTCGCGAAGCTCGCCATTTTCAATCTCAAAAATGCGCGTCGCCAGCTTGTCGATGAAGTAGCGGTCGTGCGAGACAAACACAACCGTTCCAGTGAATTCCTGCAGGGATTCGAGCAGCACGTCCTTGGCCTGCATGTCGAGATGATTGGTAGGTTCGTCCAGCAGCAGGAAGTTGGGCGGGCGCAGCAGCATCCGCGCCAAGGCGTAACGGTTCCGCTCGCCGCCCGAAAGCACTCCAACCCGCTTGAAGACTTCGTCGCCTGAAAACAGGAAACAGCCGAGAAGGGTGCGGAGTTGAGTCTGGCCGCTCACTGCGCCGAGGGCGATGCTCGCGAGATCGTCAATCAGGCGGGCGTCCGGGTCGAGTGCCTTGTACTGGTCCTGCGCGAAGTAATCCACTTCGACGTTGTGTCCCAGGCGATATTCGCCGGCGCTTGGCGCTTCCACGCGGGCCAGAAGTTTGATGAGTGTTGTTTTTCCCGCTCCGTTCACTCCGACCAGACCCACGCGGTCGCCGCGTTGGATGACGAAGCTCACGTCCTGAAATACCCGGGTAGCGCCGTAGCGCTTGGCGACGCCGCGAAATTCCGCGACCAGGCGCCCGCTTGCGGTGGGCTGCGGAAACGAGAAATGGATTATCGTTTCTTCAGGCGGCAGCTCGATGCGGTCGATCTTTTCAAGCTCTTTCATCCTGCTCTGCACTTGCCGGGCCTTTGTGGCCTGGTAGCGGAAACGGCTGATGAAGGTTTCGAGGTGATGGATGCGCTCCTGCTGATTTCGCCAGGCTGCCTCAAGCTGCGACCGGCGCTCCGCCTTCTGAGCGAGATAGTGGTCATAGTTGCCGGTGTAAAAGTAGGCGCGGCGGTTCCAGATTTCAAGAATTTTATTGACGGTGACGTCGAGAAAATACCGGTCGTGGGAGACCAATACGAACGCGAACGGATATTCTTTCAGGTATTGTTCCAGCCAGTTGCGCGATTCGAGATCCAGGTGGTTCGTGGGTTCGTCGAGAAGCAGCAGGCTAGGTTTCATCAAGAGAAGCCTGGCAAGCGCCAGGCGCATTTGCCATCCCCCGGAAAATGCGCTGGTGGGCTGGTTCCAGTCTGCGCGTGAAAAGCCAAGGCCATTCAGCACGGCGCCGGCCTGCGCTTCCAGCGAATAACCGTCGCGAGCGCGGAATTCCGTCTCCAGGCGGTGATATCGCTCCGCAACCTGATTGTACGCTTCGCCTTCCGGATCAAGCTCCGCCATTTGATGGGTAAGAGACTCGATTTCTTTTTCCATCCCGAGCAAGCCGCCAAAGACGGAGAGGCATTCTTCGAGCACCGTGCGTCCCGAGAGCGATAAGCCGTCCTGGGGAAGGTAACCCAACGTGATCCCTTTGGCGGTCGAGATGGACCCGTCGTCGAGCGATTCGAGGCCCGCGAGCACCCTCAGCAAGGTTGTCTTGCCCGTTCCGTTGCCACCCACCACCCCCACGCGCTCCTTGGGTGTCACGAGCCAGTCAAGGTCCTCGAAAAGCACTTTGGAGCCGAAATGTTTTCCGGCAGAAGAAAGTTGAATCATATCGATAATCAGTGCCTAACCAGAGGGAAACCCTCCCCTCCCCCCCTCAGCACAGCCCTCTCCCGTTTGCGGGAGAGGGGGGACCGCGAAGCGGTGGGTGAGGGAGCGCCGGGTGAGGGGGCCCCGAAAACCCCGCTAAAAAGAGAAGGTCTTTCCGGGTTGCAGTACAGCTTCCGAGCCGTGCCTTAGCAGCATCTCTCACCGCGCCTTCGGCACCCCGTTCTGCAGCCCTCCTTAAACTATAGCAGGCGCCACGACGGCCTCGGGTTTCCGCAAATCTGCGAGCGTGCGCACAGAGGCGGATTTATGGGTCGCTCGTGTAGCTTCGCGACACGCGCGAAGCTATGAAAAGGAACCCCTGCCCTCGCCCCCTTGGGGGAGAGGGCGGTCCCGCCAAGCAGGACCGGGCCTGCGCCCACCGAAGGTCGCTTACGCTCCAGAGCTTCAGCGAGGGAGTGGCTCCTGCCCGCAGGCGGGTGAGGGAGCTATCGTTGGGCCGGTAAACGGTAGTGGGTCAGTTTGAATTTGTAGCGGCGAGTTTACCTCGCCGGATGGCGGCATAAAGCCGCCTCTACATCAAACTGACCCACTACCCGGTAAACTTTCACCTAGTCTCTGTGCCTTTCTGTGATAGAATCGCCGATATCATTCAGGTAAAGACCTGCTTTGCCGCGGCTATCCGGCGTTTACTGCCAGGATTGCGGGCGGAACTCGATGGAGGAGGTCCAATCGATGAAAGGCACATTTGCATCCACGCTCGCAGTAGTAGTTGTATTGCTGTTGAGTTTTTCAGCGCTTGCGCCGGCTCAGAATTCGCCGGCGAGCTCCTCAACGGAACCGAACTCCGGCGCGATGAAGCCGGGAAGGCGCGGACTGATCATCCCCGGATCCGGCCAGTCAACCGCAAGCGATATCGGCGTCAACGCTCGCACCAACTTCGAAGTTTTTGTTCCAGAAAATTGGCAGCCGGACGAAGCGCCTCCGTTTTATGGATACGGCTATGAGACGCCCGCTTCCCTCGCCTGCATCTATCAGCTAGTTGCGTCTGAGCCTGGGTGTAATCCCAATACGGTTACCGCGGACCCAACCGGCGGCAGCAAATCTATCGCTATTGTTGATGCCTATGACGATCCAGCGGCGGCGTTCGACTTGGCTTACTTCTCCGCGCAATTTGGCCTTCCATTTTCCACGCAGCAGTTTACAGTAGTTTACGCGACTGGGTTCCGGCCCCCCGAAGACCCGACGGGCGATTGGGAACTAGAGGTAGCGCTGGATATCGAGTATGCCCATGCCATGGCTCCCAAAGCACACATTTACTTGGTGGAGGCCGCCTCAAACTCCGACAAGGACCTCCTGCAGGGTGTTTCCGTGGCAAGTAATGAGGTGGTCTGCGGACAGGCTCAGTGCAGTAAAGGCGGAAACGGCGCTGGGGAAGTTTCTATGAGTTGGGGCGGCGCCGAATTCTCCGGTGAGACGGCGCTCGATGGATACTTCCTCGCGAAGGGCGTTGTTTACTTGGCAGCAGCGGGCGATTCGCCAGGCACGGAGTGGCCCAGCGTTTCGCCGAATGTC
The DNA here is from genome assembly GCA_030040995.1 of Terriglobia bacterium. GTDB lineage: Bacteria > Acidobacteriota > Terriglobia > UBA7540 > UBA7540 > JASHON01. The sequence goes on along the minus strand of JASHOS010000069.1, from coordinate 19,863 downwards.
GTGGCCGCCGGCGGCACCACCACCGCCCGTAGTCCCGTAACCGGTGATTTTCTGAACGAGATCACGTTCGGTTCGGCAGGCGGCGGCACAAGCCTCTACGAAACCCGGCCCAGTTATCAGAATTCCATCGCCAGCCTGGTCGGGAGCCAGCGCGGTGTTCCCGATCTTTCGTTCGATTCCAACCCTATTACCGGAGCCTGGGTCTGGGACAGCATTAATTATGAGGACGAAGGTAGTGGCTGGTTTATAGTTGGCGGCACTAGTCTGGCGACTCAGGCGCTTACGGGCATTATTAACTCTGCCGGCAAATTCAGCGCCTCAACTGCCGCCGAGCTTACCACGGTCTATAGCAACCGGGCAAATTCTGCGGACTTCAGGGACATCACTTACGGCGCGTGCGGACCCTACTCCGGGTTTTTCGCGACTCCCGGATGGGACTTCTGTTCGGGCGTCGGTACCGATGTGGGCCTTGCAGGGAAGTAGCGCCGGTCTTTAGCCCGGGCAGCGCAGACTCTCGCATTTCAGAGAGTCTGCGGCTTTTCTGGAGTCCCGGGCAAGGGCGGTCTCACGCGTCGCATGAAAAGAACCCCTGCCCTCGCCCCCGTGGGGGAGAGGGCGGTCCCGCAAAGCGGGACCAGGTGAGGGGGTCGCCAAAAGCTTTGCCAAAAAACAAGATTTCACAAACTTGCAATGCAGACTCTCGCATCTCAGAGAGTCTGCGGTTTTTCCGGAGTTCCGGTCAAGCGCGGTCTCACGCGTTCCGCTGAGCACGGCGGCGCACCGGCCTGCATGCAAGGCCAAGCCAACCCAGGCCGTCAAACATTAGCAGAAACGCAGGCGGCTCGGGAACAGGTGTGATGCTGCCGGAAGGTATGGTGAAAAGCACCTGGTCGGTGGCAGACAAGACTTCACCGCCGGGGATGGCGCCCCCCTCAAAGCCCACCAGCGAGCCCGGGGTGGGGGTGGTGGTAAAGGGCAGAAAGAGAAGATCAGACGCGCTATTTTCTGCATCTATGGCCCACCCTGTAACGAAGGTCCCTGACATTGTGAGCACGTTGAAGGTTGCGAGTGCAGGGAACGTGAGGCTTACGCTTGTAATGCTCCCAGCGGTGACATCGACCGAGAGCTTACCGGAGAGCGTGCCTGAAGGCGAGAGCGCGCCGGCTACGTTGAACGTGGTGATTGTATCCGCCCTTGCCAAGGCAGGCATTAATGCGGCCAACTGAAAACACATGGCTGCCAGGACGAGCCATTTAAGGCTCGATTGAAACAAATTTGGCATCATCGGTTCCTCCCACCGCGGTTTGTATTAGTTGGATCATTATTAAGCCCTTGTGTCACCCCTCCTGTCAAGCATTTATTTGCTTTCCCGCTTGACTGCGGTCCTGGCGCTTCACTCAGCCACAACCAGCTCTTCCAGCTTTGCGAACGTACGGCACCTCCCCAGACTCAAGATCGGCGAGCAGGTCCTTTGCCAGTTTTTCGAGCAGCATTATGTCGTTGTGTATGGCCGGGCTTCGCCCTTGGTATCCCGTAGCGCCGACCTTTAGGTCGGCACCTGCCGGGCTAAAGCCCGGCGCTACAAGACGCAATCAAAATCCTCGTTTTGGGGCCGGTAACGGCCTAAGATGTTACGGGATACGGGCCCTAAAATTTTCTGTCGCGTTTGTCTCAGCCGCCGCCACCGTCTCATTTTCCCCTGCTACGCTAAAAGCCGAGGTGGTGAACGATGTCTCGAGCACTCCTTCTTTTGATCGTAGGGATACCCCTTCGCGGGTACCGTTGCATTTTTTCAGCTTACGCAGGGTCCCATTTGGCTTCGCTCCTGCTCAACTCGCCCATGGAATTGGCAAGCTCAATGCCATCAATAAGATACGAAAAGCGGAAGGGGGTCCTCTATGGGGTGCATCTCCGTAAGTACTTGATTTAATTACATAATTAGAGGAACGAAGCCAGACGAACCCAAATTTTGAATCGGTGTAATTGATACAAGTTATTGAAACAAAATTACTTACTATTTTTAAAAGACGAATTTGAAGTAAGTTATTTAGGCACAACGAGTTATAGGGATTCTTTGGCTTCGTTGTGGCTTCGCTGTGCCGTCAGCAGGAAAATCAGGTCAAAATCTTTGCCGAAACAGCCCCCGCCCAGTCACCCCCCGGAAGACAGCCGCTGGATGCTATCATGGTTTGAAGCAACCGAATTCATGGAGGACTGCCTTCGAATCGATGACGAAGTTGGAGGGTGAACTGCATCCGCTCGATGAGCTTGTGCGCGAGCGCCTGGTGATTATTGATGGCGCGATGGGTACCATGATTCAGGCGCGCAACTTGACGGAAGAGGACTATCGAGGCAGGGAACTTTCCCACCATCCAAAACCGCTGCACCTGTGTAACGACATCCTCAATCTGACCCAGCCGGAAATCATCGAAGAAATCCATGGCCAATATCTTGAGGCGGGCGCCGACATTATTGAGACCAACACTTTCAACTCCAACGCCATCTCCATGGCCGAGTATGGCCTCGAGAACCGCGTTTACGATCTCAATGTTGCCGGCGCCAAAGCCGCGCGCCGGGCTGTCGAGCGGCGCGTAGCGGCGGAGCCCGGCAGGCGCTGTTTTGTGGCTGGCTCTCTTGGTCCCACCAGCCGGACCGCTTCGGCTTCCCAGGATATCAGCAGCCCCGCCTCAAGAGCGGTAACCTTTGACCAGTTGCGAGAGGCCTATCACGAACAGGCGCGCGGCTTGCTCGATGGAGGCGTTGACACGCTGCTGGTGGAAACCATCTTCGATACGCTCAACTCGAAAGCTGCATTGTTTGCCATCAGCCAATTGCTGGAAGAAACCGGCCAGCGAATCCCGGTGATGGCTTCGGTGACGATCATTGACCAAAGCGGCCGCACGCTTTCCGGCCAGACCGTCGAGGCTTTTTGGATTTCGATTTCTCACCACAAGCTTTTCAGTGTAGGGATCAACTGCGCGCTGGGCGCGAAACAGATGCGCCCCTATATCGAAGAGCTCTCCGGGATAGCGCCGGTCTATCTCAGTTGTTATCCCAATGCCGGCCTGCCGAACGCTTTCGGTGGATTTGATGAAACACCCGGCCGCATGTCGGCGGACTTGCGGGAATTTGCGGCGAACGGCTGGCTGAATCTTGTGGGCGGCTGCTGCGGCACAACGCCAGCGCACATCAAGGCTATCGCAGAAGCGGTGCGGGGAATCGCACCCCGCGTTCCTCCCCGGCCAGAGCCGCTCACTCATTTCAGCGGCCTCGAGCCGCTGGTGCTGCGGCCCGACTCGAATTTCGTCAACATCGGAGAGCGCACCAATGTAACGGGCTCCCCGAAATTTGCGGCTCTGATCAAGGTGGGCAAATACGAAGAGGCTCTCGGCGTAGCGCGGCAGCAGGTGGAAGGCGGCGCGCAAATCCTCGACGTCAATATGGATGAGGCGATGCTCGACGGTGAGCAGGCCATGACCACCTTCCTGAACTATGTCGCTTCCGAGCCGGATATTGCCCGGATCCCCGTGATGATTGACAGCTCCAAATGGAGCGTGATCGAAGCGGGCCTGAAATGCATCCAGGGAAAGGGCATTGTCAACTCGATCAGCATGAAGGAGGGCGAAGAACTCTTCCGGCAGCGCGCCCGCTTGCTCCGCCGGTACGGCGCCGGCATGGTGGTGATGGCTTTTGACGAATCGGGCCAAGCGGACACCACGGAACGCAAGGTAGAAGTTTGCACCCGCGCTTATCGCATTCTTACCCAAGAAGCGGGCGTGCCGCCGGCCGATATCATTTTCGATCCGAACATTTTCACCGTCGCCACTGGGATCGAGGAGCATAACGACTATGCTTTGAACTTTATTGAAGCGACGCGGCGGATCAAGGCGGCGCTGCCCCACTGCAAGGTGAGCGGCGGGGTGAGCAACATCTCCTTTTCATTCCGCGGCAATAACGTGGTGCGCGAAGCGATGCATTCCGCATTTCTTTACCATGCCATCCGCGCCGGCATGGACATGGGCATCGTGAATGCCGGCCAACTGGCGATCTATGAAGAAATTCCCAAAGACCTGCTCGATCTCGTGGAAGACGTTCTGCTGAACCGGCGGCCGGATTCGACGGAGCGGCTGCTGGCGTTTGCCGAATCCGTTAAGCAGCGCGGCAAGGTGGAAGTGGAGGAAGAAGAGTGGCGGCAAGGGCCGGTGGAAGAGCGATTGAAACACGCCCTCGTGAAGGGAATCGTGGATTACGTTGAAGCGGACACAGACGAAGCAAGGCTGAAATACGGGAAGCCGCTGCAGGTGATCGAAGGGCCGCTGATGGACGGCATGAACGTCGTGGGAGATTTATTCGGCTCGGGCAAAATGTTTCTCCCACAGGTGGTGAAGAGCGCCAGGGTAATGAAGAAATCCGTAGCCCATCTGCTCCCCTTCATGGAGGCGGAAAAGCAAGCCTCGGGCGCGCAGCAGGCAGCCGCGCGAATCGTGATGGCCACGGTCAAGGGTGATGTGCACGATATCGGCAAAAACATCGTGGGGGTCGTTCTGGGTTGCAACAATTACGAGGTCATCGACTTGGGCGTCATGACTCCTTGCGAAAAAATTCTTAAGCGGGCGCGCGAAACCGGCGCTGATTTGATTGGACTCAGCGGCCTCATTACTCCTTCGCTCGACGAGATGATCCATGTCGCCAAAGAGATGGAACGCGAGGGATTTAAAATTCCGCTGCTGATCGGGGGCGCCACCACGAGCAAGATTCATACTGCCGTAAAGATCGCGCCCAGCTACAGCCAGCCAGTGGTTCACGTGCAGGATGCTTCGCGGGCGGTGGGGGTGGTCGGGCGCCTCGCAAGCGACGGGCGAAGGGCGGAATTTGCCGAAGAGAACCGGAAGGAGCAGGACCGGCTGAGGCATGCCTACCGGCCGCACGCCCAGGCGCTGCTCAGTTTGGAAGAGGCCCGCCGCCGCAAGCCGCCGCTCGATTGGGCGAACGGCCGTCCGCCGCGCCCATCTTTTCTGGGCGTGCGCGTGTGGGATTCCGCGCCCCTTGAAGAAATTGTGCCCTTCATCGATTGGACACCGTTTTTTCACGCCTGGGAGCTGCGCGGAACCTATCCCAAAATTTTTGATGCCGGCGAAGTCGGGGTGAGGGCCCGGGAGCTTTATGACGACGCCCAGGAACTGCTCGCGAGAATCGTGCGGGAGAAACTACTGACGGCGCGGGCGGTGACTGGATTCTTCGGGGCTAACAGCGTAGGAGATGATATTGAAATCTATGGCGATGATTCCCGGTCCCAGCTTCTCGGGATATTCCACACCCTTCGCCAGCAGATGGAAAAGTCTGACGGCCGTTATAATCAAGCGTTGGCGGATTACATCGCGCCCAAGGAGAGCGGCTTGGCGGACTATCTGGGAGCGTTTGCCGTGACGGCGGGCATCGGCATCGAGCCGCTGCTTCAGGAGTTCGAGCGGGACCACGACGATTACAATTCTATTATGACGAAGGCGCTCGCCGACCGGCTCGCCGAAGCGCTTGCCGAGCTCGCACACCGATGCGCCCGCAAAGCGTGGGGCTACGGCAAGGACGAAAAGCTGAATCTTGAGGACCTACTTCACGAACGATATCGCGGCATCCGCCCTGCGCCTGGCTATCCTGCCTGCCCCGACCACACGGAGAAGCGGCTGCTTTTTGACCTGCTGGGCGCGGAGGCGAGGGCTGGCATCCAGCTTACGGAAAGCTTCGCGATGTTTCCGGCCGCGTCAGTTTGCGGGCTCTATTTTTCCCATCCCGAATCGCGCTACTTCGCAGTGGGTAAAATCGGCCGCGACCAAGCGCTGGATTACCAGCGGCGTAAGGGAATGCCGCTGGAGTGGGTGGAACGGTGGCTCGCGCCCAACCTCGATTATGAGCCCTGAGAGCCGGCTACTTCACCACACGGCCGGTGCGGATGCATGAAGTACATACCAAGAGGCTTTTGTACGCTCCGTTCACGACCGCGTGAACGCGGCGCAAATTCGGTTTCCAGCGCCGGCTCGTGACGTTGTGAGCGTGGCTGATTCGGTTGCCGTACACGGGACCCTTCCCGCAAATCTCGCATGCGCGAGCCATAGAAACACCTCACCTGGAAAGATCGAATCGTAGTGGGTCGTTCGCCCAGCCGTTTTATGCTGTCTCCCTGCTGAGCGAGAACAACTTCTTAACTATATCAGATCGGTTACCATTCTGCCGTCGGGCTTCACGATTGGGTAGTGGGTCAGTTTGATGTAGAGGCGGCTTTATGCCGCCATCCGGCGAGCTAAACTCGCCGCTACAAATTCAAACTGACCCACTACCCACGATTGGCGCACGGTCACGTCAAATTCCGAAAGGAGCAGTTGTAGCGCAGAGCTGCCTTACGGCCGCAACCAAAGTTATAGATACTCTGCCCTCTCCCTCGGGAGAGGATGGGCCGTGGCCGGCGCTTTCTCCAGCCGGCGTGGGCCGGGCCTGCGCCCACCGAAGGTCGCTTACGCTCCAGAGCTTCAGCGACGGAGCGGCTCCTGCCCGCAGGCGGGTGAGGGGGTCGCCAAAAAGCTTGCCAAAAAAACAAGATTTCACGACCTTGCAATGCAGCGTTCGCCTTGTAACGCTGCGGCTTTTCGTGCACCTACGAGCCGCATGGCTAAAAAGCGAGCCCTGCGCTACAAAAAAGGGTCTCCGTACCGTAATAAACCCAACTTTGAGGGAATCCTTCCCGAATGGCGTCCCGGCTGCCCGCTTAAGCCAATGCGTCTTTTAGGAAAAAACGGGAACAGTAATAGGAAAAAATGCTTCGGAAGATATGTATTTGGAATGGCCATCGAACGGGAACTGATTTAGTCTATGGCCACGCACTGGCCAGCGCTGCCGGGGGGGCATAGGTTTGTCAACGCGTAGAGTGCAACCTGTGGTGGGATGTGGCCGTTCGAGCGGCGCCTCTCACCGGAGCACCTCAAAAAGATGAATCGTCGTGACAGAAGAATCGGACGGACTGGTGCTTTGCTGCTCTTGAGCGCGCTAGCTCTCACTGTCAACGGCGCGTACCTGGCTGCCTTTGCCACGCCCGATCTGTTCTACGTTCTTAACAGCCTTTTGCATCCCCTTCTGGGCATCGTTGCTACGCTTCTGTTTGCCGTCTTCATTCTTCAACACCGGAGCGCCCTTAAAGATGCGAGCGGAGTTATCCTCCTGCTGCTCGCGGCGGTTGCTTTTGGCTCAGGTGTCTATCTGGCGATTGCCGGGATGACGAGCAGGGACCCTCGGGTACTGGATATTCACGTGGCGTTCGCTCTGGCTGCCCTTTTCACAGCGATGGTCTTCCTGAGGCAGGCGAGATGGGCTGAGGCGTCTGCTGCCGGAGTTTCCTATTCTTTGCGCAAAATTTGGCGCTGGAGCGTGATTGCGCTTCTCGCGTGCGCCGCGTTCTATGGCGTCGCGACTGGCGAACATCGCCTCTTTCCAAACTCCTACTATCGCATCCAAAATCCAAAGGCCGCTCCCTTGACGATGGCGCAGGAAGGTGGCGGACCTCGCTCGTTGGTGTGGCCTAGCTCGGCGCAGACGGCGAATGGCAAGCCGATCCCCACGCATTTTTTCCTTTCCTCCAAATCCTGCGAGCCTTGCCACCCAACGATTTATCATCAGTGGTACAGCTCGATGCACCACTTTTCATCTTTCAACAACCAATGGTACCGAAAAGCGATTGAGTATATGCAGGACACGGTGGGCATTAAACCTTCCTTGTGGTGCGGTGGCTGTCACGACCAGGCGATCAGCTTTACCGGAGCCATGGAAAAATATCCCATCCGCAACATTGAGAATACCCCCGCGGGCCAGGCGGGGCTTGGATGCGTCTCCTGCCACGGCATTGTGCATGTCCACAGCACGATGGGCCAGGCGGACTTCACCATGCTCTATCCGCCGCTGGATCGGTACGCTGAAAATCGCAATGACGTGATACGGTTCTTGCACTACTATGTGGTCCGGCTGGATCCAAAATCTCACGTCAGCGTTTTCTTCAAGCCCTTTCTTCACAACCGCCAGGAGGAGCCGATGTTTTGCTCCGCCTGCCATAAGGTACACATGGATGTGCCCGTCAACGGTTACCGGTGGACGCGCGGTTTTGACGAATATGACAACTGGCAAGCGAGCGGCACCGACTGGCTGGGGGCGCGGTCGTTTTACTATCCTCCTCAGCCCAAGACTTGCATTGATTGCCACATGCCGCTCGTCCGGTCAAACGATTTTGGCAATATCAACGGATATGTACATTCCCACAACTTTGCGGCGGCAAATACGGCCGTTCCCACCTCCTACGGTGATGCGAAGCAGGTTGCCGCGGCTGAACATTTTCTCAAAGGCGCGCTCAGCGTGGATATTTTCGCAGTGGCCGAAGAGCCCGCGAGGGCCGGCGGCGCGGAAAGCACGAAGCCACCTGGAACTATGGCGGGCATGCCACAACTGGCTACAAACTTTGCACAGGGAGAAGAATCTGAATCGGGCGGGGTGATGTCGTCATCGACGGGTGAATTGAAGCCGGCGAAGCTGATGGCGCCTCTGGGGCGGGTTCAGGTAGTGTTGCATCGCGGCCAAACGGTCCGCGTAGAGGTGGTGGTGCGGACGCTTAAGCTCGGCCATTTCTTCCCCGGCGGCACTGTGGACTCCTATGACTGTTGGCTGGAGCTGAAAGCAACGGACAACAAGGGGCGTGTCATTTTCTGGAGTGGCGAAGCAGCAGACCACGGACGCGGCCCGGTTGATCCCGGCGCGCATTTTTACCGGTCCTGGCAAATCGATTCTCACGGCAATGTCATTAACAAGCGGAACACCTATTCGACCCGCGCCGTAGTTTATGCCCGCCTCATTCCCCCCGGCGCCGCCGATACCGTTCACTACCGCCTGGAAATTCCTCAGGACTGCGGTGACCGGATCATCCTGACGGCAAAGTTGAACTACCGCAAGTTCAGTTGGTGGTTTACGCAATGGTCATTCGCCGGAGTCCACGATCCTGCTCAGCATGACCATGCCGTCGCTTCCAGCTACGATGATACGCGATGGGTTTTCACCGGCAATTTATCGGGTGTTTCCGCGAAATACAAAAGAATACCCAACGTGCCCATCGTGGTCATCACCCAACAGAGCGTCTCTCTGCCCGTGGCCGCCTCGGGAAAGGGCGGAACTGCGATTCCCTTTACGGAGGACGTTGTTCTCAATCGCGCCGACCTTATTCGCTGGAATGATTATGGTATTGGACTGCTGCTCCAAGGAAATTTTAAGGGCGCCGAACGGGCTTTTGACATGGTTACCCGAATCGACCCGAACTACGCCGACGGATGGGTGAACGTTGCCCGCGCCTTAATCCAGGAGGGAAATACCGATGCCGCCAAGCCTCTGCTGCAAAAAGCCCTGAAGCTCAGCCCCAACCTTGGCAGCGCGCATTACTTTTATGGGCTGGCGCTCAAAGCCGACGGAAATTATGATGTTGCGTATAAGCAATTTGCGCTGGCGTCGGCGCGCTACCCGAATGACCGCGTGGTGCGTAATCAGATGGGGAGGATGCTTTTTCTCCAACGCAAGTACCGCCAGGCCCTGGATCAGTTCCAGTGGGCGCTGAGCATTGACCCGGAAGACCTCTTTGCGCATTACAATATGATGCTGTGCTACATGGGCATGGGAAAGTCGTTGCTGGCGGGGCGGGAAGAAAAATTGTATCTGCGGTTCAAGGCCAACGAGATCGCGCGCTCAATTACAGGTCCTTTCCGCATCACCCGCCCCGATGATAATGAGGAGTCACTTCCGGTCCATGAGCACGTTTCCGTGCCGCTCGACGAGATCAATCATCCGCCCGCGTTTTGGTATTCGCCTTATCTGCCGCAGGCAGTTCCGGGGCCTTCGATGATCCGCGCGGAAGGCAGGAAACAAGAAGCGAGTCTGGCAGCACGGGATCAGTGACCGGTGCCGCTCACCCCTGCCTTCGTCTCCCACCCTCACCCCAGCCCTCTCCCGCTTGCGGGAGAGGGGGGACCGCGAAGCGGTGGGTGAGGGAGCCGGCGCGGGCCGGGCCTGCGGCCACCGAAGGTCGCTTACGCTCCAGAGCTTCAGCGACGGAGCGGCTCCTACCCGCAGGCGGGTAAGCGGAGCTGCCGAGATCTTCAGGACAGCAAACCGGAAAAGCGCTCCCCTAAGTTCTTGCTGAAAGCTAATTGCTGAGCGCTGACAGCTTTTTAGGAGGTTCGGTATCGTATTGACATCCAGTTCATCCTCCCGACAGAAAGCTCTGCTCGCTTCGCGCCGGGATTTTCTGAAATCCGCCATGGCTGCCGCGGCACTGTCCGGTCTCCGGCGCGTTCCGATGATTGGGGCAGCCGGAACCCGTCCCATCCGCTACGTTGATATCACCCGCCGGTCCGGTATCCGGTTCACGCATTATACGGGAGCGTTCGGGAAGGAGTATCTTCCTGAGACGATGGGATCCGGCTGCGCGTTCATCGACTACAACAACGACGGAAATCCCGACATCTTTTTGGTCCAGAGCATGGATTTTCCCGGTCACTTCCGGCGGCATACCCATCAAAGGCTGTACCGGAACAACGGTAACGGGACGTTCACTGACGTTTCGTCTCGCTCGGGTTTGGATGTGGAGATGTACGGGATGGGCGTGGCCGTTGGGGATTACGACAACGATGGATGGGACGACATTTTTATCACCGGCTTGGGGGGATCCAAGCTCTTTCACAACGAGGCTAACGGAACCTTCAAAGACGTCACCAAGCTTGCCGGCGTCGATAACACTGGTTTCGGAGAGAGCGCCGCATGGTTCGATTACGACCGGGATGGACTTCTCGATCTTTTTGTGTGCAATTACGTGAAGTGGTCAGAGAAGACGGACATTTATTGTTCTCTCGATGGGCGTCATAAAACTTACTGCACTCCGGAAGCCTATCCCGGCGATACTTGCCGGCTGTATCACAACCTCGGCGGCGGCCGTTTCGCAGACGTTACGGCCCAGGCAGGACTTTACGATCCCACGAGCAAGTCGCTCGGCGTGGCGATCATCGACTACAACCGAGACGGCTGGCCCGATATCGCCGTGGCGAACGACACCCAGCCGAGCAAGCTCTACCGGAACAATCACAATGGCACCTTCACGGAAGTTGGTGTCGAAGCAGGCATCGCTTTCAGCGAAGATGGTATTGCGCGAGGCGCCATGGGCATTGACGCCGATGATTTCGATGATTCCGGCCAGGCTAGCCTTCTCGTCGGAAATTTCTCAAATCAGATGCTGGGCCTGTATCACAACGAGGGCCGCGGCTTTTTCATCGATATCGCGCCGTCTTCGACGGTAGGCCGCGCCAGCCTTCTTTCCCTGTCGTTCGGTCTGTTCTTTTTCGACTATGACCTTGACGGGCTCGACGATCTTTTTGTGGCCAACGGGCATATTTCTCCGGATATTAACGCTGTGCAACCGCAGGTGAATTACGCGGAACTGCCCTTGGTTTTTCACAATGAGGGCCACGACCATTTTCGGAGCGTCGGTGCCGAGTTGGGTTTCGCTCAGGCGATGGTTGGCCGTGGCGCGGCCTACGCAGACCTTAATAACGATGGGGCGCTGGATATTCTGCTCACCACGAACGGAGGTCCCGCGCATGTTTATCAAAATATTGGCGGCGACCAAAATAATTCGATTCGCATCAAGACGGAGGGAACAAAGTCAAACCGGAACGGTATTGGCGCCCGGATCCGCGTGCTTACTCCGATGGGACTGAGCGAGCAAACGGTGCACTCTGGATCGAGTTACTGCTCGCAAAGCGAGCTTACGCTGACTTTTGGCATGGGAAAAGAGGAACAGGCGGATCACGTTGAAATCTTCTGGCCAAGCGGCCATCAGGACGCGCTAGGATCTCTTCGCGCCAATTACACGTATACTGTCCAAGAGGGAGGAAAAATTATTTCCGCCAAGCCGGTCAGAAGATAGCAGGAAGCAGAAACCAGAAGCAGTCACTAGCCTCTAGTCCCTACGCCTCACTCCACGCGCGTCACTTCTTCGGCAATCCAAAACTTTCCGGGCTCAAACCCTGCGCGCAGCGCCAGATCATGCGCGAGCAACTGGATGTGGATTGAATCAACCAGTGTGCCCAAGCCAAGCCGCGCCGTCTCAACCCGAACGATCCTCATATTCGTGGCCTCGTCCACGTCAAGATCGGTAAAGAGAAGCACGCGGCCGCCATGGCCGCGAATCTCCTCTGCCAAACCCAGAAGAAACTTGGCCGTCATATTGGCGTAACCGCGCGGCCGCAGATGGTCCTTGCGGGCGATGATGACGTAACGATGAGCTACATTGACGATTTCGATGGGTCCGTGGCGGAATTGCGCAGCACTTGTTGCCTCCACGCCCATCCGCGCGAGCTCCTTCAGCGTTAGCGCGCCCTGATAGACGGAAGAAAGGTCGGCGCCTCGGGACATCATGACGGTGTAGGTGGGATGGTCGAAAAACTCGACTGTCGGAGGGATGAGTTCCTCCTGGCGGTCGAGAAGGTTCTCCTGTGCCTCGATCAATTGCCGCAACGCCTGCGTCACCGGGTGAGAGTCCTGCTGGGCAATCGCAAAGGCGAGATACATGAGGACGGCGACGCTGCACATATACGTCTTGGTGGTGACCGCGGATTGCTTTCCTGCCATCATCGGCAAGAGAAGACCTGCTCGCCGCGCCAGCGTGCTTTCTTCCACGTTTACGACCGCCACAAAGCAGCGGTTACGGGGAAGTGCATTGACCAGCTCCGTAGCCTCGATTGTTTCTCCAGATTGCGAGACAAGGACGAGAAGCGTGTCCGGTCCGATAACCCTCAGATGGTGATGCAGCAACTCAGCCGTCTCCCAGGTCAAAGCGCGAATCCCTTGTGAGGTCAGATAGGCTTGGGCAGGATAGGCGGCGAACAACGAGGATCCCATTCCGGTAAAAATCACGACGGGCGGCCAACGCTTCACCTGCTTGCGCAGAGCCTTTGCCGGAATGGCGCCAGGACTCGCGTAGTACTTCCGTAATCCTCCCAGCACGCCGGGCTGTTGAACGATTTCTTCCATTAAGGAGGTCATGAAAACCAACCTGCCCTGAGTGTCTACCGTGTTAGCCGCGAAGAAACTTCTCGGGATTGACCGGGGTCTGGTGCACAAGTACTTCGTAGTGAAGATGCGGGCCTGTAGTCCTGCCCGTGGTGCCAATGCCGCCGATCACCTGTCCCTGGCGCACTTCCTGCCCCTCAATCACGTCAATCTTGCTCAAGTGACAGTAGAACGTCTCAAGACCAGAGCCGTGGTCGATTAGCACGGCATTGCCGTAGCCGGGCTCGCCACGCCCGGCCTGAAGCACAATGCCGTCTGCCGACGCCCTGACGGGAGAACCATACGGAGCAGCAATATCCACGCCTGGATGGAAAGCAGCCTCTCCGCTGAACGGGTCCATCCGCTCTCCAAAACCGGCAGTGATCTCACCGTGTACGGGCCAGAGGCTGGGGATGCTCGCTGGATCAATTTGCGGGTCAGAAAGCAGGCCCATGAGCACGGGATTTCTTGTAGAACTCCGGGATGTATATTCGATCGACTTGAAAGTATATAAGGAAGCATCGTAGCTCGAATCGTCAGTCGGGTCTTCGAGAGCGGGACCGGCTGCGGCGGTATCGAAACCCTTTGCCAAGGTTCTTTCGAGTCCATAACTCTCCGCTACTTCAGACGCCAGATTTTCGAGAGAGTTGAGCTTGGTATTTGTGTGCTTGACCACGCTTTCGAGGAGGTTATACTTCGCGTTCAACGTCTCGTGCTCCGCGCGGAGGCGGTTATAATTGGACACCTTCATCAGCATGCGCCCATAGCTGCTCACCACAATTCCTAACGTGGCGAAGCCGATCAGCATACACGAGACTGCCAGAAGCAACAGGGCAGACCGGCGAACCCTGATCTTCAAAGACGTGCCACGAGGACCAATAATTTGAAAAGTGTACAAGGTCTTCTTCTCCATTTGACACCAAGTCGGTGAATAGAACCGGCGGTTGGCGCCGCCGTATCCCCTCCGAGTCTTTCCGTCAAAGTCTCAGCGCAGCTCGGTGGCTGCAATCGGGTACATCATTCAGAGCCTTCCGCCCGCCTTCTTAGCGGCGCGAAGGGCTGGATCTTCCCCGGAGTGCCGCGAAGAAGACGTGGATGGGCTCATAGAGCCCTAAGAACACTGTTCCCTCCCCAATAAGATCTCCTGCCAAGAAACAGGAGAAATCGTAATGTGAGAGTTAGCTATTGTCAAGCAGCGTTCCCTGAAAAGTGCCGGGTTCGGGCGACCGCCTGGATGAAATTGTGCCACGGGGAGTTTAGGCCGTGCCGGTTGCTCGCTCGTACCGCATCGCCACGACAGGTTATCGCTGTTCTCCTCATCGATCCGATTCCTCAATCACCTATTGCGAGAGTTCAGCGAACCGCTGGACTTGCGGTGCCAAGAGAAGCCAGAACGGCCAGCTAACTTTGATGATGCGTCAATCTGCACCATAGCCGCAAACTGGATGCCGGCAAAACAGTCCTGTAAACTGCAAACAGAGGGCGCCGAGATCTGTGCTTAGGGCCAGAACAGCCGGAAGAAGAGAGGCACAAGCCGGTGGTCTTTCTCCTTGGGAAATGAAATCTGCCGATTTGCTGGTTCTGCTTCGATCCGGCACTTGGACACGCGGCAGGATGATCCACTGGGCCCTAGTAGTTGGGCTTATTTTGTTAATGCCTACGGTCGTTTATGCCTCGGAGGGGTTTTCACCCTGGGGAAGGCAGGTCCTGAGCATCAAGATTCAAAGTGACGCGCAGTTGACCTTGCGTGACTTCTCACCGCAACTCATTGCTCAAAAGATCGCTACGCCACTCGACCGCTCCGAGGTGTCTCAGACGCTCAAGAATCTCTACGCCACCGGCCGCTTCATCTCGTTGCGGGCCGATGTTGAGTCTCGGGGCGGCGGGGTGGACTTGATCCTTGCCGGAAAAGCGCAGTACTTCACTGGAATGGTGCGAGTGAGGGAAACGGGCAAGGTGCTTGCACCAGACGCGCTGGCCAGCGGCGCCCGTTTAAACCTTGGCCATGCCCTGTCCCCGGAGGAGCTCGCCGCCGGCCGCCTTCGTATTCGCTCCCTTCTGACCGCCGAGGGATATTACCGAAGCCAAGTTGGTTTCACGGTCACGCGGAATCCAGCCGACCAGGTGGCGGATGTCACCTTCTCCGTGGTCGCGGGTCCGCCGGCCATTTTGAGCGGAGTGAAGTTCGCTGGCCGGGCGGTTATTCCTCCGGCGCGCCTCGCTTTGCTTGCCGGATGGAAGCGCGGCACCCATCTCACCTCCGCTAAGATCACTCATGGCCTTTCCGAAATTCACTCGGCGCTGGCGAAGCGCGGGTATTGGGCGGCGGCGACCAGCGTCGAGCGGCGCGTCTATAACCCCGGGAAGAATACGGAATTGTTACAGGTGGCTGTGAATCAGGGGCCTTTAGTGCTGGTCCACATCGAAGGGGCGCATATTTCATCTTCCGAGCTGAAACGCGCCTTGCCTGTCTTCCAGGAAGGCTTGACGGATGACCTTTCTTTGGACGAAGGCGCTCATCAATTGCAGGGTTACTTGGAGCGCCGGGGCTTTTTTTCAGCAAAGGCCAGGTGGAGACGTATCCCCCACCCGAACGAAATGGACATTACCTACACGATCGATCTTGGACCGCAATCCACTTTCGACGGCTATGATTTCCGCGGCAATCTGGTGATGACCTCCGCTGAACTGAAACCCCTGATCACCATCCAGCCCGCAGCGTTTCCCCTCCGGCCTCACGGTGTCTTCAGCGAGCAGATGCTGAATCACGACGTTAATGCGATCGAGGGATACTATCAGTCCAAAGGATTTCTCAGCGCCCGCGTAACCAGCCGTCGCCTGCGAAAACCGGGAGTGCTTTCCGTGGTTTTTGAAATTACCGAAGGCCCGCGCACGATGGTGGGCAGCATTGCGATTAAAGGCGTTGATACAACAACCCAGGAGCAGTTGCTCGCCGTCCTGCAAGCACTGCCGGGGCGTCCCTATTCACCCGCTACAATCGCCAAAGACCGCGATTCCATGCTCACCTATTTCGCCAATCACGGCTATGACCAAGCTCATGTGACGTCGCATGTTTCGCCGCCCGTCCGGTACAAGGTGAATATCGAATACCAGGCGGTTCCCGGTCCCGAAGAAACGATCGCGCGAGTGGTGATCCTGGGCAATCACTACGCTCGGACCGGACTCATTCAGCATGCGCTGACGTTCCAAGCGGGACAGCCGCTGAGCCAGGTGCAATTGTATTCGTCCCAGCGGCATCTTTATAGCCTTGGCCTTTTCAATTCCGTCGCTATTTCTCCCGAGAATCCGGGCGGCGCCCAAACCGCCAAGACCATCTTAGTGAATGTGGTGGAAGCGGAGCGCTGGACGTTGGGCTACGGTTTTGGCGTGGATGCCCAGAGACTGAACGGGAACCAACCGGCGGGTCAATTGGGCGTCAGCCCGCGACTATCGCTTGATCTTACCCGTATTAACGTGGATGGCCGAAATCAGACTTTTTCCGTGCGGGGAAGGCTGTCTGATTTGGAGACGGGCGGCGAGGCCAGCTATGTGATTCCGGATATCCTTGCTCACCCCAGCCTGAGCCTCCATTTCGATACTCTGGTGGACCAGACGCGGGACGTTCTGACGTTCACCTCAACAATAGAGCAGGCGTCCGTCACGCTGGAAAAGCAGTTCACGCCCTCAACCTTCCTTCTCGGCCAATACGTTTATCGGTATGTTACAGTGTCCGACCTGAAAATCGATCCGTTAGAGGTTCCCTTATTGAGCCAGCCGGTGCGGGACGCCGGGTTTGAAGCGACGTTCGTTCACGATACTCGCGACAATGCCTCCGACGCCACGGGCGGTTCCTATTCATTGCTGGATGCGAGCATCTCCTCGATCGCTCTGGGTTCCCAGGCTAATTTCACGCGCTTTTTAGGTCAGAATTCAACTTATCACCACTTGTTGGGGACGCGCTTGATTTTTGCGCGTAGTACGCAATTTGGAGTGGAATCGACCTACGGCGCCTTGGAGAAGGTGATTGTCTCAGGACAAACGGAGTATACGAACCAAATTCCTCTTGCAGAGCGTTTTTTTGCAGGTGGCAGTGATTCCCTCCGCGCCTTCTCTCTGAACCAGGCTGGACCTCGCGACCCCGCAACAGGATATCCGATAGGCGGTAACGCGCTGTTCGCGAACTCCTTCGAGCTTCGCATGCGCTTGCGGGGAGGGCATTATGGTCTTGTGTTGTTTAACGACACCGGAAACGTCTTTTCGAACATCCAGGACTTGGACCTGCTCAGATTTAGTCAGCCGTCTCTCTCCGACCTGAATTACATGGTTGATGCCGTGGGCGTTGGCGTTCGCTACAGGACGCCGGTTGGACCAATACGCTTAGACTTATCCTGGGTCCCGAACCCATCGCAGTTTCAATATACTCAGCCTCCGGAGGTTCAGACATTACCGAGGTTTCAGTACTTCATCAGCATTGGACAAAGTTTTTAGCCACGGCCCTCGTATGTGTGATTCTCCTGACGCCACGGTTCGTGATGGGCGCGGAGACGGTGGATAGGGTCGTCGCCGTGATCGGCAACGATGGCATCACGGAAAGCGATGTGATCCAGGAATATCGGTTCGAGGTGTTCGCCGCCGGCGGGAGCCTTCCCGCGAATCTTCCGGACGCTGCCGCATTCGGGAAAGCGGAATCCAGGTTAATCAACCAGAAACTGCTGGAACAGCAGTTGGCGAATTATCCCGAGGACCGTAACGTGGTTCGAGAAAGAGCGGAACAACAGATGGATCGTGTCCAGGAGCACTCTAAAGGCTTCGCGCAATTCGACGCGGCGCTTCGTTTATTAGGCCTGACGCGGGCTCAATTCCTTAGCCGCCTCGAACAACAACAGCACATTCTGATGATGATTGATAACCGGTTGCGCCCAGCCGCGGCCGTGGAACCCAGGGATATTCAGACCTATTACCACAAGACGTTTCTCCCTGAGTTCGAGAGGCGCTATGGCGGCGATTCGCCGCCCTTATCTCAAGTGCAGGATAGAATCCGGGAAATCCTTGTTCAGGAGAGGATCAACCAGTTGTTGCAGCAGTGGCTGACTGAGCTGAAGCAAGCGCAGCATGTCCGGGAGCTGCCGGAGCGTTAGCCTAACACTCCCGACCTGTTGGTTGCCCGGAGGGCAAGACCGTGAATAGCTGTAGGTACAGCCTACGGAGAGTCTGCGCCACCCTCCCGGCGGGGCAGGGAAGAAGAATATGAGAAAAAAATGGCGCGCCATCTCGTTGCCCGTCCGAATCCTCCTCGTCGCTTTCTGCGCGTGCGCCTGCGTCTATTTAGTATTAATGGGAATCATGCGGACTCGGTGGTTTCACGACTTTGCGGAGCAGCGCGTTGCTCTGAGCCTGGAGAAGCTGACGGGCGCGCGCGTGACGATAGGACAGCTTCAGATTCATCCAGCGATTTTCCAGCTCATCCTTCACCGTCTGGCCTTGCATGGGACTGAGAGCGCCGCTCAGCCTCCCCTCTTGACCGTAAAAACGGTAATGGTCCGCATCAACCCGCTTTCTCTGCTTCGCCGGCGCCTCTTCATCTCCAGCCTCTATGCAGACGGAGTTTCCGTTCATCTCGTCACGGGGCCAAATGGCTCGGCGAACGTGCCGGGCTCTTCGGAAAATACGGGTGCTGCGGTGAGCGAGCTGATGAACCTGTCTATAGGCGCCCTTGACGTGGTGAACGGGAACTTCCAATGGAACAATCAGAAAATCCCCGTCGACATAAGTGCGCGCCACGTGGCACTGCTGATGTATTTTCGCAAGGCGCAGGGTTATTGGGGCAGTGGGTCGGTTTCATCCCTCCGTCTCAAGCGGCGCCCGCAGGCGCTTCCAACAATGACGTTAGCCACCCATCTCCGGCTCTCATCGCAGGGACTGGCATTGCGTGATCTGGTCTGGAAGGCCGCCGGAGCTTCCGGGCGAGGCTCGGCAAACGTGTCGTGGACGCCTGGCTTCGGTATCAGCATGACCTTGCACGCTCAGGGGGCGCTCGCGGAGCTGGCTCGCCTCATACATTTCCAAGGCGTGCGCGGTGGCCAATTCGACGCCCAGATCCGCGCCGGCTACCGGGAGGGAAAGATGACGGCCCAAGGCAGCGTCGATGCCAGGCGAGTGCTGTTCCGATCTCCCTCGTTTGCTCCCGGCCCTATGAACGTCACCTCGGATTTTTTGGCCAGTTCTGCGACCATTCAACTTGCAAACCTGCGGATGTCTTCTCGGGCTGGTTCCCTGGCGGGTGAGGGAAATATCCGGCTTCTCCCACGCGCTCCGCAATTTTCATTTCAATTGCGAATCGCAGGGATGGATATGGACAGGGCTATGCAGGCAGTTCCAGAAGGGAAAACGCTCACCCGCCTGTTGCCGTTGAATTCCAAAGTAAGCGGAAGGGCCACGGTGGTGTGGACTGGAAGCCTGCGGAAACTCCGTTCCGGCTTCGATTTGCAATTCGGGCCGCCCGGCCATCCCGCAGCGGCAGGAATACGTCCGCTTACGGGGATCGCGCGCGGGTCTGTTAACTTCGCGCCAACGCCCGTGCTCGCGCTCGACCAGACGAATCTCGAAACGGCGCATTCATCGCTCATTGCACATGGCGTTCTGGGTGCAACGCAAGCCGGCCTCGATGTCCGGTACTCAACAACCGACTTTGAAGAATCGCGCCCTTTGCTGGAGTACGTCGCCGGGCTGCGCGGACATATTCCGCTG
>JASHOS010000068.1 GCA_030040995.1 Terriglobia bacterium | reverse complement strand
CGGGCCGTGGCGCGCGAAAGCAGCAGGTTGGCAACATTTCCGCACGCGATCAGCAAAACCAAGGCCACGACCGCGAGCAGGATGTCGAGGGGCTCCGCATACTCGAAACGCATCTTCGAAAGTCCACGGCCACCGGGCGCGAGGCTGATACAAGCGTGCTGAATCTGCTGCCGTTCACTGGCGGTGAGCCTTGAGCCAGCCCAGGCAGTCAAATACTGGCGAAATCCAACGTCCACTGCCGCATTCGCCTGCTGCCGGGTCACGCCAGGTTTAAGGCGGCCGATCAGGTCAAGCCAGTAAGCGTTCGGATCGGTCAATAAAGACGTCGCTTCCGGCATGACGGTCAACGTCAGCCTTGGCCGAAGGCTGAGAGGCATCCAGAAATCTGCGGAATCTTTTTCGACTCTCTCACCAAAGAATCCCCGAGGAGCAACGCCCACCAGAGTCATCGGCACACCATCAACGTCCACGGTCTGGCCCACAACGGCTGGATTACCGCCCAGCTTGCTTTGCCAGTAGTTAAAGCTCACTACGGCAACCGGAGCCGCGCCAGGACGGTCATCGGCAGGCATGAGCGTTCGCCCAAGCAGGGTGTTCACGCCTAAAACAGAAAAAAAGTTGCCCGAAACCAGTTTCCCTTGCGCCACCTGGACCGCAGCGCCCCGCGTAAGCCCTTCCATGCGGACCGTCAGCCCGTCCTCGGGAGTCTGGAACGCACAGATTCCTTCAAAGAGCTGGCTATGATCGCGAAGGTCCCGATAAACGGGATAAGAGAATAACGTCCATTGACCGGACGGGATAGAAAGAGGCTCGCCGGGAGTTGGTCCGTTGAATGACATCGATTCACCGGGGTCGTCAGCGAACAAAACAAGTTTGCCCGGGTCTCGGACTGGCAGGTTTCGTAGCAGGACAGCATTCACGAGGCTGAAGATGGCCGTGTTGGCGCCAATGCCGAGCGCCAGAGTGATGATAGCCACCGCCGTGAAGCCTGGACTGCGACCGAGCAGGCGCAACCCGAAGCGCAGGTCCTGGATGATCGTAGTCATAAGGACTCCCCTGAGCTGGGGGAATTGACGACTGCCGGCGAGAGACGATCCTCCGTACTGTGGCTGGAGTTTTGCTTCTTAATCGTCAATCGGCAACCACTCAACTCTTCTACTGCGCCGCAGCGCGCTCCTCGCCTTGCGGCGTCTGGTCCGTGAATTCATCGACGATCCGGCCGTCGAAAAGGTTGATGGTCCGGCTGGCGTAACGTGCAAAGCGGGGATCGTGGGTCACCATGACAATCGTGGCGCCGGCGCGATGCAGCTCGCGCAGCAAGTCCATGACTGCCTCGCCATTTTTCGAGTCGAGGTTGCCGGTGGGCTCGTCCGCCAGCAGCACCGCTGGTTCGCCAACGAGCGCGCGTGCCACCGCCACGCGCTGCTGCTGGCCGCCCGAGAGTTGCGACGGATAATGCTTCACGCGGTGTGACATCCCGACGCGCTCGAGCGCCTTCTGCACGCGCTCCTTCCGCTCGCTCGATGGCATGCCGCGATAGGTGAGCGGCAGCTCGACGTTCTCAAAGACGTTCAGATCGCCAATGAGGTTGAAACTCTGGAAGATGAAGCCCACCTCGCGATTGCGAATGCGGGAGCGCTCGCCGAGGTTGAGGTCTTCCACAGAAGCCCCGTTCAGCGTGTACTTTCCGTCGGTGGGAGTATCGAGCAAGCCCATAATCGAGAGCAGCGTCGACTTGCCGCAACCCGAAGGCCCCGCGATCGATATGTAATCTCCCTTGTTAATGTGAAGGTGAATTCCAGAGAGCGCGTGTGTTTCTACTTCCTCGGTGAAAAACACCTTGGTCACGCCCTCGAGCCGAATCAAGCTGTTCCCGTTGTTTTCCATTCTTCCTCCTTATAAAAGCAGTGGTTAGCGGTTCGTGATTAATGGTTCGTGTGAAGCTATCAGCCATCAGCTCTCCGCTGGTAATGCGGACGTGCGTTCTTCAGGTCCGCGGCTTGTGAACGCGAGTGAAGCCCGCAAACTTCAAAAGCGAAAGGCTGCGCTTGCTCGACCTCTTTCCATATCTCTTCAATAAACAGTTAATGCCTGGTGACCAATTCGATTGAAGATATATGCAGCATGCCGCCGAGCAGCGTTCCAGTAACTTTCACGTCTTCGGCGGCGTACTGTGCCGCGCGAGACTGAGGGCTGAGCACATACACGCGGTTGCCAACCCAGAGGCCGTACTTCGACCCCCGGCTAACGCAAACTCGAACGCAGCGGGCGTCAGGCCGCATTTTTGAGGTCATCTGGCAATGCGTTCCGCAGTGCGTGTCCGTCACGAAACCTGTCCAAACCTGTGGCCGCGGAGGCGAAGCGGCGGGTACGCCTGCGGCGCAGAGCAGCGCTACGAGAGCCGCTAGATTTAGAGCCTTGCGCAACGCGTACCCCTTGCCAATACCAGCTAGCGATCAGCTATTAGCCAACAGTCTCCAGTCTTAGCGCGAACGCCCGTGGCTTCAGCGTTTGCTGACGGCCGATGGCTGATTCGGCAATCGTCAATCGGAATGCTGAGACCCGATTCCTGAGAATAGAGCGCGCCAAAAGCGTCATACCCAGTAATACGATTGAAACCAACAGAAATGTTCCAGGATCGTCAGCCTTCACGCCCTATAAAGGCTGGATAATAGCCGTGCGACTGGCAGCGCGCTGATTATTCCAGCGGCCATTCCGGCAAACCCAAGCTTTACGTATTAACCAATTACCGTCTTCAGAATCTGTTTCTCCTGCCCTCTCACAGCCATTCTAATGCCAATTTCACGTGCCCCCTGGCTAACCAAGTAAGAAATTATCCCTGAGACCCTGGCACCTGAGACCCGATCCCTGCTCGTAGCGCAGTGCCACCATCGGGGCAACGTTAGTCGCGCCTTGACAGCCCAAGTAGGAATTCATACCTTAAAGGTATGAAAACCACCATCTCCGAAAAAGGCCAGATTACCATTCCTAAGCCGCTGCGCATACGGCTGGGTCTCCGCACGGGACAAGTGCTCGATGTCAGCGAGCGTAAGGGCAAGCTTGTGCTCGCAAAGCGACCCTCCCGAGATGTTGTTGACGAATTGTTCGGAAGCCTGAAGCTCGGGCGACGGACCGACGAGATTATCGAAGAGCTGCGGGGCCCGGGTCCGGAAAAATGATAACGGCTGTCGACACTAGCGTACTGCTGGATATCTTGGGTCCAGATCCCGTCTTCGGGCGGGGTTCCGCGAACGCGGTACGAACCGCCCTTGCTGAAGGCTCTCTTGTGGCCTCCGAGGTAGTGTGGGCCGAGCTTGTGGCTAATTATCCCTCTTCGGCCGCAGCCGAACAGGCGATGCGTCGGCTGGGACTTGAATTCAGCGCGGCCACTGCGGAAACGTCGTTCGAGGCGGGCCAAGGGTGGAGAGCATACCGCAGAAGCGGCGGTCAAAGGTCGCGAGTTGCTGCCGATTTTCTGATCGGCGCGCACGCACTCTGCCAAGCTGACCGGCTGCTCACGCGCGACCGCGGCTTTTACCGACCTTACTTCAGGCATCTCCGCATCCTTGATCCAAGCCAAAAACAGCAGTAATGAGTGACGAGTAACAAGTAACGAGCTAAAAAACCCACCGCCACAAACCGAAGTCTCGAACCCCAAAAACCGAATCCCTGACCCCTATTCGTACCTTAATGCCACCATCGGGTCCACCTTCATTGCCCGCCGTGCGGGGATGTAGCACGCGAGCAGCGTGACGACGCCGATGAGGAACACGACGCTCAGGTAGGTGAGCGGATCGTGCGCGCTGACTCCGTACAGGAGGTGTGTCATCACGCGGGTCAATGCCAGAGCGGCCGTGATGCCCAGCAGCGACCCGGAAACCGCGATCGCTATGCCATGGCGAAACACGGATTGGCAGATGTCACGCGGACGGGCGCCCAGCGCGATGCGAATGCCGATTTCGCGCGTCCGCTGGCTGGTGCTAAAAGAGATCACTCCATAGACGCCCACGGTGGCAAGGATCAATCCCAGCAGCCCAAGCGCGGCCGCCAGGTAAGCGCCCAGACGAAAAGTATAGAAACCGCCGCCGTCCAGAGCTTGCCTCATCGTTTGGACGTCGAAAACCGGCAGGCCTGGAGCGAGATGATGGATCTGCTGTTCCACTTCGCGGTCTAACGTCACGGGCGGCAGCAAGGAACGCACCTGGAGAGTCAGAATGGAGACAAACTGCTGGCCCAAAGGCTTATACAAATACGGCGTGGGCTTATCGAACAGATCTCCATATTTGCTATCGCGCGCTACCCCCACCACCTCGATTGGCTTTCCGGATCCCGTTCCGGTCCTCAATGTCCTTCCAATGGGATCTTCGCCGGGCCAGAATTCTTTGGCCATCTCCTGATTGATGACAACCACCCGATGGGTTTTATCGGTGTCTCCTTCGGTAAAGGCCCGGCCTTCGACAATCGGGATGCCCAGGGTTTTGAAGTATCCGGGGCTAATCTCATTTCCGAAAACCATCGGCGCCGGTTGTCCTTTGGGAGGCAGGTGACCTTCGACGTAGACCGTGTTTTCGTTCATATAGACGCCGTTCGACGGATAGGTAAAAGCGAGCGTTGCCGATTGTACCCCAGGCAACGCCCGAACCCGGTCCAGAAGGTTTTTGTAGAATATCTTCCCCTGTGCGTCGTTGTATCCGATCTCGTGCGGGTCGACGTGGAAGTTTGTCAGGTGGTCTGGATTAAAGCCGAGGTCCATCTGTTGGGCTTTCTCGAGGCTGCGAGTGAATAGGCCGGCAACGGTGAGGAGCACAATCGACCCAGCTACCTGCGCCACAACCAGCGCGTTGCGAAGGCGGTGATGGCGGCCCGAAGCGGTGCGAAGATTTTCGTGCAGGAAGGCCCCGGGGTTGGCGCGCGCCGCGCGCAGCGCCGGCACAATGCCTACTCCAACTCCAGCTAAGACCGTTGCGGCGGCCGCGTAAGCAAAAACGCCCCAGTTGAAACCGAGGTCAAGACGCACCGGCAGCCCCACGCTGACGTGGATGGCGCCGAGAGCGGCGCTGGCCCAGGCGCCCACGAGAATGCCGGCGCCGCAACCGAAGATTGCCAGAAGGAAAGTTTCGGTGAGCAACTGACGTATCAATCGGTGGCGCGGAGCGCCGAGCGACGACCGGACGGTCATTTCGTGCTCGCGCGCCGTCGCGCGCACCAGCAGGATATTGGCGACGTTAAAGCCGGCGAGTAGCAGCACCAGCGCTGCTAGCATCAGGAAAAGCCCCATTACCACGACTTCCTTCTGGTACATACCGGGCTCGGCCATGGGAACGAGCGAGGTATCCTTCTGGGGATAGACTTGAATGTTGGCCCCGACATCCGTTTTTGGATATTGCTGCGAGAGGCGATCGGCGATGACGTTCATCGTCGCCTGCGCTTCCGCCAGCTTGGTGGCGTTTTCCAGGCGCCCAAGAGCGAAAAGCCCTCTCGCATCCCGGCTCTCGAACGGAAATCCGAATTCGATGCTGACCATATTGAGCGGAAGGAAAGCCTGGATATCCATTTCATTCAAGACGCCATGAAAGTCCCTTGGCACAACACCAACAACCGTGACCGGGTGACCGTCAAGGCGAACTTGCTTGCCGATGATGCCCGGATCGCCTCCGAAGCGGCCTTTCCAGTAGGAATAGCCAAGCACTAGAACAGGATCGGAACGCGAGGGCGCGCCTTCCGAGGGCAAGATCAGCCGGCCGAGAGCTGGCTTCACACCGAGGACACTAAAGTAATTTCCGGTTACGTAATTGGTGATGATCCGGTCGGCATAGCCGCGTTCGCTCAAGCCATCCACGCCAAATTTGTAGGCGATCACATCCATGGAACTGCCCGCTTGGGAGCGGAGGTCCTCCAGATCGGGATAGGAAAACAACGGAGGGCCGTTGCTTCCTTTCTGATGAAATCCTAACGACACGAGCTGCCCAGCGTTTCTTACGGAGAGACCGCGCAAGAGCGCGTTGGCCACGCTAAAAATCGCCGTGTTCGCGCCAATGCCGAGGGCGAGCGTGATAATGGCAATGCCGGCGAAGCCGGGATTCTTCGCCAGCATGCGAAGGCCGTACCGCAGGTCTTGAAACAACGTCATCATTCAATGCCTCGTAGGCGCGCTGCTTGCGGCGCCCTTCAGTCAGATATCAGCAATCAGGCATCAGCAAGCAGACAGCATTCTATAGGCCCTTTTCCCTCTCCTTGGGGAGAGGGTGGACCGCGGCCGGCGCTTTCTCCAGTCGGCGCGAGCCGGGCCTGCGCCCACCGAAGGTCGCTTACGCTCCAGAGCTTCAGCGCCGGAGCGGCTCCTGCCCGCAAACGGGTGAGGGGGTCGAGGCCACCGCGACCGGCTGCCGACGGGCTGATGGCTAATCGCTCATTCGGCAATTGCCAATCAAAAACCCGCAATCACAAAAACCCACGGCGAGAGAAGCCGCTTGCCGTGGCGACCTTGCTCGTCACCCATCACTGAATGCTCGCAGCCAGTCGATGTGATGTATACTATACATCATGAAACGGACTCAGCTCTACATCGAGGACGACCTTTGGGAGGCGCTTCGCGTTCGCTCGCAGCAATCGCAAACGTCCGTCTCCGATCTCGTTCGCCAAGCCATCCGCGAGAAGTATGCCTGCGGCCTCGATTATCGCCGGCAGGCCATGCAGGCGCTCGCCGGGATCTGGAAGGACCATGCAGACCTTCACGATCCGGAAGGTTATGTGCGGCGCCTCCGCAAGGGCTCCCGCCTGAGGAGGATTGGCTGAAGGCGGTCCTTATTGACTCAGACGTCCTGATCGAGGTCGCTCGCGGCCGGAGCGAAAACCTGCTTGCGCGTTGGGAGGATTTGAGCCGAAGCGACGTTGTCATTGCGTGTTCACCCGTAACCATCGCGGAAATATGGCATGGCGCCCGGCCTGCGGAACACTCGGTGATCGATGCGTTGTTTCGAGCCATATCATGCATTCCGATCGACGCTGCAATTGGCCGCCGCGCCGGAGATTACCTTCACCAATTTGCGAAAAGCCATCAACTTGAGCTGGGCGATGCGCTGATCGCCGCCACTTCGTCCGTCTATGATCTCGCTCTCTGGACTCGTAACCGCAAGCACTACCCAATGGAAGACCTTGATTTTTTCGGCAATGGACGATGACTGCGTCAAGCGGTCAGCAATCCGCGACCACTCTATAGGCCCTTTTCCCTCTCCTTGGGGAGAGGGTGGACCGCGGCCGGCGCTTTCACCAGCCGGCGCGGGCCGGGCCTGCGCCCATCGAAGGTCGCTTACGCTCCAGAGCTTCAGCGACGGAGCGGCTCCTGCCCGCAGGCGGGTGAGGGGGTCGAGGTCACCGGCAACCGGCTGCTGACTGTTGATGGCTGATCGCTCATTCGGCAATCGCCAATCAAAAACCCGCAATCAGAAAAACCCACGGCGAGAGAAGCCGCTCGCCGTGGCTACCCTTGCTCATCGCTCATCACTCGCGTGTTGCAATCGCAAAATCGGCAATCACAAGGTCCGAACCGCGCATCCCGAAAACCGAATCCCTGACACCTAACACCTGAGACCTATTCATACCGCAGTGCAACCACTGGATCTACCTTCGTCGCGCGGCGAGCCGGTATATAGCACGCCAGAACCGCCACACCTATCAACACGAAGACAATCACCAGAAAAGTTTCAGGATCATCGGCCTTAATGCCGTACAGAAGGCTGGACAGGAGCCGGGTCAGCGCCAAGGCGCCGATAATCCCAGCGGCAACTCCGGCCGTCGCCAGCTTAAGACCTTGGCCAATCACCATCCTTAGAATCTCTCCCTTCTGCGCTCCCAAGGCCATTCGAATGCCAATCTCATGTGCGCGCTGGCTGACCGAGTAAGAGATCACACCGTAAAGTCCAACCGACGCGAGCGCCAACGCCAGCGCGGCGAAGGAGCCCAGCAAAAGCATAGGGAAGCGGCGTGATGACATGGAGGCGGAAACGATCTCCTGCATTGTCCGGATGTTATAAACAGGCTGGTCGCGACCGGTCCCATACACCGCCTGCCGCGCCGCCGGGATGACACTCATAGGGTCGGAGCGCGTGTTCATCACGACAATGAAACCATTGGAGGCTGCCTTCATGTACTGGTCTGGAACCTGGAAGATCGAGAAATACAGTTCGCTCCGGATCTTTGCGCTTGCGTCAGCCGCCAAGCCCCAATGCTTTACGTGGCCGGCCACACCGATAATCCGCACGCGCCCAAGAAGGCCAAGGGTTAAGGTTTGGCCAACCGGGTCCTGCTTCGGGAAAAATTTCTGCGCCAGCGCGCTGTCAATCACCACAAC
This sequence comes from Terriglobia bacterium, assembly GCA_030040995.1. GTDB lineage: Bacteria > Acidobacteriota > Terriglobia > UBA7540 > UBA7540 > JASHON01. Next base: position 2,019 of record JASHOS010000068.1, on the reverse strand, counting down.
CGTAGGAGACTTGGTCGTGTCATTGGCGGTGAAGTACCTCCCGCGCAGCAGCGGAATGCCCATGGCGCGTAGATAATCAGGCGTGGTGATATAGAAGAGCGACCAAGCGGCTTTCTGAAACGAAGCTGGCCTTTCCGACCCGGGCCAGAAGGGAAGCTCGCTGTCATTGCCGTCCAGGGGCACCAAGTCCGTGAGGCCTGCGGACCGGACGCCGGGTATGTTCCCTAATCGATCGAGGAGTTGGCGATAGGCGATGCGTGTGCCAGAGGCCGTCTGGGTGAGGGATGGAGAGAGGCCGACGCTGAACGTGAGCACATTGTGGGCGTCAAAGCCGGGGTTCACGTCCCAAAGCCGCTGGATCGTTCGGAACATCAGGCCCGCCGCTACCAGCAGCATCAGAGTCAAAGCCATTTGGAAGACTACCAGGACTTTTTGCGTGCGGTGGCGCCCGGTTGACGACGTTCGCCCGCCTTCTTTAAGCGCTTCCTGCAAGTTTGCTTTCGAGCTCTTCAATGCGGGCGCCAGTCCAAAGAGGATGCCCACCGCGACTGCTACCGCTAACGTAAACAGAAGGACGGGAACATTTAGACCGATATTCTCACTGCGAGGCAAGCTGCCCGGCACGGCCGCCAGAACCGGCTGGACTCCCCACGAAGCTACGAGCAACCCCAGCCCGCCCCCCGCTACCGCAAGAAGCACGCTTTCAGTGAGCAGTTGACGGACCACGCGCCCGCGGTTCGCGCCCAGCGCGGACCGAATGGCAAATTCGCGGTCGCGCGCGGTTGCGCGCGCGAGCAGCAGGTTGGCAACGTTCGCGCAAGCGATCAGCAGTACTAGGCCCACCGCTCCCAATAACATGAGAAGCGTCGCGCCTACGTCTCCGACGATGTCCTGCTTCAGCGGCACAACGCCTGTTCCCAGCCCCTCGTCGGCATCAGGATAAAGCCGGTCGAGCCTCCGCTCTATGTTTGCCATTTCCGACTGTGCCTGGGCGAGCGTCACGCCCGGCTTCAGGCGCGCGATCACTTTGATTCCGGGACTGACTTTGCGGTTGTTCAGCATGACGGGGTCGCCTTGTCCAAGGGGTATGTAGACCTGCGCATCCCCATGCAAGCGGAAACCCTGCGGCAGAACTCCGATCACGGTGTAATCGCGGCCATCCAGTTTGACCACTTCGCCCACGGCGTTTGGGCTACCGCCAAACCGCTTCTCCCACAGGCTGTTGCTGATGATCGCCACGGGCGCTCCGCCTTGCTGATCCTCTTGCGGAGAAAATTCCCGGCCTAAACGGAGCTTCACGCCCAGAAGTGAAAAGAAACCGGCGGAAACGTTCTTACCCTCTGTGTGCTCCGGCTGGCCTGGGCTTGTCAGATTGTAATCAGCGTATTGATAGGCAGCCATGGATTCGAAGGAGCGGGCGTCGCGCCGCCAATCCTTGAAGTTCAAATAGGAAACGGACATCTGGTCGAAATGGGCATTGCTTTCGTAAACGTTCGCCAGCCGGTCCGGCTGAGCGTAAGGCAGCGGGCTCAGCAAAACGCCCTCCACCACGCTGAAGATCGCGGTGTTCGCGCCGATTCCGAGCGCCAGCGTAATCACCGCCACCGCCGTAAAGCCCGGGCTGCGGCTCAGCATACGAAGGCCATAGCGTACGTCCTGAATGATTGCGCCCATGATCGCGTTTCTCCCCTTGATCACTCGTGCCGTCAATCGAGAGGTGGTTAGTGATCAGTGGTTGGTTTGCCAAACCTGCGTAGTGGGTCAGTTTGATGTAGAGGCGGCTTCATGCCGCCATCTGGCGAGGTAAACTCGCCGCTACAAGTCCAAACTGACCCACTACTCAAACCTGTTGGTCCTTGTATTCCCGAATTGCTCCGTGATGGACGTTCGAGCCCGTCAGAGCAACCTCCAGCGGCGGAATCCCTGATCACTAATCACTAACCACGGCATTATTCGTGCCGCAGCGCCACCATGGGACCAACCTTCATTGCGCGGCGGGCTGGAATATAGCACGCCACA
>JASHOS010000067.1 GCA_030040995.1 Terriglobia bacterium | reverse complement strand
TGGCAATCCATCAGCCACACCTCGTCTCCGCGCACGGCTGCATAACCGTCTTTTAGACTCGCTTTCCCCTCGCGGATCGCTTTGACTTCGGTCCCCGTCAACTCGATTCCGCATTCATACTTTTCCAGTAGGTTGTAGAAATGCCCAGCCTGGCGATTCACGGCGAGGTTCTTCTGTTCTTGGGTTCGAGCGGTCATAGGAGGTCCCTTGCTCGTTTCCTGACGCTCTGCCTTTGAGCTCGTATTCCGCTGAGCACTGCGAGTGCTGGGTAGCGGCTTCTCAGGGTTGATATCCCTTTATCGCGGTTTTGATCTTTTCGAATTCCTCTCGGATTTCTGCGGCCAAGGAAGGCAGTACAGAAAGGAACTGATCGACAAGCCGCGGTCTTAGAGCTGCCTCAATCGGACGATCCTGGGCCGCTCTCTTTTCGCGATTCATCGTCCAGTCTAGGGCTTCGCGGTTACCAGATTCAGCATTGGGCCATCCAAATCTGCTGGTCATGATTACCCGCAACCAGTGGAGAATCTCTTTGCCTGCCCAATCGCTACGCCAGAAATCATCGTGCCAGTGGCAGTCTTTCCAGAGGTCAAATTTCCTATCGAAATCCGCCACAGCATCGCATTGGATTGCTTGTGCCTGTTTTCTCCATGCGGCACAATTCAGTTCCAATCCGCCTCGAAACGTCTCATGGTTGGGTACTACGATCGTTTTATCTTTCCACTCTGGCCTTGAACGCAGTTGTGAGAGCAGCGCGGACGTCGGGTCAGCTAGCAACCATGTACGCCGCGCGCGATTGATCACATACTGACTCGCTTGGAAAAGAGCGAGGGCCGGGAGGATTTCGTTCAGCGCGTTGATAATGTCGTCGTCGGTACAGCCAAACGCGGCACGGAAAACTGGCAGAACCACGTCAGGTTCCAACAGATAGTTCTCGATCTCGCACCGGTTCCAGATTGACCATGAGATGATTTTGACGGCCCGGTTTTCTCGATCATTGCGAATTCGAGCGCAATCATCGCGCGCTTCACCTACGGTCCGAAAGTCACGATCTTCGATGGCAAATATGGGACGGCTCCGACCGATTGCATCGCTAATACCGAGCATGCACGACGAGGTTCCACAACACCAGATGTCAACCAGCGGATCGTTGCCTAGTTCGATGCCTGTCCACTTTTGAAATAGGGTTGTTTCGTACCCGATTACGTCACCCTCACACAACAACGCGACTTGACCCAGCCGAGGGTAGGCGGAGAGATATGACATTAGGCTTTCTCGATCAATTGCCCCATCTCTACGAGAGCTTGATCTCTCGCCGCGGCTGCATACAACTCAGCTGAGTGTGTAGTGACAATATACTGATTGCCTACGCCGATTTTTGGAAGGGCTAAGTACAACTGGCGAATCCACGCAGGATGCAAGTGTATTTCGGGCTCATCGATGAGTATGATGCTGTGATTCATAGGACTCGGGTGAGTCAAACGTGCAAGATACTCGATAATCACCTGCTCGCCTGAGGCAGCCATGTCAAGAGGATACGTACTGCCGTTGTCCCTGAAGTAGGGGGCACCCAACGGGTCGTCAGTGCGGTACATGAAGCCCACGTATTCTTTCGGCGCGCAAATCCGATTAAAGCTCTCACGGATTCGCTGCTCCCAGTTTTCTTCGGTAGCTTCAGGCGCACTGCGAGAGTAGTTGCTTAAATATTCCAACACGCCCCAGACAGAGGACCGCTCCCGGCTCTTTCGGTCTGCTGGCGGCGCGGAGTCTTCATCCTCAGTCAAGCGTTCACCCATAACACGAGATCGCAGACTTCTGTCCTGGGGAAACAAGTAAATGCCGCCGATTTTGTCGAGCAGTGCTCGATCCCGAAATTTCCGACTTGTCCATCCCGCGATGGCACTTTGCCTTCCATGAAACCAAGGCACTGCGTCCCACGGGTCAGTACGATACAAGAACCAGAACGGCCTAATGGTGCCGTCTGGATGTCGTTCGGGAGGATACTTCCAGACTGCGCGAACCTTCCCGTTCGGAAGATTCCCGAGCCGCTCGTCGGGGCTTACCTCAGCCATAACCTTGCGGATTGCATCTCTCTCCTCCTCACCAAATTCGATGTCGAGAGTGACGGATATGAATGGAGGCGTCGGCGAAAGGCCTCCAATCGAGAGTGGTGTATGGATATCCCGTTCATCTGGCTCGGCGAGATCGCTGACGCGGTAACGCATTACGCCCCGGAGTGCCTGAACGATCGCGAAGAGAACGGAGGTCTTGCCTGAGCCATTGGGTCCAGCAAGAACTGTCACAGGCCTAACTGCGCCCAGAGCATCAGCAAATACAACTTCGGTGCCCTTGATCGCACGAAAATTTTCGATTCGAACTTTTCGGAGCTTCATCTGACTCTGCCCTTACCAAGCCTCAAAATGCCTGTACATTTTGTTGCTAGAACTTTCAAGCACATCTGTCTCGGCGATGAAAACTGGTCCCGCTTGCACACAATGGACGCCTCCAAGACCCGGGTCGCCCCTGCGGTGAGGCAAAAAGTTAAGACACCGCTCGCCGTTCGCTGGAATGAATTGTACTGCGGAGGCGGTATCTTGCAAAGTGGGCGCCGGGCCTCAAACGGGCATTCTTGCGCGCGGAAAGGAAGGCGAGCTAGTATTATGGTCATGAGCGCGTGGAAAAAAGTAACGGCTGGGCTCGCGTCGTTTGGGCGATCCGTCTCCACCTTTGCCGGTTCGATAAGCGGACAGAGGAAAGTTACGATCATTATTGTGATCGTTGGCGTGATCTTATTAGGCGGCGAATATCTCGCCATCCGGTGGCTGCCCGGGCACCGGGAGCGGGCCAACCAAGCCTTGCTTCGGCAACTCCCTTACCAAAACAACGGGTTGGGCATCAAGATGCGGGTTGCCGCCGGAATCTATGGCAAGGTTGAGGATCAGCCAACCGACATTAGGATTTACCGGCCCAAGCTCTTCGGTGGCGGACCTTCGATTACCGTCACTTCGCAGCCCAACACCACCTCGTCTTCCCAGTTTTCACCCGAGCTGCTGGCGCAGCTTGAAACGGCAGGAGTCCGCGAAAATCTTACCGGCTATCAGTTCGAGCACCTTACGCTCGACCAGCGTGACGCCGTGCTCATCTCGCAGTACGATTTCCTCCAACGCTCTCTGGATTATACTGCGCGCGTGATGACGCCCGAGCGGATTGTCCAGGCCGTCTGCGCGACCGGCAGCGCCAACCAGGATCTATACTCCCAGGCGTGCGACGAAAGCCTTCGCTCGATCCAAGTGGCCGGCCCGCCGTCGAATCTTCCTCAAAACACCGATACCGCATCGAATTAAGCGCTGCCTTCGGGAACCCAATGTCTCCATGGGAAAAAATCGCAGACGGCTGCACCGCACCAGCCGGTTTTCGCGCCGCGGCCGTTCATGCCGGAATTAAACAAGATCCGGCCGCGCTTGACTTGGCCTTGATTTATTCCGGCGCTGAAGAAACGGCGGCAGCGGGCGTTTTCACCCTGAACCGAGCCGCCGCTGCCCCGGTGCAGCTTTCCCGCGAGCACCTGCGTTCGAGCGGAGGACACGCCCAGGCCGTGCTGGTGAATTCCGGCAATGCCAACGCCTGTACCGGAAAGGCCGGAATCAAGTGCGCAAGGGATGCGGCGAAGTCGGCAGCGGGCGCCCTCAGCATTCGCCCTGAGCGCGTACTGGTGGCTTCCACGGGATTGATCGGGGCTCCGCTCAAGACAATGTTGATCACGCTTCAGGCGCCGGCCCTGGTCAAGGGCCTCTCCGCCGGCGGGTTCGCGCCTGCGGCGCGCGCCATCATGACCACCGATACCTTCCCCAAGTTTTTCGCCTTGAAGACCGTAATTGCGGGCAATCCGGTCCACCTGATGGGCATGGCCAAAGGCGCCGGAATGATTCACCCCCGAATGGCGACGATGCTCGCCTTCATCCTCACCGACGCTGCCGTGAAGCCGCGGGATCTGCAACGGATGCTCAAGACGGCCGTGGACGCTTCGTTCAACCGCATTACGGTGGATGGCGACACCTCAACCAACGACACGGTGTTTGCCCTTGCAAACGGCACGTCCGGCATCGCGGTGCGGCGTGGCACATCGCCAGGAGCGCACTTTCTCGCCGGCCTCACCCAACTTTGCCAGGCGCTCGCCCATATGATTATCCAGGACGGCGAGGGCGCAAAGAAATTCGTTACCATCGAGGTGCGGGGCGCGCGAAGCGAGGCGGACGCAGACTGCATCGCCCGCTCCATAGCCAATTCGCTGCTCGTCAAGACGGCGATTGCAGGAAGCGATCCTAACTGGGGCCGCATAGTCTGCGCAGCCGGATATTCGGGGGTACGTTTTGATCCCGGTAAAATCGACATTGGCGTCAACGGTCTTCTGCTTTGCCGCAACGGCCTCGACACAGGCTTCGACCCTGCAACCGCCAAGGCGGAACTCGATAAGCCCAGGGTTAACGTGCGAATCGATTTGCACCACGGCCGCGCGTCCGCGCAAATCTGGACTTGCGATCTGACCCGCGATTACATCACCATCAATGCGTCGTATCGAACGTAGATTTGACACAGGGCCAGCCGGCAATGTACTCTTGGCTTTCGACTATGAGCGCTTCACTGACACGCCACCATCCTCATCACCGCGCGGTGCGGTTGTGTCAGTGGGCGGCTGCATAAAGCGCAGCAAGGTTGAGTGAGGCCACCGGAGCCCGCTGGCGTAATGAGTCAGCGGGCTTTTTGTTTTTGGAGGATGATATGGAGCTTAATTACCGGGACGGCTTGATCCCGGCAGTCGTTCAGGATACTCGCACCGGCAAGGTGCTGATGCTGGGATATATGAACGATGACGCGTATCACAAGACGATGGAAACTGGCTTCGTCACCTTTTTCAGCCGCAGCCGTCGCAAGTTGTGGACGAAAGGCGAGACCTCGGGGCATCGGCTCGCAGTTCGGGAAATCCTGATTGATTGCGACGGCGACGCCCTTCTGGTGCGCGCCGAGCTGAGCGGTGGCGGATGCTGCCACGAAGGATTCGAGACTTGCTTTTACCGCCGCCTTACCCCAGCAGGCGAGGAGCTTGTGGAGGAAAGGCAGTTTGACCCCGCAACGGTGTATAAAAAGTAGAAATCAGAAACCTGAAACCAGAAACGAGAGGCCAGAAGCCAGAGCGAGAACGAGAAAATCGGAACAAGAAGGCGGCCTTCGGGTTTCTGATTTCTAGTTTCTGGCTTGTTTAGGAGGATATGCATGAAGCTCAAGCTGGGCTTGCCCAAAGGAAGCTTGCAGGAGGCATCGCTCCAGCTCTTCCGCCGGGCAGGATACGAAATCACCGTCAACCCGCGCTCATACTTTCCCCACATCGACGATAACGAGATTGAGTGCATGCTCATCCGGGCGCAGGAAATGGCGCGTTACGTGGAAGATGCGGTGCTTGACGCAGGCCTGACGGGAAGAGACTGGGTGCTGGAAAACCGGGCCGACGTGGTGGAGGTTGCTGACCTGATCTACGCCAAGCAAACCCTTGGAAAAGTCCGTTGGGTTCTCGCGGCGCCTGAGAGTTCCTCCATCCGCAGCGTAAAAGATTTGCAAGGTAAGGTCGTGGCCACCGAGCTCGTTCAGGTCACAAAAAATTATCTGGAGCAAAACGGCGTCAACGCGAGAGTTGAATTCTCCTGGGGCGCCACGGAAGTGAAGCCGCCGGTGCTGGCAGACGCCATCGTCGAAGTCACCGAGACCGGTTCTTCGCTGCGGGCTAACGGGCTGCGCATTGTCGATACAGTCCTTGAATCGAACACGAAGTTTATCGCCAACCGTTCTGCCTGGGAAGATCCCTGCAAGCGAACCAAAATGGAAACGCTGGTTATGCTCCTCAAGAGCGCCATCGATGCCGCCGGCAAGGTAGGGCTGATGATGAACGTCCGCCGCACGGACCTGGACCAAGTGCTCGCCGTCCTACCTGCCCTGAAGAGGCCCACGATCTCCGCGCTAAGCGAGGCGGAGTGGGTGGCCGTGAACACAATTATCGAAGAAAAGACGGTGCGCGAGATCATTCCCCGGCTGAAAGCGGCCCATGCGCAAGGAATCGTTGAATACCCTCTCAACAAAATTGTGATCTGATGCTTCCTATTTTTCGCAGCAGCAACAAAAAGGTCATGGCGCGTTTCCTGGCGGCGCGGAACGCCCAGGAAATGGAGGCCGAGAGGGCCGCGGGGCGCATCATCCAGGCAGTCTGCCGCGATGGCGATCGCGCGCTGGTCCGTTTCAGCCGGAAATTCGACGGGACGGACTTGGCCAAAGAAGGCTTTGTCGTTGGCAAACGAGAGATCCAGCGCGCCCGGCGCACCATGGGCGAGGAATTCTTCCGGGCGGTACGACAGGCGGCAAAGAACATCCGTGCGGCGGCCGAGCGCCAGTTGCCGCAAGAATGGAGGATTCAAACCAGCGCCGGAGTTCGCGTAGGACAGATTGTCCGCCCGCTCGATCGCGTGGCCTGCTACGTCCCCGGCGGGCGTTTTCCCCTCCCTTCGACCGTTCTGATGAGCGTGATTCCAGCGCAAGTGGCAGGGGTGCGGGAGATTTTCATCACTACCCCGCGCCCCGGCGCAGCCGTTCTGGCCGTGGCAGACCTGCTGGGAGTCCATAAAATTTTCCGGTTGGGCGGCGCGCAGGCCATTGCGGCATTCGCCTTCGGAACAAAAAGCGTGCCGCGTGTTGACAAGGTCGTTGGGCCGGGCAACCGGTTCGTGGCCGCTGCAAAAAAACTGGTGGCGGGCTCCTGCGCTATCGATCTTGTAGCCGGGCCCACGGAGCTCGTCGTCGTCGGGTCGGACGGGCGCCCGGAGTGGATTGCGGCAGACCTCGCCGCCCAGGCCGAGCACGATCCAGATGCTTCGGCAATTCTCATAACCCCGTCCTTAAAGCTGGCTCTCCGGGTTCAACGGAGCATTGCGGCTATTCTGACGCAATTACAAGCGCCTGCAGCAGGAAAGGCGCTCTCAAAATCGGGCGCCATCATAGTAACCCGGTCGCTCGATGAAGCGGTCGAGTGGGCCAACCGCCTGGCCCCGGAGCACCTGATGCTGCTCGAAGATGCCGCAGTCCATGTGGCGCGCGTTGAATCCGCCGGCGCAATCTTTCTGGGCGCCTATAGCCCCGTCGCCGCCGGGGATTACGCGGCCGGGGGAAACCACGTGCTGCCCACCGGGGGGGCGGCGCGGGCGCGCGGCGGTCTGAGCGCCGCGGACTTCGTTAAGGCAATTTCCGTACAGCAGCTCAGCCGTTCGGGGCTTTCCAGCTTGCGGCGCACCGTCGTTGCGTTGGCCGAAACGGAGGGCCTGAAGGCCCACGCTTATTCCGTGAATGTCAGATTCAATCATGATCCGGATGCGTAGAGGCGGCTTTATGCCGCCATTCTACGTGGCGGGGTAAACCCGCCGCTACATCCGAGCCCGAAACTGAGGGATGACCGTCTATCCATGATCCGGGCGCGTAAAACCATCGACCGGCTCGAACCGTACCGCCCTCCCGAGGAAGGGCGGGCGGCGATGCTGCGGCTTGACTTCAACGAGAACATGGCGGGATGTCCGCCCAGCATCGCTCGCGCTCTCCGGCGCGCCATGACGCCGGAATGGTTTACGGTCTATCCCGAATACGAGAACGCCCGCCGCGCGCTTGCGGGCTATTTCCACGTTTCGCCAGACGAGCTCCTGATCACGAACGGTGTCGATGACGCGATCATGCTGATCTGCAACACCTTCGTTGAACCCGGTGATTTCCTGGTGACGCTCGCTCCGACTTTTGCGATGTACCAGTTTTTTCACGAGGTTGCGGGAGGCAAGGTCCGGTACGCGCGCTACGATGACCAGCTTCAGATTCCCGTCAAGACATTGCTCGATGCCGCCGGCCAGAAGAGTCGCTGGATGGCAATTGCCAATCCTAACAATCCCACCGGAACTTTGATTGCCAAGCGCGATCTTAAGCTCCTGCTTGAGTCGGTGCCCCAAACTCTCATCCTGGTTGACGAAGCCTATTTTGACTTTTCTGGCATGACCATCTTGCCCTGGATTCGGAAATATCCCAACCTGGTGGTGAGCCGCACATTTTCAAAGGCTTTTGGATTGGCTTCTCTGCGAATTGGATTTATGTTCGCCAACCGGAAGCTCGCAGGACTGATGCGGCGCTCGCACGCGGTCTTTGCGGTCAATGGCGCGGCCGTATGCGCCGCGGTAGAGGCCATCCGGCACGAGAAGCAGGTCCGGCAATATGCCCGCGCGATTGTCGAGAACCGCGCGGAACTTTGCTTGCAGCTTAACGCTTTAAACATTCCCTACGCCCCAAGCGCCGCTAATTTCGTGCTTGTCCACGCCGGCCGGCACGCCGGAGAGATCGCGCGGCGCCTGCGGACAAAGAAAATTCTGGTGCGGGAATGGAGCTCGGACCCTTGCTTGGAAGAATATCTACGGATTACGGTCGGAACGAAGCCGCAAATGAAACGCCTGGTAGAAAATCTCAGACGTCTGCGACCGCTATTTTCAGCTTCTGACGGGCGGAGGCCGTGGCGCAGTTTGGCCGCTTCCCCGCTCAGGGAATGGCTCTGATGAGCGTGCGCCGCGCCAGCCTTACCCGGAACACTACGGAAACGCAGATTCGCGCCCGGCTGGTTCTCGACGGGCACGGACGATATAGCGTCTCCACCGGCATTCGCTTTCTCGACCACATGCTGGAATTGTTCGCCCGGCATGGAGGGTTCGACCTGGAGTTGGAAGCAAAAGGCGACCTGGATGTAGATCAGCACCACACCGTCGAAGACGTAGGGTTAGTCCTGGGTGAGGCTTTGCGGCAGGCGCTGGGAAATAAAAAAGGTATTAACCGCGCCGGTTATTTCGTCATGCCTATGGACGAAACGCTTGGACTGGCGGCCATTGACCTCAGTGGCCGTCCTTACCTGGTCCTGAAAAGTTCCATCAACACGCCGCGCGTGGGCGACCTTCAAACCGAGCTGCTGGAGGACTTTTTTCAAGCGTTCGCGACGGGTGCGAGAGCGAACGTGCACTTGAAGGTTGCGTATGGCCGGTCAAGCCACCACGCCGTGGAGGCGCTGTTTAAGGCTTTTGCCCGAGCACTGCGCTATGCCTGTTCGCGCGATGCGAGACTCAGACGGCAGCTTCCCAGCACCAAAGGCCTTCTATGATTGCCGTCATTGATTACGGCGCCGGAAACAGCGCTTCGGTCCTGAAAGCCGTGCAGCACCTCGGCTTTACGTCAAAGAGTGTGATCGCTCCGGAGTGCTTGCAGGATGCGGAGAAGATTGTTTTGCCCGGACAGGGCCACTTCGCGACCATGATGACATCCCTGCGCGAGCGCCATATGCTCGAGCCGTTGCGTGAGGCGATTGAGTCCGGCAAAGGTTTCCTTGGAATCTGCCTGGGGCTCCAGGCGCTCTATGAGGGAAGCGATGAGGCGCCAGACGAGCAAGGCTTGGGCATTCTTCCCGGCCGGGTCAGAAAGCTGGAGGGCGTGTTCAAAATACCTCACGTCGGCTGGAGCCAGATGGAAGTTCGGCAGCCCGCCAAAATCCTTGAGGGTATCGCGTCCTCGAGCTTCGCATACTTCTGCCATTCCTATTATGGACCGGTGACCGCGCAAACCGCCGCAACCACCCAATACGGCCAGAAATTCTCGGCCGCCGTTGAGCTGCGAAATATTCACGCTGTGCAATTCCACCCCGAGAAATCGGGTGAGATAGGCCTTCAGGTTTTGAAGAACTTCCTGGAGACGTAAACCTCAGTTTTGGCCTCATCGGTAGCAGCGAGTTTAGCCCGCCACACAAACTGGCGGCATAAGGCCGTCTCTACTGAGCCATGACTTGGAAACGTAAATTATGTTAGCCAAACGCATTATTCCGTGCCTCGACTGCAAGGACGGCCGCGTCGTCAAGGGCGTGCAGTTCGAACATCTGCGCGATGCCGGTGATCCGGCGACCCTCGCGGAGCGGTACAATGAAGAAGGAGCTGATGAGCTTGTCCTTCTGGATATCTCGGCGTCTCGCGAGGGCCGTGCAACCTTGCTGCAGACGGTGCATCAGGTCGCCCGGCAGCTCTTCATCCCCTTAACTGTAGGAGGTGGCGTGCGGACGGTCGAGGACGCGCGGCGGCTCCTGGCTCAGGGGGCTGACAAAGTCGCGGTGAATACCGCTGCAGTTGAAAATCCGCAACTCGTCCGGGAATTGGCAGATCGTTTCGGCAGTCAGGCTGTTGTTGCCGCGATCGATGCCCGGCGTCAGCGTTTGCCACCCTCATTGCCGCCGGACGAACAGCTCAAGAGCCGCGCTATAACCTGGAATGTGGTCATTTATGGCGGCACCCGCGAAACGGCTCTTGATGCGATCGGCTGGGCGCGGCAGGCAGAGGCGCTGGGCGCCGGCGAAATCCTGCTGACGTCAATGGATGCCGACGGCGCCCAAACCGGCTTTGACTGCGAGCTAACGTCAGCTATTTCTCACGCTGTCCATATTCCTGTAATTGCCTCGGGCGGTGCGGGAAGGCCGGAAGACTTCGCGGAAGTGTTTCTGCGCGGCGCTGCCGATGCTGCCTTGGCAGCCTCCGTCTTTCACTTTAGGCAATATTCGCTGCGCGGTCTTAAAAAATATCTCGAATCGCGGGGCATCCCGGTGCGAATCGTTGCGGAGGGAGAGGCATGAAGCCCGGCAGAATCTTATTCGGAGTCATTTTCGTGTTTGCCGTCGCGCTCGCCCCGTGCCAGCAAGCGCCTGCGCCTGCTCGGCCCAGCCGGTTGGTGACCGGCAAGATTATGTACGTCGCGCCGATGCCCAACCAGCTCGATCAGTGGCTCATCCAGGATCTGCGTGCGTGGGGCAACTACCAGATTTCCGGGAATTCCGAAGGAGTTGATCTGGTCATGAGCGCGCGGACGCCGCCCCAGCATATACAATACAACCCATCCAACCGTGTTCCGCTGCGCCGCCCCGCTGCGAAACCCCCCGTCCTTTCCATCAATGTAGTGAATTGGGTTACAGGCCAAAGGGTCTGGCAGTGCAAACTTTCAGATCGTAAGCCGAAGAAGAACGCGACTGCTTCGGCGGGGCCGGACGCTATACTTGATGCTCACGGCATGAAGCCCGAAGAAATCGCCGAGCGCTGTGTGCGGCTGCTGGGCCAGTACGTCGCGCAATTGCAGCAGGGTCATCCTTAAGGCAGTAGATCAGCCGAATTCTTCGGCTTCTTGGGCCTCGCGCGGCAGCAGGTGTTCGTCGATCTTGGGCAGCAGGCCGGCGAGAAGGCCCAGCGCGGGCAGGTAGGCGCAGACTTGGTAGACGAGGTTGAGGCTGGTCATGTCGGCTAGTTTGCCGAAGAGTGCTGCGCCTAACCCACCCATGCCGAAGGCGAGCCCGAAGAAGAGGCCGGAGATCATGCCAACGCGGCCGGGAACCAGTTCCTGGGCGTAGACGATGATAGCCGGGAACGCTGACGAGAGCACGAGGCCGATAATGAAGCTGAGGATGGCGGTCCATTTGAGGTTCGCATAGGGCAGCACGAGCGTGAAGGGCAGTACGCCGACAATCGAAACCCAGATGACGAGGCGGCGGCCGTAGCGATCGCCGATGGGACCACCGAGGATTGTGCCTAGCGCCACCGCGCCGAGAAAGACGAATAGATACATCTCCGACTGAGGCAGCGTTACACGGAACCGCTGCATGAGATAGAACGTGTAATAGCTCGTGATGCTGGCAAGATAACAGAATTTCGAGAAGACCAGAGTCATCAGCACGACCATCGCGCGCGTGAGCGTGCCGCGCGAGAGCTGGGTGTGCGGATGTTCAACGATTGTCTTTTTGCCCGGGGCGCCTTCGCGCACGCGCGCCTTGTACCAGTGGCCGACGAAGATCAGCGTGACGATGGCGGCAAGTGCGGCGGCAGAGAACCATGCGATGCGGTGCTGTCCGGCATGCGAGCCGCGCGCTGAAAGCACGAGCCAGAGCACGAGCAGCGGCCCAAACGCGGTGCCGAAGTTGCCGCCGAGCTGGAAGAGCGATTGCGCGAGTCCATGCTGGCCGCCGGAGGCGAGCCGGGCGACGCGGGAAGATTCGGGATGGAAAACCGAGGAGCCGAGGCCGACCATGGCGCCGGCGAGAAGCAGCCACCCATAGCTGGATGCGAACGCCATCAAGACGAGGCCGCAGAGCGAAGCGCCCATGCCGAACGGGAGCGAGTAAGGCATCGGCTTCTTATCCGTGCCCAGCCCAACGAAGGGCTGGAGGAGAGAGGCGGTGATCTGGTAGGTGAAGGTTATCATCCCGATCTGGCCGAGCGATAGACCAAAGATGCTCTGAAAGAGCGGGTAGAGCGAGGGAATCGTGGCCTGGATGAGGTCATTCAGCAGATGGCAGGCGCTGATCGCTGCCAGGATGGTAAAGACGGTCCGGCTGCTACGGCGCTCTGCGCTCTCCAATAAGGTCATCTTCTCCTTTCTTTTTTACCATTGATTCGCCGCGAGAATAAGTATCCTCCGGTTTTGCCGGAGGCTTTAGCATTACGTGGCCCTTCTAAGGGGGTCTAACCACAGTGCGGCTGATAGCGCGCCGCCTCGAGCGTGCGAAACACCCCTCACCCCGAGCCGCATGCCGCGCACCCTTGCCCCTGTTCCCTCTCCCCTAAGGAGCTTCAGGGCTACAAAAAGCAGTATGCCCTTGACCCAGGCCCACGTTCACGTCAAAGTCCGGAAGGAGTAGTTGTAGCGCAGCGTTCGCCTTGCAACGCTGCGGCCCTTTTGTGCACTTACGAGCCGCAGCCTTGAAAATGCTCCCGGTTTGAGCGTGGATCTTCTGAAAACGAAAGACTTATGGCGCCGTCAGTTGGTCCGCTGACAAGGAGCATTTTCATTCGGTTTCGCGGGCCAACGGCCCATCATGACAGGGCTAAAAAGCGAGCCCTGCGCTACAAAAAACGGCCTCCCTACCGTAATAAACCCAACTTTGACGGAACCCTGGACCCAAGCCGGTTGGCCTGGGCTGTGATGGCGCGCCGCTTCGCGGCTCAGAACGTCGAAACTGCCTCTTGGCGTTCGCGCTTAAGTTGGGATTGGCTGGGTTTGGAACCGGATTGATTTGAGTGCGCGCGCTCGTGGGCGAGCAGCCATTCTTTGCGGTGCAGGCCGCCGCCGTAGCCGGTGAGCGAGCCATTGGCGCCGATGACGCGATGGCATGGCACGACGACGCCGATGGGGTTTGCGCCGTTGGCGAGGCCCACAGCGCGTACAGCGCTGGGGCGTCCGATGCGGCGGGCGAGTTCGCCGTAGCTGATCGTCTGGCCCGCGGGTATATTGCGCAGGGCGCGCCAGACTTCGCGCTGGAACGCAGTGCCGGCGGTGGCGGTGGGGATGTCGTCGATGATGCGGATGTCGCCTTCAAAGTAGGCGGCGAGGCGCGTGGTGAGGCCGAAGGGATCGCGTTGCTTGGTGAGGGTATAGCTGTTTTTTCCGTAGTGGATGGAAAGCAGTTGGAGCGCGCGGGTTTCGTGGTCCGACCAGTCGATCATGCGGAGATTTCCCTGCTGATCGCAGACGGTATTGAGTTGGCCGATGGGCGTCTGCAGCGAGTCGCTTAAAAAAGTTAACGGTGAGGTCATGCGAGGTCTCCTCGGGTGGCAAAGGATGATACGGCGCTCACGGACACGAGCCATGTGCGGAGCGTTGCGCAGGGTCAGGCCCTCTGCAACCCGCTGCGTAGTAGCGATTTCATGTCTACCCCCCGCGTCCAGCTGGAGATATGGGTAAAGCTGAGCCCGAGGGAGAGGGCGGAGCCCTTTTCATAGCTGCGCGCGTATCGCGCGGTGACATAACCAACTGATACGATGCACGCCGACCGCACGTCGTTTCTTGCCAGAGGCGCTCAGAATAGGTCAAGCCATTATGAATCATGCCCCAGCCTTAGCCGGCGTTCGAACGGCTTGGCAAGAACGTCCGGCCCAATAAGGCCCGAAGGGCCGAGCTATTATATCTCAGTGCAAAGGCCCTCTGTCAGAGCGTAGCGCAGCGGGTAGTGGGTCAGTTTGATGTAGAGGCGGCTTTACGCCGCCACATGGCGAGGTAAACTCGCCGCTACAAATTCAAACTGACCCACTGCCGCGCAGCGCGGCTCGCGGCCGCAACCAAAATAGACCCTCTGCCCTCGCCCCATTTTATCTTATAGATCGCTCCTGGCTTTCAGGTAAGATTAAGAGCGGTACCCGGAACCGCAGGAGGATGAGGTTGCGATGACTGACTACGCCGATAGCGTCCTGTTCCACAGTTCGCCGATCCCGCGGGAAAAAGCTGGTGTTCTCGTTTGCGTGACGCGCGAGAAAGCTGGGTGGAGCACGATCAACTTCTCCGTGCGAAGGCTGAAGCAGGGGCAATACTGGCAGAGCGACACGCGGGACGAGGAGGCGGCACTCGTTCTTTTAAGCGGCCGGCTGTCCGTTGATTGGGGAGAAGGTCCGCGGGAGACCGGCGAGCGGAAGGGTGTTTTCACCGGCTACCCATGGGCCGTCTATTTGCCCAGAAGGACCCGGTTTGAGCTTGATGCCAGGAGCGATTGCGAGTTTGCCGACTGCCGCGTTCCGTGCAGCGAAAGGCTCGATGCCCGCATCATTCAGCCCTCGGACGTCCGCCTGGAAGTGCGGGGTGGAGGAAACGCCACCCGCCAGATCCTGGACATCATTCCCGGCGATTTTCCCGCCGAACGCCTGCTGATCTGCGAGGTCTACACGCCGAGCGGTAATTGGTCGAGCTATCCACCGCATAAGCACGACGTGCATAACCCGCCCTATGAGGCCGATCTCGATGAAATCTATTATTACCGCATCGACCATCCCGAGGGTTACGCGCTGCAGCGCCTTTACGATGCGGCGGGCAGCCGAGATGCCGTTCTTAAGGCAACCGATGGTGATGTCATATTGGTGAAGGACGGCTATCACCCCGTCGTGGCAGCCTACGGCTACCACGTCTACTACCTCAACGTGCTGGCCGGGAGCGAACATTCGTTTGCCAACACCGATGACCCGCAATACGCCCACCTTCGAACTCACTGGCCCCCTCCGGATCCTCGCGTCCCTCTCGTGCGTCCGGAGTCTTGAGGCTGCCCGGAAGCTTTCACGATCAATCATGCGAGGGGCGCCAGCAAAACTGGATGCAGGTTCGCCTCAGGCTCGTTTAGCACCATGAGCGCCGGCGGTCTGGGCGTCACCAGCGCCGCAACAAGCAGAATGTACCGTAACGTGCCATCCGACAATTCCGCCGCGCTTAGAGGTCGCAGTAGTCCATGCTGAAAGCCGTAGTTTACTCTAGCGCTATTTTTCCAGGGCCATTGACGCCTGGGAGCAGGCATGGAACGAGGGACGCTCCGTTACCGATCCGCGCGCCAAGGCCCTTGTTGATCGCGCCGTGGGCGAACTCGCGCTCATGCATGCCCGCCTTGGGCATGCGGATCAGATGGAGGCACTTTTCAGGGAGATGGGCAACCGCCCGGTGATCGGCCCGGCAACAGAAGACATCATCGCGGCGAAAGAGGGGCTGTGGGTGAAACAGGGCGGCCCAAGAGCCCCAAAAGCGCCTTGACTACACGTTTAGGGTAATCGCCAAAGACGGTGAGGTAATTGCCGGTCAAACAATTCAGAGGCTTGCAGGCTCCATCGTCAAAGATGCAGGCCATGTCGCATTTTACGCCGATACAATCAAGGCGGCACGATCTCCTCGGGGGGACGTCAATCGGCTACGTCAACGAAACGATCACCGCCGATATCTTCGTGGGTGGCCTCGTGGCGTCGATTATCACTGAAGGCTTCGTTGCCCAGCATCACTTCTTAGCGGTGTCAGCGCGCCAACCCCATATCGAGGTCTGCTACTACTCGCCCCAGGTCCTTGACGTGACGAATCCAAACGCAACCGGAGTGCAAGTGCGAGGTACGTCAAAGGCATAATTCCGAACAAAAGATATTACCTAGACCCAACTCTTATCGGTCCTATCAAAATAAAGGATTGGACGCACTTGCGGCCTCGCGTCATCCTGAAGGGTAATGGCTGTGTGAACTCTTTATGAAGGGTCACATGGTTGTCAGTCGCGTTAAGTATAGGCCTGTACTGCCGCAGGTTGGGCCAGCAAAGGGCTGGCAACAGCCGTTGAATATCCACCATGCGAATGCGTGCGCGAGCGATTCGGATTCTGACGAATGGTGGGTTTCTGCAAGCTCCGAAGAGATCCTTCCGGGACTTCGGAAAGGCAGGCCTGGAGTGATGTATTCCGAGCCGCGCCAAGGTTCCGTTCGAACGTTCCCTGCCGAAATTCGCTGGCTCCCGTGTTCGGCGTTACGGCTTCGCCGTACTCTTTGTGTCAGCGGCTCTTGTTTTAACGCTACTCCTACAGCGGCTTTTTCCCTACCCTTTCCTATTCCTCTTCTTTGCGGCTGTAATAATGAGCGCTTGGCTTGGCGGATTAGTTTCTGGCTTCCTCGCAGTCTTCCTTTCGACTTTGGCTGCTGATTACTTCTTAATACGTCCAGTCCATTCTTTCGCCGTGAGCGGGACGGAAGGGACTTATTTTGCCGCCTTTGTCGTTTGCGTTATGGTGGGGAGCTGGGTGAGTTCTTTCCAGAAGAAAAGTCAAGACGCGCTTAAGGCGGCCCACGATCGGCTGGAAATGCAAGTGACCGAGCGGACGGCAGAGCTCCAGCAGTCAAATGCGGGCCTACGGGACAGTGAACGCCAGCTACGGCTTTTGACGGAGGCAATCCCCCAGCACATTTGGAGTTGCAAGCCGGACGGATGGGTGAACTATTGCAATCGACGGCTGCTCGACTACGTAGGGCGCGACATGGATCAAATCGAGGGCTGGCATCTCCTGAATGCGGTCCACCCTGAGGACAGGAGTAATTTCTGCGAGGCGTGGCAAGAAGCAATGTCAAGTGGCAGGCCCTTCGAAGGCGAATGGCGCTTGTGTGGAGCTGATGGACAGTATCGTTCGTTTTTCACTCGGGGCGTGCCATTTCGAGATGCGAAGGGACAGATCATCCGCTGGTATGGGACAGCCACCGATATTGAAGAGCATAAGAAGGCAGAGCAGGCGCTGGTGAGAATGCGAGCTGAGCTTGCCCATCTCTCTCGCGTGTTGACCATGGCAGAGTTAACTTCCTCGATCGCCCACGAAGTCAATCAGCCGCTTGCTGCCGTCGTGACGCACGGACAGGCATGCCTGGAGTGGCTTTCCTCAAAGCCGCCCAACCTGAACGAAGTCCGGCAAGCCGTGGAAAGAATCGTCGAGGATGGAACCCGGGCCGGCGCCGTGCTCAGTCACACTCGTACGCTGTTCATGAAGGGGACTCCGGCATGGAGTCAAATCGACATGAATACGCTAATCAAGGAACTAGTGGCGCTCGTACGTGACGAAGCAACGAGGCACAGAATCTCCATACGGACGGAACTCGCTGCCCATTTGCCTCGAGTTATGGGTAATTGGACTCAATTGCAGCAGGTTGTGCTCAATCTAATTATGAATGGCATAGATGCCATGCGCGAGATGCCTCTTGATCCAAGGGAACTCTTGATCAGCTCCCAAAAGCAAAGTGCGAGTAGTCTTCTCATTCGGGTTGAAGATAATGGTATCGGACTCCGTGAAGAAATCGCTGAACGAATCTTTGAGCCGTTTTTTACCACCAAAACTCAAGGCATCGGGATGGGCTTGCCGATCAGTCGCTCGATAATTGAATCTCATCGAGGCCGCTTGTGGGCGGTTCCCTGTGAGTCCGGGGGCACGGCATTTCAGTTCACTCTTCCGATCCGTTCGCAGGAGTCACATGACTGAAACCAGCTCCTCAGTCTTTGTAGTTGATGATGACCCATCCGTGCGCGAGGCTGTGAGTAGTCTCCTGAGGTCGGTCGGGCTGCATGCTGAAGTCTTCGGATCGACAGCCGAGTTCCTAAAGGCAAGGCGACCGGAAGTTCCCAGTTGCTTGGTTCTCGATGTGAAGCTTCCAGGAGTGAGCGGGTTAGAATTTCAGCACGAGCTCAAAGGGGCGGGAATACAAATTCCCATCATCTTCATCACCGCTCACGGGGATATTCCCATGAGTTCGCGAGCGATGAAGGCTGGAGCGATAGACTTCCTGCCCAAGCCGTTCCATAAAGAAGACCTTCTATCTGCAGTCCACGAGGCTCTCAATCTCGACCGCTCCAGGCGTCAACGGCCAGCGGAGGCCCCGGAAGATTTCGGTATTGCGTTGCTGAACAAGATGGCCAGGCGGATGTCGGAGGCAACGCCGCTGCAGGAGGTGCTGGCGGAAGTTGTCGAACTCGTCGCCTCGATGGTCGAATGTGACTCGTGCTTTGTTTATCTTCTCGAAAGCGAAAAGCTGGTCCTACGAGCTTCCAAGAACCCTCATCCCGAGTTAGTCGATCGTCTGAAACTCAAGCTGGGACAGGGCATCACCGGCTGGGTCGCCGAGCATCGCGAGCCGGTCACCATCACGCGGAATGCTCTTAACGAGCCTTGCTTCAAGCTGTCCAACGAACTGCCTGAGGACCACTTCGAGGCCTTCCTGTCGGTTCCAATCGTCAGCGGTGGAAGGCTAGTGGGAGTCGTTGCCCTGCAAAATCGTGCAGAGCATCAATTCACCCCCCGCGACATAAGCTTGATCGCGGCGGTTGGCTTCCTGGTTGGCACGGAGGTCGAGAGGGCACGATTAGAGAGCGAGAACTTTGCGTTATCGGGCAGATTGGCAGCCAGAAAGCTCATTGAGCGTGCCAAAGGAATTCTGCAGCGAGACTTGGGAATCAGCGAGGACGACGCGTATCGGAGCATGCAGCAGGAGAGTCAGCAAAGACGAAGGTCTATGAAAGAGATCGCAGAAGCTGTCGTCTTAGGCGACGACCTGAGGCGCAGCTCCCGTTAATCACACCGGATAGGACTATGAAGCAACGAAAACCCGATCTTGAATTATGCGGAATTTGAATCGACGTAATCAAAACTTTGAATTTGACTCCTTCTGAGGCAGCCCTCAAACTAAACAACAGGTCGAGGAAGACCTGAGTTGCTTTGTCACCTCCTTTCGCCGATGAAATGAGGCCGGCAGTTCCTTTCTGTTTGAGTTCTCTTGGATACGACGCCGTGTCCGCCCAATAGCTACATTCGAGTGGCAAAGTGCGAGCAAGTTGTCGCCGCAAAGTGAGTTTCGGCGGGGCTCGTGCACGCTGGGAACTGTTGCGGTTGCGACCACGCGGACGTGTCTTTCGGTCACGTCACAATGGGCTGTACGGCGGAGTGGAGCAGAAGTTCATCGAACTCATTGCGAACGTGCCCTCCTCCGTCGCGCGAAGCCGTAACGGTGGGAAAGCGATGGTGAAGGAGTTGTGTGGAGTCAGTGACTTTATGCGTCGGCTGCGAGTACAGGTGCGCTTTGGGAGATTGTCTCGTTCACCGCTGCGGCTCCTACGGCTGGAGCTGCGAGGCAAGTTCGCGGAATGCGAGTGGGTCGCGCGGGCTCCAGATCAGTGGGATGCCGGTCTGCCGCAGCACATTGGCGAACGTAATGCATCCCTACAGGCACTCGAAGATTCGTTGGCCGTGCGCGACTTGCTGTTTTGCGCTTTGCCAAATCTTTCCAGCGCCTTATTCCGAGTCTACCGCCAAACCATACATGCTCGACTTGAGTTGATCGTCATCGGGACGGTCGATAGGGAGGAGGCATCGGTTCAGAGCGAATCGCTCGTTATGAGGGCAAAGTTGTCTGGATTGCGTTTCTCGATGGCGGACGGACACTTGGAGGCGATGCAGTTCGCTCCGGCAGAGAGTGAGCTTGCAACCAAATTGTAGGTTCTAGAAGAGAGTGCCTGCCGATTTGAACGTAAGAAGTGCAGGACGTGTGGCGCAGAATCAGGTTCCAACTCATTGACCAAAGGAGAATGAAAAGATGTCTGCCATTCCAAGACGAGAAGTCAGGCTCTCAATGTCCGAAAAGTTTTACCGACTCGCTCGCCGGCTGCGCGAGCCCGAATGGCGCACGTATGGGAAGTTGCTGCTTGCGGGCAAAGCGATTGGGATGGGGATCGTTCTGCTGATTATTGCTGTCACGAGCGGCGCATTTTTGACCCATGTGTATGCCCAGACGGCCCCTGAGGTCAAGGCCGCCGACATGGTCAACCCAGTGAATACTGCATGGACGCTTATCGCGGCTTTTTTGGTCTTCGGAATGCAAGTTGGTTTCACGATGCTTGAAGCCGGTTTCTGTCGGTCCCGCGAGACCGTCAACGTTCTCGTGGAATGCGTCGTCGATACGTGTCTCTGCGGCATTCTGTTCTATGCGGTCGGGTTTGCATTTATGTTCAGCCATGGCAATGGGTTCATCGGGCATCACTGGTTTTTCCTGCAAAACGCGCCTGCTACCTATGAAGGTACTGGCGTCGCGTTTTTAGCGGTGTGGATATTCCAATTCGCCTTCGCAGACACATGTTCGACGATCACCTCAGGCGCAATGATCGGACGTACGGGATTCGTAGGCGATCTCCTTTACAGCATTTGCGTGACGGGTTTCATTTACCCAGTCATCGGTCACTGGGCTTGGGGGCCGGACGGCTGGCTGGCGAATATGGGCAGCTCCGGGAATTTCTTTCCGTCTTTGGGCATAGGTTTCCATGACTTCGCTGGCTCCACGGTCGTCCACACCATCGGCGGCTTCATCGCGCTGGCCGGTGCTATCGTTCTGGGCCCGCGGCTGGGTCGTAAATTCAAGCGCGACGGGGGCTCGCCGATGTTGCCACACGACTTGACCATTGCCGTGACCGGCGGGCTGATTCTTTGGTTCGGCTGGTACGGCTTCAATCCCGGAAGCACGCTATCCGCTATGGACTTCGAAGGCATCGGAAGGGTAGCCACGAATACAACCCTCGCTGCCTGCGCGGCCGGGCTCACCTCTATACTCTATGGTTACCTGCGG
Organism: Terriglobia bacterium; assembly: GCA_030040995.1. Classification (GTDB taxonomy): domain Bacteria; phylum Acidobacteriota; class Terriglobia; order UBA7540; family UBA7540; genus JASHON01. The sequence goes on along the minus strand of JASHOS010000067.1, from coordinate 2,268 downwards.
AGCAGGAAGTGGGATGCGGGGTATACGACTAACGGATTTCTGGCCGGCCTCGTCGCCATTACTTGCCCATGTTATTGGGTAAGCCCGACGGGCGCAGTCCTGCTTGGCGGAGTCGCCGGAGTCCTGGTCATCTTGGGAGTCGACCTGCTGGAATGGCTGCGGATTGATGATCCGATTGGAGCAGTCCCCGTGCACGGCATTTGTGGTATTTGGGGAACGCTCTCACTGGGCTTGTTTGCGTGCGGGAAATATGGTTCGACTGGGCCGGTCTCTCCCGACAACAGCGCCGCATTGAAAGGGCTCCTCTATGGGGGTGGTACAAAAGTGCTCCTCGCGCAGATCATTGGCAGCGCGTGCATCACCGCAGCGACCTTTGTGGTAGCCATGGCAGTCATGCTCCTCGTCAACTCAACCGGAACCCTTCGCTTGTCCGCAGAGGCAGAACTCTACGGTATGGACCTGCACGAGCACGGGATCTCAGCCTACCCAGAGTATGAGATTTCACCCTTTGCCGCCCCTAGCGGCCTGGCTGAGCAAACGCAGGCGGCCGAGAAGGCCTCCGGCTTCTAGACCGAAGCGATGGTTCGACGAGCGTAGACTGTCTCGCCATATTCTTACCTCGAGGCTCACTTTTCGCTAGGGCTCCAACTTTAGAAGATGCTGCGCAAAATCAAAGGCGTCGCAGAGTTCGATACGATGCCACCCCGCGGAATGAGATTGAGCCTTGGTGGCGCGCCAGTCAGCCCCAGGAGAGCAAGCGGAAGCGGATTACGCTCACCTTAACAGCTCGGCCCACCACCCTCGTCGCTGACAGCGTTTCGCGGGACGGAGAGCCAAGGCGACGGGTGGTCGGACACCATACGACCAGCTCACAGCGGTTGTTGCAAGGGGAGAAAAGAGGAAGATGATGACCAAACTCGAAGCAATTATCCAGCCCTCGAGATTTGATTCGGTCAGGCAAGGTCTGATGCAAATGGGTGTTGACGGGATGACCGTATCGGAAGTACGCGGCCATGGCCGGCAGAAGGGTCATACCGAGACGTATCACGGCCACGAATATCATGTTGATCTTCTGCCAAAGATAAAGATTGAAATCGTAGTGGACGACAAACTTGTAGATTCTGTAGTCGAGGCAATCGCCAAGAACGCCTCGACCGGAAGGATTGGCGATGGCAAGATATTCCTATCCAAGATCGACGAGGTCATTCGGATCCGCAACCTTGAACGCGGGGTTACCGCGCTATAGTCGACAGTCAGTGAAGCTAGAGAACGTAAGGTGTCCCGATTAACTTGCCCGAAAGGCACGCTCGCGTCAAAGTCTGGATAGGGGGTGGTTGTAGAGCAGCGTTCGTCTTCTAACGCTGCGGATTTTTTTGCAAATGACAAGCCGCAGCCTTGAAAATGCTCCTGGCTTGAGCGTGGATCTGCTGAAAAAGAAAGACTTATGGCGCCGTCAGTTGGTCCGCCGACAAGGAGCATTTTCATTCGCTTTCGCGGGCCACGGGCCCATCATGACAGGGCTAAAAGGCGAGCCCTGCGCTACAAGAACACGCTCCAAACTGCAATAAGCCTAACTTTGACGTAACCCTGCCCAATTTTAAGTCACGGCCGACACCCGCGAAGCGTGAAAATAATCCCAACCACCATTCCCTCTCCCGCTTTCGGGGGAGGGTGGCGAGCGGCCGGCGCTTTCTCCAGCCGGCGCGAGCCGGGCCTGCGCCCACCGAAGGTCGCTTACGCTCCAGAACTTCAGCGACGGAGTGGCTCCTGCCTGCAGGCGGGTGAGGGATTTTCGGAGTGGGGCGGCTGAGGCGCCACCTCGAATCCTTTCCTTGCTGTTGACAGGCGTCCGTCCCATCGTTTATCATCTAGTTACTGTGCTGGGAAATTCCCCTACCGAACTCCGTTGCCAACCAGGAAATCCTCCCTGCTCCGCCACCCGAACGAGCGGAAAACATTAAAATTACCGAACGAAGCTGTTATGTTATTGAAAACACAGGCCCGAACATTAGAAAAATAGCCTAACCTGACTTTCGCAGATACGGCGCGGTGCGGAGCGAATTTGATCACTGCGTCGATCTAACCTCTTCCGGATCAGTTCACCCTTAAGGCGGGCGGCTGTAGTGCCGACCTACCCCCTTTACATCAATGCCCAGGATTTGCCAGGATGCGCACTGACGATGTTTTTGCGCAGCAAGAAGCGACGGAAGGACGGCAAGGAGCACCGGTATTGGAGCGTAGTGGAGAATCGACGGGTGGGGACGGGGC
>JASHOS010000006.1 GCA_030040995.1 Terriglobia bacterium | reverse complement strand
TATGCCTGAGCGCGCATTGACTCTCAATACGGAAGTTAAGTACGTGAAAGGAGTGGGTCCTGCGCGAGCCCAGCTTTTTGCCTCCCGGTCTATCACCACTGTTGAAGACCTGCTTTACTATACTCCATTTCGTTACGAAGACCGGCAGCGCCTGGTATGCGTTCGTGACTTGGTTCCCGGCCAAGCGGCCACCGTGTTGGTGAAAGTACTTTCCTGCGGGTTAACGCGGACGCGTGGCGGAAAGTTTATTTATGACCTCTCCGCAGTAGATGCGAGCCGCCCACTAGCGGGTGGAATGTTCCGCTGCAAGTGGTTCAATGCCGTTTATCTCGAGCGGAACAAGGTGTTTCACACGGGGCAGCGCGTATTTTTCTATGGAAAGGTGGAGAGAGACCCTTACGGGACCGGGAACATGATGATGATTCAGCCCAAGTTCGAAATCCTGCCGGACGAAGGCGCGGAAACAAGCGAATCGCTCGAAATCGGACGCATCACGCCAATCTACGAATCTATCAGCCGTCTCACGCCGGCTATCCTGCGCCGTCTGATCTGGAACGCATTGACAGCCGCAGACGGCGCGATCCCCGAATGCCTGCCCGCTTCTGTTCTGAAGAAAAGCAATCTTTCTGCCCGCTCTAGCTCTCTACTCCAAACTCACTTTCCGGATTCCAATCAGTCAACCGAAGACCTGGCGCGCTTCCGGACGCGGGCGCAGATTCGGATGATTTTCGAAGAGTTTTTCAACGTCGGCGCCGCTATGGCATTGAGGCGCCGCGAGATGAAGTGGCTGCCCGGAATCGAGCTGCGCGTAGATGACAAAATTGTCCAGGCGGTTAAGAGCATCCTCCGCTTTCATCCCACCGGAGCGCAGAAACGAGTCTTGAAAGAGATTGTAAACGACATGACGTCGCCGCATCCGATGAGCCGGCTGCTTCAGGGGGACGTCGGGTCAGGCAAAACGATTGTGGCGCTTGAAGCGGCTGTGATCGCCATAGAAAATGGCTGTCAGGTGGCCGTCATGGCGCCGACGGAAATCCTTGCTACCCAACACTACCTTTATTGCCGGGACCTGCTGGCGCGCCTGCCTTATGAAACCGGGTTGCTCACCGGAGCTTTAGGCTCAAAGGAGAGGCGTGCGACCCGAGCGCGCCTGGCCGAAGGAAGAATCCAGTTGGTAATAGGCACTCATGCTCTAATCGAAGAGGACGTTGAGTTTGCGAAGCTCGGTCTAGTCATTGTGGACGAGCAGCATCGGTTTGGAGTGATGCAGCGCCACCGGCTGATCCGTAAAGGCGTAGCTCCACACGTCCTGGTGATGACGGCTACGCCCATTCCCCGCACTTACGCTCTTGCGGCCTACGGAGACCTTGATGTCTCCGTCATCGACGAGATGCCGCCCAACCGGACTCCCATCGTCACCCGAATTCTGGCCGAGCGCGACAGAGCGCGTGCATTTGATTTTATTCGCGAGAAGGTGCGTGCCGGAGAGCAAGCCTACGTCATTTATCCTCTCGTCGAAGAATCGAGCAAGCTGGACCTTCGGCCCGCCGTCCGAATGCACGAGGACCTCTCGAGGAACGTTCTCCCTGAGCTCCATGTGGGCTTACTGCACGGGCGGTTGCCAGCAAGCGAAAAGGAAAGCGTAATGCGCCAGTTCCGGCAGGGCAAAATCCACGTCCTGGTTGCGACGACGGTGGTTGAGGTGGGAGTGGACGTTCCAAACGCAACGGTCATGCTGGTGGAGCACGCCGAACGCTTTGGCCTCGCTCAGTTGCACCAGTTGCGGGGACGGATTGGACGTGGCACAGGCAAGTCCTATTGCCTGCTGCTCGCCGGCGGACCGCCGGGCGAAATCGCTGCGGAGCGCCTCCGCGTTCTCGCTGAAACCAACGATGGGTTTCGAATTGCCGAGGCGGATTTCAAGATTCGCGGGCCGGGAGAGTTTCTGGGCACGAGACAGTGGGGCATTCCGGCCTTTCGGATCGCGAACCTGATGCGCGACCATGAGATTTTGGAATGGGCCAAGCGTGAAGCGCTCGAATTTGTTGAGCATCCTGAAAATCCACAAGAGCTTGAAGCCTTCACCCGCTCGTTGCGCGCCCGGTGGCCGGAGCGTTATAGCCTGGCGCGCGTCGGCTGACGGGTCCCCCCCTCTCCCGCTTGCGGGAGAGGGCTGGTTTCTTCTAGTGGGGTTCTGCGGAGATTTTCAAGGCAGGGCGCGATCATGCGTGTTATTTCCGGCGAGTACGGCGGCCAGCCATTAAAGGCGCTGAAAGGGCAATCGCTCCGGCCCACGTCGGCTAAGCTGCGGGAAACGCTCTACGATGTTTTGGGTGATCGCATGCGGGGAGCTAAATTCCTGGACGCCTACGCCGGCAGCGGCGCGGTGGGAATTGAGGCGCTAAGCCGCGGCGCAGATGAGGTTGTCTTTCTTGAGGCTTACCGGCCGGCTATCGAATTGATTCGCAGGAACCTTCAATCTCTCGGCATCGAGTATAAATTCCAGATCATAGGCGGACCGGTCGAAAAGGGCGTCGAGCGGCTTGAGCAGAGGGGCTCGCGTTTCAAGTTTGTCTATCTCGATCCCCCCTATTCTGAAGTCCGTGAGTATCACCGCATGCTTCGTAAGCTCGGCCGGTCCTCAATTCTCTTGCCTCAAGCTGAAATTGTGGCTGAGCACTTGCGCCACACCCGGCTTGAGGAGTGCTACGGCTCGCTCGCGCTGTTCCGCTTGCTCCGGCACGGCGATTCCCAGCTTGGATTTTACCGTCTGGTCTCGAAGGTGATGTAGGGGGACAGCTTGCCGTTCCCTTAATTCGCACCCCGGGAAGCAACGAGGGTAGGGGAAATCCCTACCCTTACTCTGCTCGCGTGTAAGATGGATATCGTGCAGGGCGGTACGCAGAACAGGCTCGCCGCGGCGAGCCTGTTCTGCTTTGGTTTGCTCTTAGAGGATTGCTTCGACGCGCTCTTACTGGGTTACCGCGCCGGGTGACGGTTCCGCTTGGGCTGATTGCGAAGTCGGTTGTCCAGGCATTTGGGGAACCATCACGGTCACGTCCACGCGGCGATTCTGCTGGCGTCCTTTGCGAGTCCGGTTCGACTGTGCGGGGGTAGCTTCGCCGTAACCCAAACTGTAAATCTTCACCAAAGGAATCTCGCCGTTTAGTGTGAGATAGCGAACCACAGCCTGGGCACGCTGCTCGCTGAGCCGCAGGTTCAACTGTTTTGGTCCAGTTGTGTCCGTGTATCCCTGCACCTGAATCGCGTAGTGCTTCAGTCCCTTAACTTGTTGAATGAGCTGGTCCAGATTCTGCTTGTCAGAGGTGGTAAGGACGCTCTGGTCTAAACGGAATAACACAGTTGTGTGCTGCGATGCTTGATAATTGTCAATATTGTTAACCATGTCCTGGGCGGTATTGGCTGCCGTAAGACCTTGCTCCGCTACCTGATGGGCTGCCTGAGCGTGCTGGTCTGCCGTCGTCGCCGCCTGATTAGCCTGAGAAGCTGCATTTTGCGCATCGGCTATCCCCGACTCGGCCCGCCGGTCAACATCCCGGATTTGCTGGGCGTTTTGCGCAGTTTTCTGGTCTTCGTTCTTCAGACCAACTTGCAATGGCTGCACGCCCTCTTGAACAGAATTCTGCACATATTTCTTCGTCGCGCATCCCGCGGTCGCGATCACTAGCACTCCCAGCCCCAGCACAAGAAGCTTGTAGGATCTCAAAATATTCGGTTGCATTTTAAATTTCCTCCCCTTGGGGGTCTACTTCTCCCGCCTTGACCCGTGCACTCTGTTTGCCAAAAAGACTCTGAAACTTAAGGTCCGTAGAATCAGCAGCAGACATTGAGAAGCTGATGCGCACACTAGCCGTTTGGAATCACTAGCTTTGTAAAATTTTCCCTGAATTTAACAAGACTGTCACATGGGCGCTTCGCGCGAGAGTTATGGTTGCGGAGGAGATTGGGAGTTCTGCGGAGATGGTTGGGTGAGGGCCTCGGCTCTTTGTAGCTCTTGCTGGACGCGGTCCAGCAACTGGTTCGTTTGCTGGACTTGTTGCCGGGCGGCTTCTAAATCGGCTCTCTTTGCCGAAATTTGCCCGGAGAGTTCCGCTTGCAGGTTGGCATTTAGAGTTCGAATCTGCTGAACTTGCAAAAGCTTAATTTGGTTCTCCGCGAGCTTTGCCTCCTCCTTCGCGAGCGAGAGCTTCTGGCGGAGCAATGCCAGTTTGGCATGATAGTAGGCTGGACTTCCTGGCGTGGCGCGGATCGGGGGCTCGGCTGGAGCAGAGCTCTCTACGAGCTCTCCCGCAAGGAGCCATCCCCAACGGGCCTCGACCGCCTGGACCTTTTGTTGCAGCGTGCCAACGAATTGTTGGTCACTCGCAACCTGCGCCTTCTTCTGATTGATCTCTGTAATTAGTTTGTCAATGTCGGAGCGGCCATATTCCTGCGTCAGTGTTTGGTTAGGGTCAGGATAATATTGCATATTATTCTGACCTAGCTTCTGTTCGAGGACCGTCAATTCTTGTTGATGCAATGCATAACGCTTCGTGGCCTCACTCAGCTCATAGCGCAGCGCTCGAAGTTTTTGCCGCGCCGCGGTGCGCTTCTCCGCAACCAGCGGATTCACCGCGCCTGCCGTGGTAGAAGAATTCGTGTTACCAATTTCGCCCAAGCCCGCTGAACTTGCCGGCAGATTATCGTTGGTGTATAGCGGTACATTCGTAAGGTTCTCATTCGCCCGCTCGGCTCGCTGCTCCCGTGCCAGCTCGCCCAGAGAAGCCTGATCTGAAATCTGCTGCTGCGCAACCGCCCGCGCAAATGCGCAAGCGATCAGCAAGATGGAAGCGATAACACGGAATTTGAAAGTCGAGATCGAAGGGCTCACGTCTGTTTACTCTTTGATTACTCTACAGTGTTCTGCCGCTTAAATCAAGGCGTCGAGCGAAGCGAACCAGGGTTACGTCAAAGTTGGGACTTATTATGGTTTGGAGCGCAATGATTCGTGGTGTGGCGCGATAGTAGCGGATCGCCGTCCGCTTGGCGGGACCTGCGGCTTTTCGCTCACCCGACGAACAAGCCGCGGACCTTAAAGCCAGAGATCCGTACTACCCCAGCTTGCCGTCCCCTTGATGGCCGCTCCGAAAATCAACGAGGGTAGGGTAAGCCCTACCCCTACGCTGCCTGTTTCCTTACCCTAGATATGCCGGAGTTTGACATGGCCTTGGCCACGCCTCTTGTTGGAATCCGTGGGCGTCGGCCGGTGCAGGAACCATCCTTTGTTTTCAATTATTTGCTGGGTTACCAAGCTTGCCGGGAAGGATGTATATCGCTAATTCCAAAGCTGATATCTCCTAATTGCCTCCGGCGGCACGCTCTCTGTCGCAATCCGGGAGGGTCGGTCGGCGCAGGTGCCATCCTTTGTTTTCAACCACTTGTTGGGATCGCGAGCTTGCGTTTGAAGCCATATATTGCTCATTCCAAAGCAGATATCTATAGGCTCAGGGTCATTCTCGGGTTCGTTCGTCGTTGGAAGTTTTTAATGTGACGTGTTTTCAATTACTTGTCAGGTTTGCTCGTCGAAAAAACAATCCATTTTTTGCATCGCTACATCGCCTCGGCCAGTAGCAGATAATCCACAGTTTTCCGCATGTAGCGCCGGGCTTCAGTTGGCATCTGGCCAAATGCCGAACTGAAGGTCGGCGCTACAAAGTGGGCGAGCCCGAAGGATTGCAGGAGGAGCTGTTTCTGATTGCTTTCCATCGGGGACACTCGAACCATAGGCAAATTAGCTTAGCAGGTTCAATTGAGACGGTTGGGGTGAATGGGAGGAGCGAGACAATTTTTTTCAGAGCGAGGGGAGCAGTCAGCAATGAGCGGTCATTTCCGCGAGCGTTTGATCGCAAACTCACCAACGCGAAGACGAATGGGTTAGGGAAAGCCCTACCCCTACGGAAGCCTTGTCCTTCTAGAGTTGCGAGGGCATAAAATCGTATGATATATTGTGTGATATATCTTAAGATAATTGAAAGGAGTTTTTATGCACCGGAATATGCGCTGCGATTTTGGTTCTCTTGGAGACCCAGAATATCGAAGGCATTTTGCAGAAAGGGCTAGATCCTTCGCTCGCTTTGGCCGCGGATTCATGTTTGGTCCTGGAATGCGAGCGGCAAAAGTGCTCGCTTCTGGCGATCTGCGGCTCATTATCTTGACCTTGCTCAACGAGAAACCACGGCACGGATACGATATCATCAAGGCTATCGAGGAGCATTCCAGCGGCATCTACACGCCCAGCCCGGGAATGGTCTACCCTGCGCTTACTTACCTGGAAGAGGTAGGTTACGCCACTTCAGAGAGCGAAGGTTCGAAGAAACTCTACCGGGTCACGGAAGCGGGGGCGGCGTACCTGGCAGAAAACCGGGCCAGTGCCGAGGAAACACTCGATCAGCTCGCGCGGTTTGGCCGGAAGCTGGCCGATTTTCAAAAGCGCTATACGGAAGAAAGCGAAGAGACAGGGGACGATGCCTGGAGTCGAGCCAAGAGCGAATGGCGGCAAGCAAAGAGCGAATTTCACGAGTTGCGCGACGAACTCCGAACGGCACTCTACGAGAAGCTCGATGCGTCACCGGAAGAGCGGAAGCGGATCCTTGGAGTGCTTCGCCGGGCGGTCGATGAAATCCGAGGCAAGCGGTGAAGCTGGTGACTCGTGCCGGTTACAGATAGTATTTTTCCTTCAGCCTCGATGGCTCGTAAGTCTTGCGCGCCGCACGGACGGGTTCGAGTTGAGAGACCTCCGCCACCGGCACATCCCACCAGGATTCATAGCCGGGAACGCTAACTTCGTTATCGACCTCAACGACCACGACGGTCGTTCGTGAGCTCGAGCGGGAACGCTCCAGGGCCGCCTTCAGCTCCTCCCGAGTCTGCGCCCGAATTGCTTCCGCGCCAAGACTCGACGCGTTGGCTACAAAATCCACGCGGTTAATCTCGCCCTTGAGCTTGCCGTCTTGCCGCAGGCGATAGCGCGTGCCAAACCCGTTGCAGCCCACAGCGCGGCTGAGCGAGCCGATGCTCTTGAATCCATGGGTATCGAGCAAGACGATGTTCAGCTTGAATCCTTCTTGAACGGCGGTGTGGATTTCCTGCGCCATCATCATATAGGAACCGTCTCCCACCATCACAAAGACCTCGCGGCTTGGGTCCGCCATCTTGACGCCCAGCCCTCCGGCAATCTCATAACCCATGCACGAATAGCCATATTCGAGGTGGTATTGTTTGGGATCGCGCGTCCTCCAAAGCTTGTGGAGGTCTCCCGGCAGGCTTCCCGCCGCGCAGACGACAACGTCGCGTGGTTGGGTCGCTTCATTAACTATTCCGATTACCTCGCCCTGGCTGAGAGGCGGACCGCACCGGAGGCCGTAAATGCGATCAACCTCCTTTTCCCATTCTTCATGAAACTGCCGGACTCGCGCCTGATAGTCATTCTCCACTCGATATCCCTTAAGCTCTCCTGCCAGTTCTTCAAGTGTGACCTTCGCATCCCCCATCAGGGCGAGTCCGGAGTGCTTATAGGCATCGAATCCGGCGACGTTGATATTGATGAATCGCACGCCGGGATTCTGAAACGCCGTCTTCGAGGCGGTGGTGAAATCGCTATACCGCGTCCCTACGCCCAGCACGAGGTCCGCCTCGCGCGCGAGAATATTGGCGCCCGGCGTGCCCGTGGCGCCTATCGCGCCAAGATTTCCGGAGTGGCTGAAGCAGAGCGATCCCTTGCCGGCCATGGTTTCGGCAGCGGGAATCCCGGTCTGATGCACGAAGCTCGAAAGCGAGCCGCAGGCTTCCGAATAGATCACGCCGCCGCCGGCGATCAAAAGCGGCTTACGCGAGGCGCGAATCCGGGCAATTGCTTCCCGCAAGAGTCCCGCATCGGCCCTTGGGCGCGGAACCGGCCAGACTCGCTTTTGGAACAACTCTGCGGGATAGTCGAACGCTTCGGCCTGCACGTCCTGCGGCATGGCCAGCGTCACGGCTCCCGTATCGGCAGGCGATGTAAGCACGCGCATCGCTTCCGGCAATGCGGTGATCATCTGCTCGGGGCGCTCGAAGCGGTCCCAGTAGCGCGACACCGGCTTGAAGCAATCATTGGCCGAGATATCTTGCGTCACCGGCCACTCCACCTGCTGGAGGACCGGAGCGACGTTGCGCCGCGCGAAAATATCACCGGGAAGGAGGAGAACGGGCAGGCGGTTTACCGTGGCGGCAGCGGCCCCCGTCACCATATTGGTGGCTCCCGGCCCAATCGAAGTGGTGCAAGCGAGCGTCCTGAGACGGTTGCTCATCTTGGCGAAAGCCGCGGCCGTATGAACCATCGCTTGTTCGTTGCGGCACAGGTAATAAGGAAAGTCATCGTTCGAGAGCAGCGCCTCACCGATGCCGGCAACGTTGCCGTGGCCAAAGATCCCAAAGCAGCCGGCGAAGAACGGGTTCTCCCTGCCGTCCCGCGAGACATGCTGCGCCTTCAGGAAGTTGATCAATGCTTGTGCCATCGTGAGTCTCTGTTTCATGCGGTACGCCTCCGCGGGAAGGAGCGGTACTCGCTGGCTCGCGATCTCGCAGAGTCCGCTACGATTCCGCCTTTATTATACGAGAAACAGCGAATGCTCAGAAGCTGCCTTGAAAATCCCGGTAGAACCCCCTCACCCGGCGCTGCGCGCCGCCCTCTCCCCCAATGGGGGCAAGGGCAGAGGTTCTTTTCACAGCTTCTCGTTCGGACGCGGCGATTGATGTGGCGCCGGGCTTTAGCCCAGTCTGTGGAGTTTCCAGATTCTAAGCCGCGAAGCGGCGCTCTATCACAGCCCAGGCCAGCCGGCCTGGGCCAAGGGCTTGCTCTACAACTGAAGCCCTGAAAGGGCGCACCATCGCAGATTTTCCTTCGGCCCACGTGTGGAAGTGGGGGGCTTAGGTCGCCCTGTCAGGGCTCGCTTTCGCGAGGCAGACTCGATTCCCTGGGCGTTGCCCAGGGCTATGATAGAGCAGCCCTTCGGGCCTCCAAATCTGCGGGTTCTGGGGCGCACCCAGGGTGCTACGTGCCGAAAACGGAGGGATTCAGTCTGTGATTTTGGCGGAGATTACCAGAAAGAGGGCGAGGTCGGGGCTGAGAACGTCTGTCTTTCCCACGACCACCTGCTGGTTCTGGCCCACGTCGATGTCCGTAAATATCGTGGCCGGGCTGGAGTTAGGCGCCTCAGGCCTAACAATCAATCTCAGTTCGCGAATACTTACGGAAGACGTTCCTTCTCTCCGAATGATGCTAGCCGAGCGATCGATGCGGAAACTAACTTGAGCCTGGACATTCGGTCCCAGTGTAAGCGCGTTGCGGTTCGGAGGATGGTAGTCATACATGCGGCCTATCGGCGTCAAGCCTGAAACACTGGCTCCGCCGCCATCAACGGTTCGCAGCGTGAGGGCGTCGACAACGGAAAAATCCTTGTAATTCAATACCCGTTTTAGTTGGTTGATAACTTCGTCAAGCTGCGATGGGACACTGGCTCCGGCCATTTCGGGAAGGGCCCAAGATCCCTCCTCCTCCTGCACATTGGCCGTTTCTGCCGAGGTTTGGCGCGTGGCCATGAGGAGGTATCCGGTGATCACAACGTCCTGTGGCGGCGGCGCAGGCACATCCAACTGCCTGATCGCTTCTTCAACCGCCATGACCCGCTCCGGAGGACCCGACAGCGTGATCACCTTGAGGGCAGGATCGGCCCTCATTGGGACGTTGAAGAAATCGAGTAGATCGCGAATGCGACGGACGTCCACATACTTGACGTGCACAACCTTGACGACGCCTTCCGTTCCCGCAGCCGGCGCGCCTGCCTCCTGAGAACTTGATCCGGCGGAGTTCTGGGCAGCCGTGTTCTGCTGGCTTTGCGCCATCACGCTAGCAATGCCCAAAAACAAGACGAGCACTAAACAAATGCAAGGACCCTTCGCTCCGGTCAGGGTGACAAGGCAGGATTTCGCGAAACTTTTTCGGTTACGCGATATTAGAGCGAAAGCAAAGCTCATGGGTTTCGGCGTTTTGGGAAGTCGAGTTGCGCTCATGGTTCTCGTCTCCGTTCTCAGTCAAGGATCATGTAAATCACGATGTTGGGATCGCTGGTCACCAATTTGACTTTTTCCTCCGGCAGCCTCGGCTGCTGGGCGTTCCGAACCATACAACGAAGCTCTGTGGATTGTTGCTGGCAAGCCTTTTCAGTGCGACCGGGCATTCCCTCAGTTTCTGGCGCAACGCTAGCGGCGGGTTTACGTTGCCCGCGGGGAAATGGCGGCATAAAGCCGCCTCTACGCGCCAAGAGATCAGGGATGCGTGTTACGGCCGTCCGCACGTTGCGATCTCCCGCGCGGGGCATAAGCCGAGACCGGCGAGCGATGACTCCCTCACCCGCCTGCGGGCAGAAGCCGCTCCGTCGCTGAAGCTCTGGAGCGTAAGCGACCTTCGGTGGGCATAGGACCGGCTCGCGGCGGGAAGCACTGCTTCCCTGTTCGCCACCCTCTCCCCCAAGGGGGCGAGGGCGGGCCCTCGATAATCTCGATAATATTTTTCCCTCGCCCCCTTGGGCAGTTGCGGGGAACAACGGCTGGGTGGCTGAGGGCCTTGCCAAAGCCTGCCTCAAACGCGATAACGCTGCCGAATCTCGCATAGGTACCTTGTCATTTTGCTCGCGTCGCAAGCCAGCCACGGCAATGGCAATCATAATGGCGACGCCTGCGGCAATGGCGTAGCGGCGGGCGCGCCGTGAGATGGCCGGACGTTCAATCGAAATGGAACCCAGCACGCGCGCCCGGACGCGATCGAGTGACGCGTCGGGCGCCCGATCGAGTCCAAGGCTCTTCAGCGCCGTTTGGGAAAGCCTCAGTTCCCGGGCAAACTCGCAGCAAGACGAGCAGGTTAGAAGGTGGCGTTCGACGGCGCGCGTTTTCTGCGCTCGCAGATCGCCTTCCACGTACAAAGCAATGAGTGTTTCGAATTTCTTGCAGTTCATCGTATACAACCTTTTTGCACAACGGCACTAGCTTCGGCCACGGAGGTCCAAACCCGCTCGGTCAACAAACCTTTTGATCTTTACCCGCGCCACGCTGATCTGCGAGCGCACCGTAGTTTCGGAAGAGCCTAGAATTCGAGCGACCTCTTTGGTTGAGAGCCCCTCGATGTCACGGAGTACGATTGCCGCCCGCTCCTTTTCCCCCAGCGTCGCCAGACTGTCCTCCACAATACTCCTCCGCTCGGCTTGCAAAACGTTTTCGTCGGCATCCGATCGGACCGTCGCGGCCGTGCTTGGCGTGTCAACTTCATGAATTGAAAGTGCGCTTGTTCTCTCCCGCTTGCGCCGAACGTCGTGGCAAACGTTGACCGTGATCCGATAAAGCCAGGGCGCCAAGTCGTGTTTTCCGTCGAAACGGTTCAAGCCTCGAAACAACCGAAGAAACACCTCTTGGGCTGCGTCTTCGGCATCCTCAAGACGCCCCAGCAAGCGCCAGGCGGTCATTACGACGCGACGCTGATGCAAGGTGATTATGGCGTCGAACGCCGCTCGATCTCCGGTCTGGGCGCGCTCGAGCATCTGCGCCAATCGTTCTCTATCGACAGAGATCCCTGTCCCTGGGACGCCCTCGTCCATCCTCAATGCTGCGATCTGGCTCGAATCCATCGTGCCCTTCTCTATATACTGCCCAAGAGCCAAAAACGTTGGGAGCTTTTTCCGCCCAGGCTAACGTAGAGCCCACGAAGTTGTGAACAAGTCAGCCAGCCCTGTGACCAGGCTTTCCTGGCAATTCGTTAAGGGAACAGTCCGCGGACCCCTACTTTTTCTGAGCGTACGAACATCAAATGGAATTTCTATCATCCGGATAAAACTTACTTTCGTTACGGCCAAAGGTTTGCCTGTTATATTACCCTCATGTTGCAGGTTCAATCTAAAGCTCCGGCCAGCGGCCTCTTTGAAGGCTGCGAGCCTGGGGAGTTTTATGATGAGATGTTTTGCGCTCCCGGCAGAGCGCGTGCCCATTATGCAAAGCTTTTCCAGAAGCTCGCGGTAATGGAGCCGGCGCAGTTTGAGGAGCGCCGTCATCTCGCCGACCTTTCGTTTTTAGTGCAAGGTATTACCTTCACGGTATATAGCGACGGGGCTGGCACCGAACGGCTATTCCCCTTTGACCTCATCCCACGCATACTGCCACATTCTGAGTGGGCACGGATCGAACGCGGCCTCGCGCAGAGGGTGGTAGCGCTGAATCACTTCCTTCAGGACATCTACGGGCAGCAGCGCATTTTTAAGGATCGGCAGATCCCGCGATCGCTGGTCTATTCCTGCCAGCATTTCCGCCGCGAGATGATAGGGATCGAAGTGCCGCGCGGGATTCACACACTTATTTCGGGTGTGGACCTGGTGCGCGACTCGAAGAGCGGTGAGTTTCTGGTGCTTGAAGACAACGTTCGCACGCCGAGCGGTATTTCCTACGTACTCGAGAACCGTCTGGTGATGACGCGCAC
>JASHOS010000066.1 GCA_030040995.1 Terriglobia bacterium | reverse complement strand
CACAAGCACAGCTAAGGGCAGGCTCCAGTCAAAACCGCGAAAGGCGCGTGCTAGCTGGCCTAAGAAAAGCCGATGGGTGGTGCGGACATGCCTTTTATGTCTGCCTGCGGTCACGCCGCTTCAATGAGGCCGCAATCAAACGCTCACGGAAATGACCCCTCATTGCTGACCGCTGATAGCTGACTGCTCGCCTTGGTGGCTCTGAAAGAAATTGTCTCGCTCGTCCCATTCGTCCCCAACCTCTCAACTGAACCTGCTAAGCTAATTGGCCTATGGTACGAGTGTCGCCGGTGGGAAGCTTTGTAGCGCCGACCTTTCAGATCCGCATTTGGCCAGATGCCAGGCCGAAGTCCGGCGCTGCGCGCCCAAAACTGAAGGACTACCCTCCCAGCTCGGTCGCTGTAACGCCGCTCATAGAGCGGCGCTACAACAAAATAGCCGTCGCGGACTTATATCGTTGTGTATAGACGAGCGGAGACAAATGACAACCCTAAAAGATTGTTTATTTTTTGACGACCGAACCTGACAAGTAATTGAAAACACGTCACATTAGAAATTCCCAACGACGTACGAACCCGAGACTGAACCTGAGCCTTGCCTCTATTAACGGATATCTGCTTTGGAATGAGAAAGATATAACCTGCGCGAAAACCCGGGGAAACCAAACAAGTGATTGAAAACAAAGGATCGTACCTGCTCCAGCGAACGCCCGAGGATGCCAAGAAGGAGCGTTCCCAGCGGGCCTCTAACGGATATCCACTTTTAAATGAGTAAGATATAGCTATCCCGCCAAACCCGCGGAACCCAACAAATGATTGAAAACAAAGGACCGTAACTGCTCCGGCGAACGCCCGAAGATGCCAAGAAGGAGCGCGCCTCGGCTTGATAAGCCAGTTGCCCAACAGCGACGTTGGTGGACCTGAGGGGATTCGAACCCCTGACCCCCTGGTTGCAAACCAGGTGCTCTCCCAACTGAGCTACAGGCCCAAATACCCTCCAATGTTGCTTGAGATCAATCTCATCGTCAAGCAAGCGGCAATCCCTCAGTTTTGGGCGCTACATCAGGGGATCAGGCCGTCCTTTTCCCGGCTTTCAACCACAATGCGCTTGAGTTCTGAGTAAACCGCGTCGGCGCGCTGGCGCGTCTCCTCCAGATTTCCTGAACAATCGATCACGTAATCCGCCCGGCAGCGCTTTTCCTCTGCGGGCATCTGCGACGCAATGCGCGCCTCAGCGGCCGATCGCGAGATTCCCGCTTTAGCGATCAAGCGTTCAAGTTGCTGTTGAGGCGTGCACCAGGTTACGACGACTTTGCGGAAGCGAGGGGCGGCGCCCGCTTCAAAGATGAGGGCCGCCTCGATGAGAATCACCGCCTGAGCATTCTCGCGGAAATATTGCTCGGCGGCCTCTTCCTGCCTTTCGATGATCCGGGGATGAAGGATGGCCTCGAGTTCACGCCGGCGGCCGAGGTCAGCAAAAACGATTTCGCCCAGCTTGGCGCGATCAATCTCTCCCCGCGCGTTCAGGATTTGTCTTCCAAATTGGCGGATAACGTGGTCGCGTTCGGGGTTGGGCGGACGCAGAAGCTCGTGGGCGATGGAATCGGCGTCGATGACCTTGGCTCCCCGTTCCGCAAAAAAGCAGGCGACCGTGGTCTTGCCGCTGGCAACGCCACCCGTGAGGCCGAAACATGGGAAACGGTGAGACATTCGTGAGCCCTAATGCGTGATTGCGTATATTGGCGTGACAACGCATGGTATCAGGGCACGACTTCAGTTGTGCCGGAACGCAGCGCTAAGGAAGCGGCTTTAGCCGCTGACAGGGGCTAAAACCCAGTCAAGACGGACCCTGTTGCGGCACGACTTCAGCCGTGCCCTGATACACGGCCACGATTACGCTTATTTACGCAACTAGGGCCCTAAATCTCCGCGGTCTTCGAATGCAGAGCGATTCCACGCCGTTGGCGTGCTGCGCGCACGGTGTTGGAGATGAGCATGGCGATGGTGAGTGGGCCGACACCACCCGGAACAGGAGTGAAGGCTCCGGCCTTTTCGCGGGCATCTTCGGGCTGAACATCTCCCGTGAGAACGTATCCTTTTTTCGCAAGCTGATCGAGCGCCTCAGCCGGCTCATGAAATATCGCGCGGACGTCTTCCTCACGGGTGAGCCGGTTGATGCCAACGTCGATGACGGTCGCGCCCTCTTTGATAAAATCCCAATGAATAAAACCCGGTTTGCCGATTGCGGCCACAAGGATGTCTGCTTCGCTTGTGACGAAGGAAAGCTTTTCCGTTTGCGAGTGGCAGACGGTCACAGTGGCGTTGCGCTGAAGCAGCAGCAACGCCGCCGGCTTGCCTACCAGGCTGCTGCGGCCAACCACGACGGCGCGCGCGCCGCGGATCGGGGTTCCACTGCGCTCAAGAATCTCCATGATGCCCGCCGGCGTACAGGGGACCAGGCCCGGTTGCCCGCTCAACAGCTTACCGGCATTGAGAGGATGAAGGCCGTCCACGTCTTTGGCGGGATCAATCGCAAGCAACAGCTCTGCGGCGTTAATCCGGTCCGGTAAGGGCAGTTGCACCAAAATCCCGTCAATCTGATCGCGGGCGTTAAGCTCTTGTACGGTTTTTAGAAGTTGGGAGGTTGTGATGTTCGCCGGTAGTGCAATCTGCTCGCTATAAAGCCCAAGGGTTTCGCAAGCTTTCACTTTGCCCTGGACATAAATCTTCGAGGCGGGATTTTCCCCCACCAGAACTGCGGCAAGCCCCGGCATAACCCCCTTAGACTTGAGCTGCGCAATCTCTTGAGCGAGCTCCGTGCGTATGCTCGCGGCAATTTGATTCCCGTTGATAATGCGCGCGCTCACCGCAAAGTCTCCCGGTTAAGATCGCTCAACTGTGAGTCTAACACAGTTGCTACGCTTCGAAATAAACCGTAGCGCCGGCATCCCTTCGCTTCGCTCAGGGCAGGCTCTGCCAGCCTTGTCCGAAGCCAGCGAGACGCTGGCGTTACGTTTTCATTCGTTGTGGGTGCCGCAAGTCGGCACGACTGACTGCCCCGAAAATTTCTGCCAGGACCGCCTCAACCCTCACCGCAAGTGTTACAGTTTGATGTGGGGGCACTCTACTCTCAACGATGAAGATTACCCAGGTTGAACTTCTCGAACTGCAGTTGCCGCTGGTCGCTTTTTTTGAGACTAGTTTCGGCAGAACGGTGAATCGCCGTATTGTCTTGGTCCGAATCGAAGCGGACGGTCTGGCCGGATGGGGAGAAGTGACCTGTGGAGAGCAGCCATTTTACAATTACGAAACGCCGGAGACGGCGTGGCATATTCTGCGCGATTTCTTGATCCCATGGGCACTCGGGTCGCCGTGGAACACGGCGTCCGATCTCGCCTTGCGCTTCCGGCCAATTCGAGGGCACAACATGGCCAAAGCAGCATTGGAAAATGCCTTGTGGGATGTGGAAGCGCAGGAAAAGGGCGTCCCGATTGCAAAACTGCTCGGCGGCACAACCGATGAAATTGCGTGCGGCGTCTCAATTGGAATCCAAAACAGTATTGATGAACTGGTGGCCAAGGTGGAGCGCGAGCTTGCCGCTGGCTACCAACGAATTAAGATAAAGATCAAGCCGGGCTGGGATCTTGACGTTATTGACCGGCTCCGGTCGCGCTTTCCGTCCGTCAAACTGATGGCTGACGCCAATTCCGCTTATTCCCTGGACGATCTGGACCATCTGAAGCTCTTCGATCAGTTCGACCTGATGATGATCGAGCAGCCGCTCGGCTGGGACGATCTGATCGATCACGCCAAGCTGCAGAGAAAGCTCAACACGCCCGTTTGCCTGGATGAATCGATCCACAGTGCGGACGATGCGCGCAAGGCGATTGAAATCGGCGCGGGCAAGATTATCAACATCAAACTGGGAAGAGTGGGCGGATACACTTCGGCGCGCCAACTTCACGACGTGTGCTGGTCCGCGCAAATTCCGGTTTGGTGCGGTGGAATGCTCGAATCCGGCATCGGCCGCGCGCATAACATTGCCCTCTCCACCCTACGCGGCTTTACTCTGCCCGGAGATGTTTCGTCAAGCCGGCGATACTGGAAGGAAGATATTATCCAGCCTGAAGTGATAATTAGCCCCCGGGGAACCATTCGAGTACCCCAAAATCCAGGGCTTGGCTTTTCTCCCGATCTGGACCGAATTGCGAGAGCCACGGTTCGACGGGAGTCCTTCCGGTAGTCCCGTGTGGCCTAGGATGGCGGCGGGACGCTCACGGCGCGCTTTGGCGGCCCGCCTTCTGGCAACCTGCTCAGCCTCTGTTCCGGCGCGTATAATGAGCACATTCTTTCGCGAGTGCATTGACATTACTCCCCCGCTTCGCGGAGAATAGGGGTCATGTTCTCCACTGGAAATGCAGGTGCTCAGGCGGTAAGAAGCTTCGCGTTATGCCAGGTTGTGGTCCGAAGCGACGAAGGTCTTGCTCAAATCATGCAATTTGTTGTTGAGGGGCTCCAAATCGGCCAGCAAGTTGTGGCGATGGCCGGCCCGCGGTTCTTGAGGGAGTTGGCGCGAGCTTTGGGGGAGAGTGGTCTTCGGCCGGAGATCATGCTGCGCAATGGGCGGCTGGTGTTTCTGACCGCGCCGAATTGCCTTTCTTCGTTACTTAAGCCAGACGACCCTCTTCAAGGCAGTCCCTTGCGTCCCAACGCTCCTCTCTTGCGGTGGATCACCGACTGGTCTTGGGCCTACGGCACGAGCACCGAGCCGGTGACACTTTCGGAATACCAACGGCGAGTTCACGACTTCATTCGTTCGCTGGGCGCGCTGTCTCTCTGCACCGTACCAAGCGCGGAGCTTGATCGGAACGCCATGCTGGCCCTTCTGGCAGACCACCGCCGGATTATGCGCGGCAACGAGCGGCCCGCAGGGCGGGAAGCGACGGAATGGGCGGGAAGAGCCGGCAATCAGCGTGCCCCTGACGGCCACCTCACTAAACGCTTTGCATGATCTCGTTCAGCCGGACCTCAGAGAAGCAGCGGAAAACCCAATCCGCATGGCGAAGTTCCTCGACGGGCCTGCTGTGCGCCAACGCTACGCACTTGAGGCCTGCGGCGTGCGCCGCCTCTACCCCAGCGGGAGCGTCCTCAATCGCAAGGCACTGTGAAGGCTTCAGATCGCTGTTGGGAAACAACCCCGTTTTCCCAAGAGCCGCCAGCGCGTTTAAATAGACCTCCGGGTGCGGCTTTGAGTGCTGGCAGTCGTCAGCCGTCGAAATCACCGCGAACTCCTTCCGCAATCCCACCCATTTCAGCAAATATTCCACCTCTTGACCAAGGCTTCCGCTGGCTATAGCAAGCGGAACCAGAGAGGCGCACCGGCGTACAAATTCGACGGCGCCCGGCAGAGGGGGAAGGCCATCGCGGATGGCGTCGCGGTACGTCCTGGCCTTCCATCCAATCAGATTGTCTCGCTGTGTCCTGCTCAGATCTTTGCCGTGCGACCGGTAAAGCTGCTCGATGGCTTCGCGGTCATCCAGGGCGAGATAATTCCGGTAATATTCGTCCTCCGTCAGGTTCCAGCCTTCCTCTGCGGCCATTTGCTGATACACTCGGGCAATGAGAGGTTCACTATCCACCACGACGCCGTCAAAGTCGAAAACGATAGCTTGAAGCAGGGAGAGTTGTCCTTTCTGTTCTTACTTTCAGTCTTGACCCACAGTGGCTTGGACCGATGCGGCGCTCACTTCGGCCCGCGAAACCGCTTCAGGACCTCATCGGGCCACGCCACGCTGTCTAAGGTTTTCCCCAATTCCAGAAATTCGCCGAGCTGCTTGGCTTCCAGCGACGGAAGAATGCGGCTCGAAGGCGATTCTTCATATTTGGACCCATGAAGCTGGTACATCCGCAAATGACTTCCGTCATAGGTCCAGATCTCTGGAACGCCGAGGTCTGCGCAGATGGGAAATTTGCTTAAGGAAGGACGAGTGGCCTCAACCTCAACAACGATATCGGGCGGAGGGTCAACTGCCAAATCAATTTGTTCTTTCCCTCGAATCTTCCGGACGTTGTTCACATAGAAGCAGGAGTCCGGTTCGAACCCCCGCTTGGCCCTTTCCCTCCTGTAGGTTGTGGATCCCAGGTCCAGAACGTCGATCCGCATTTCCCGGGCGAGCAGCTTTACCAGGTCGGCTATCAGCCGGCTGTACCACTCATGTTCCGGCGAAGGACTCATAATTTCGAGGACCCCCTGGTCGTAGGTGAATCGTGGCGAGCTGTAATCGAGGTGGTCCTCGAGAAGCTGCTCGTACGTTTTCCAGCTAACGTTACGCAGTATCACGCGCTGTTCGGGCGGACTCTCCACGACCGGCATAGTTAAAACTCCCGTAGATCTTGCCTTTTCGGCCTTTCGGCCCGATATAGTGTAACCCGCCCTGAAGTTGACTTCAAAATCCCAAACCCAGTCATCCCTCAGAAGGTTCGAGCGCGTAGCGCCGCGGTCCCGGCGCTACACCGGTTGGCGCGGCAGAAACTGACGGATGCCCAGGCCCGGCATTGCAAGGCCGTAACGTCGTGTTCTTTTCTTTCCGAAGCCCAAGACATCGCGGGGTGATAACAAAGCACGCGTGGACACGTCTTATTGGAACAGAGACTGTCTCGTTCTCGTAGTTGTTCATAGGAGATACCGATAATGTTTACGCTGACGCAGGACTTTCGTTATGCTTTCCGCCGCTTGCGTCGTTCCCCAGGATTTGCGGCGGTGTGCATCATCACTCTCGCTCTGGGGATTGGCGCCAATACCGCGATCTTCACCTTGGTAGACGCGGTGATGCTCAAAAGCCTGCCGGTGGCTGATCCCAGCCAGCTCTATCGCGTCGGTGATGCGAACAATTGCTGCGTGCTGGGCGGGATGCAAGATGACTGGGACCTCTACTCTTACGATCTCTATAAACAGTTCCGCGATCACACGCCTCAGTTCAGGCAGATGACTGCTTTCCAGGCGTCTTTGCCGAGCTTGAGCGTGCGCCGCAGTGGTGTTTCTGCGCCGGCCGCAGCTTATTTCGGCGAGTTTGTTTCGGGAAACTACTTTTCCACCTTCGGTTTGGGCTCTTTTGCCGGGCGCGTCATTACGCCTGCCGATGACACCGCCTCCGCACCGCCCGTCGCCGTAATGAGCTATCGTACCTGGCAAGAGCACTTCGGAGGCGATCCTTCCGTAATTGGAGCCACGTTTACGATCAATACCATGCCTTACACCGTGGTGGGGATTGCGCCACCGGGTTTTTTCGGCGACACGTTGCGGCCCGATCCGCCTGATTTCTGGCTGCCACTCTCAACCGAGCCGGCGCTGACTCAGCAGAATTCGACTCTGAACCAGCCGGGTATGCACTGGCTTCACGTTATCGGACGGCTGAAACCTGGAGCGCGGCTGGCGAGCATCCAACCCGAGGTTACGGTTGAGCTTCAACGATGGCTCCGCGGCCAACCCGATCTCACCGCGTACGACCGCGCGCAAATCAGCAAGCAACACATTACGATCGCGCCGGGCGGAGGCGGTGTGACCCAAATGCAGGACCAAACTAAGTCGGGCCTTCGCCTGCTTATGATTATCGCCGGCTTGGTGCTTCTGATCGCCTGCGCGAATATTGCCAACCTGTTTCTCGCGCGGGGCGCCGCTACACGGGCCGACACGGCCATTCGTGTTGCGCTCGGCGCCTCTCGAACCCGGCTCATCCGGCAGATCATTACAGAAAGCATTCTGATCGCGGTCCTGGGAGGACTGGCTGGGCTTATTGTGGCTTTCCTGGGCACGCGCGCCATCCTGCTGGTGGCCTTTCGGGGAGCCCATTACGTCCCGATCCGTTCCACGCCTTCGCTGCCGGTGCTCGGCTTTGCCTTCCTGCTTTCCCTGGTCACGGGCGTCATTTTCGGGGCGGCGCCCGCGTGGGTCACTTCACACGCCCACCCCGCGGACGCTCTGCGCGGCGCCGGGAGGTCCACGCGCGACCGCTCCTCGCTGCCGCGAAAATCGCTGGTCGTGCTCCAGGTTGCCCTTTCAGCGGTGCTCTTGATTGGGGCGGGGCTGCTTACCGCGAGCCTGCGAAACGTCGAGGACCAGGACTTTGGCTTCGAGGCGCAAGGCCGTCTGATCGTCAGAGTGAATCCCGCTCTCGCGGGGTACAAGCCGGATCAACTCTACGGGCTTTACCAACAGCTCGAGCAGCGCCTCCCGCAAATCCCCGGCGTGATCAGCGCCAGCTACTCAGGTTACAGTCCCATGCGAGGTGATAATTGGGGCTTTGGCTTCCATATCGAAGGCCGCTCGCCCGATGAGCGGGACGGCGCATCTCTCGACTGCGTGGGCCCGCACTATTTTGAGACGATCGGCACGCGGCTGCTCAGAGGCCGCACGATCGGTGAACAGGATACGAGCAATTCGCCCCATATCGCGGTGATCAATCAAGCCTTCGCCAAAAAATTCTTCCCCAAACAGGATTCCATCGGCCAGCACTTCGGAATGGGCGACCCGAAATATGCCGGAGATATGGAGATTGTGGGAATCGTGCAGGATGCGAAATATCAGGACGCACGTGGTCCCGCCTACCCGACGTTCTTCATACCTCTCCTACAGATGCCGAAGGACCCCCAGCTCTCATTTTTCGTATCCGCGGAGTATATCGGAGACATCGAGCTGCACGTGGCGGGGAGACCTGAAAATCTGGAGTCTACCGTCCGGCACACTCTGGCCAGCATCAATCCGAACCTGACCATACTAGACATGCTGAGCCTCACCGAACAGCTCGACCTCAATTTCAATCAGGACAAGCTGATCGCGCGTCTCACGGAGCTTTTTGGCTTGCTGGCGCTGGTGATCGCGTGCGTTGGGCTTTACGGAGTCACGGCCTATTCCGTGGCGCGGCGCACCAACGAGATTGGCATTCGCATGGCGCTTGGCGCCGATCGCCGCC
>JASHOS010000005.1 GCA_030040995.1 Terriglobia bacterium | reverse complement strand
TCAGAATCGGCTCCAGCGCGGAGCCTTCCGCTCCGTCGCGGAGCTGGAGGCGGCGATTGCCGACTACGTGAGCGTGCACAATGCTGATCCTAAGCCCTTCGTTTGGACCGCCACTGCCGACCGCATTCTGGCGAAAGTCAAAAGAGCTACCAAGGCGTACAACATTGTCCAGAACCGTTAGTGGCACATGACTAGCGTAGTGTCAGTTCGGTCAAATCCTGAAGAAAAGCCGCAGACTCCAAAAGCACGAAGTCTGCGCTACCCGGCTTTCTGACTTCTGAACATGCGTTGGCGTCAGCCAATATTCGCCCTGGCTCTCGTGTCGCTTGGGCTCGTTTGTCCCTGCCGCCTCCACGGCCAGCAGGTTGAACTATCGCCGGCAGAGAAAATCGTCATCGACGCCCACGCTCCCGCGCATCCCTTCCCTCATTTTTGGGAGCAGATGTTCGGCTCGGGCCGCGCGATCCTCTCGCTTCGCGAGAGTTACCGGAGCGATCTCCGCGCCGTGAAGCAAGTTACCGGATTCCGCTACGTGCGCTTCCATGGCATCCTCGATCATGAGGTGGGCGTCTACAATCTTGACCAGCATTACAACCCCGTCTATAACTTCGCCTACGTAGACCAGATCTACGGTGGGCTGTTGCAAAATGGCGTGCGGCCGTTCGTCGAGATCAGCTTCATGCCCAGAAAACTCGCCGCTAATCCAGACGATCTGCACACGTTCTGGTACAAGCCGAACGTCTCGCCTCCCAAAAGCTGGGCGTTGTGGGATGACTTGATGACCCACTTCGCGCAACATCTTGTGAACCGCTACGGCATCGACGAAGTATCGCAGTGGTATTTCGAGGTGTGGAACGAGCCGAACATCGATTTCTGGGGCGGCATCCCACGGCTGCAATCCTACTTCAGTCTCTACGAACATACCGCGCGCGACCTGAAAAGCGTGAGCCCGAAGCTGCGCGTCGGTGGGCCGGCGACGGCGCATGCTTCCTGGATACCCGCGTTCCTGAAATTTGTCTCGGAAAACCGCATCCCTATTGACTTTGTTTCAACTCATGGCTACGCCGACGACACGGTGGAAAATCTCTTCGGGACGGACGAAAAGATTCCCAGGGATGACCGGGTGTGCCGCGCTGTGGCTATGGTGAGGCGACAGATCGACTCCTCCGCCATGCCCAACCTTCCCCTGCTATGGACCGAGTGGAACGTTCAGGGAATGGACGAAGCGCGAGACACCATCTTCGTTGGACCCGCGTTGGCAAACACGGTACGGGAATGCGATGGAAACGTGAACATGATGTCGTTCTGGACTTTTTCCGACGTTTTCGAGGAAAACGGGCCAATCGCAAGGCCATTTGACGGTCATTTCGGATTGAGAGCCAAGGGCGGAATCAACAAACCGAGCTACTACGCGTTTGGTCTGCTGCACGAGCTCGGCAACCAGCGCCTGGAGAACGCCTCGAACGACGTGATCGTAACCAAGAGCGCGGACGGCGGACTGGCAATCGCTGCCTGGAACCTAGTCGACCCCGGCAAGACCGGAGAGACGCGCGCCATGGAGCTTGAGTTTAAGGGTGTCCCGCCGTCGGCGCGAGTTACGCTTCAGCGGGTGGACGCCTCGCATGGCAACGTATTGAAAGTGTATGCCGCGATGGGCAAGCCACTGGATCCCACTCCAGCGCAGGTGGAACGGATGAACCGGGCGACGGCGTTGCCCGCCCCAGAGCAAACGCATTTAACAAGTGGCGAACTCAAGTTCACTCTTACCCCCAACGCGCTGGTGCTGGTGAAGGTATACACAGCGATGTAGTGCCGCTCGGCCTTGCGAGCGGCGAGATACGCATCTCACAGACCGGCGCTAGAGGGACAGCTTGTAGATTTTCGGATCTGTTTCGTTCAGAATGGCGGGTGGCGTCGTACTTTCGATGGGAACCTATCGGGGTGAGCACATATCGCGGAACTAAGAACCGGATTAAGTTCCGGCCCATCGTTTGGCTGCTTTTGTGTACGGTTCTCGCAACGTCTTTCTGGATGCCCCGGCGCTCCTACGCCCGACGGCTGGCCCCAGAGGACCAGCTTTTCCTGGAAGACCTTTCCTATCGCTGCTTCCTTTTCTTTTGGGAACAAGCCGATCCCCGTACAGGTCTCGTGCCGGACCGGGCGATGGCCGTGGGGTGGCCCGAAAAAGGCAGGCGTCAGTACGTTGCGAATGTCTCCGCCGCCGGGTTCGCTTTAACCGCGGTGTGCATCGGGTGGGAGCACCACTGGATCAGCAACCGCGAGGCGCGACAGCGCGTTTTGACCACACTGACTTTTTTTGCCTACGAAGCCCCCCAAGTGCATGGCTGGTTCTATCATTGGATGGATAAGAGAACGGGCAAGAGGATTTTGCACAGCGAGATCTCATCCATTGATACAGCTCTGCTGCTGGCTGGGATTCTCACGGCGAGGGAGGCTTTCCACCGCGACCGGCAGATCGTTCGCCTGGCCACATTCGTATACAATCGAGTTGATTTCCAGTGGATGCTCAATGGCAGTCGCGTCTTGCTTTCGCACGGATGGCGGCCGGGAAGGGGATTCATTCCTTACCGGTGGAATTCTTACTCCGAGCTCATGATCCTCTACCTGTTAGGTATCGGATCACCAACCCATCCTATTCCCGCCCGGTCATGGTATGCGTGGCGGCGCCCCCTAGTCCACTTTGAAGGCTATACATTTGTAGGGGACTTGCCCCTGTTTACACAGCAGTATGCGCAAGCCTGGGTGGACTTTCGCGGGCGGCGTGACGCTCAGCCGTCCGATATCGATTTCTTTCAGAATTCGATTACGGCAACATTGGCGGACCGCGCCTTCTGCATGAGTTTCAGCAAGGCGTTCCCGAAGAGCTACTCGCCTCCGATATGGGGCGTGACGGCCTCGGATGGTCCTGACGGGTACAGAGTCTGGGGCGAGCCCACGGATACAGCGATCATTGATGGAACTGTAGTGCCCTGCGCGCCCGGCGGCTCGCTCATGTTTGTGCCGCAACTCTGCCTGCAGGCGCTCGAGAGCATGCGGGCTAAGTTTGGAAACCGGATTTACGCCCGCTACGGCTTCGTGGATGCATTTGATCCGACCCTGGGATGGACGGACCGGGATGTGATCGGAATCGACACGGGAATTACGCTGCTCAGCGCTGAGAACCTAATTGACGGAGGCGTATGGCGGTGGTTCATGCGGAATGTTAATATTCAACGCGCCATGGCTGCGGCGCAGATCTTGCCTGAAAACAGGCTGATGCGAACCTTTTACCACTATTACTATAACGGGCCGTTTTGAGTGGTAACGGCGGTCTGCCGTCGGCGTGTGGAGTTTCTACATTTCGGAGGCCGCCAGTCACGGAGCGGCGCTGCTACAAACGGCGTAGAATTCGGAGAGGGAAAGGATGGTCCCGTGCTGAATCGCAGAAATTTTTTGACTTCCATGGGCTTTATGGCGGCGGGTTCATTCGAGAATGGCTTCGGCCTTCAAGGTGCGCGGTCATCCTCAACTCCTGTGCCGCCGCCAGCCGGCCATCCGGTTTCCCTGCACATCGACGCGCGGCATAGCATAGGTGCTTTTCCTCATTATTGGGAGGAAATCGTGGGCTCAGGCCGGGCCGTGCTCGCGCTCCGCGCTGATTACCAGCAAGACCTCAGGTTGGTTCACTCGAGCACGGGCATCAACTCGGTGCGTTTTCATGGCATTTTTGATGATGACGTAGGCGTCGCGCGGCCAACGCTACGCGGCGACGTCGCATACAACTTTCAGTACGTAGACCAGATTTACGATAACCTCTTAGCGGCCGGCGTGACGCCTTTCGTGGAACTCAGCTTTATGCCTGCTGCTCTGGCAAGCGGAAGCAAGACAGTCTTCTGGTACAAAGCCAATACCACGCCGCCCAAGGCAATGGACGCCTGGGTACGAATGGTCACGGCATTTGCGCGCCACCTTTTTGACCGGTATGGAGGCGACGAGCTGAGCCGGTGGGCATTCGAAGTTTGGAATGAGCCGAACCTCGACTTCTGGGCGGGAACGCAGCAGCAGTACTTTGAGCTTTACCGCAGTACGGCCACGGCTCTGAAAGCCGTGGATAAACGCTTGAGAGTGGGAGGGCCAGCCACGGCAGCCACGGCTTGGGCGCCCGAGTTCATCGAATTCTGCGCCAAGGAAGAAGCTCCCGTCGACTTTTTGAGCACTCACATCTATGCGAACGATCCACAGACCGAAGTTTTCGGCCACCAGACGGGTTATGCCCTGGAGGATGTCATCCCGCTGGCTCTGCAGAAGGTACAGAACCAGGTGCATGGCTCAAGCATGCCACACTTGCCTATTTATATTACGGAGTGGAACTCGACTTTTATGAATCAGCCGGCGGTCACCGACGCGCCGTTCAATGCCGCGTTCATTGTCTACACGCTGAGCCGCTGCCACGGGCTCGTTGATGCGATGTCCTACTGGTGCTTCAGCGATGTCTTCGAAGAACAGGGTGTGCCACAGGAGATTTTTTACGGGGGGTATGGATTGGTCGCGTCTAGGCGGATTCCCAAACCTTCGTATCACGCTTTGACGTTGATGCATCGTTTAGGGAACGAGCAGTACAAGGCTGATCCGGGGCCGGTATTGGCCACCCGGCGCGCTGACAATTCCGTTGCGATGATGGTCTGGAATCTTAGTGCGCGAGACAACAAAGGGCTGCCGGTCCCCGGGGAACCCCTAGCCCTGCGGCTTGTACTCAACGGTCTCGGGCGCCGCAACAAGCTTTCGGTTACACGCGTCGATGACGAGCATGGTTGCGCCCTCTCCGCCTACAGCAAGATGGGGAGCCCGCAGTACCCGACGGTTGACCAGATTCACGAACTGCGCCAGGCCGCTCAATTGCCCGGCCCTCAAACCAGCCTGATTGCTGGCGGAAATCTGACGGAGATACCGGTCGAGTTGCCCCCCAATGGCATTGCGCTGCTTGAGATTCAGGCCTGAAACAACTATGGCCATACGACCCCTCACCCGCCTGCGGGCAGGAGCCGCTCCGTCGCTGAAGCTCTGGAGCGTAAGCGACCTTCGGTGGGCGCAGGCCCGGCCTCCTTCGTCGGCCACCCTCTCCCCCGAGGGGGCGAGGGCAGGGGTTCTTTTCATAGCTTCGCGGGTGTCGCGAGGCGACATGACGAGCTGATACCCAGCCAGGGTCACGCTTATTCACGCAGCCGGTGCCCTGGCGCTAAAAAGATAGCCGCGGCTAGGCAGCTTTGGGAATCTAAGGTTTGGGCGGGGGCAGCAGCGCTCCATACCGAGTGGCTTGCCCGGGACGTGAAAGGATGAGCTTTCGAGGGCCGAAGGCCCGGCCTGCCTCAGCCCAGCCCAACGGTCTGGGAACGAGAACCCGCCTCCGGCTATCAAAGAGCGCGGTGTCCCACCGAAGGTGTGGGTAAAGACCAGTAAATATTGCTCTTTATGTGAAGTTTCTAGTCTGATCGGGTGCAGCAAATTCACATAAAGTCCAGTGGTTCGTGTAAGCGTAATAGTGGTAACATACTTGCAGAACTCTTGATGTTAGCATCAGAGTTTAGCCATCAAACCGGGTTCTACACTTTCAAGGGGCGTCCCGGTTCTTCCAATCTATCGCATGGAGGCAAGACCTATGCGGCGCTGGTTATTTGCAATCGTGCTGCTTGGAATATTGTTGTGCGTGGGCTGCGGGCTGGGAGTGGCCAGCGAATATTCTGCGGTTGTGGAATCGGTTGCCCTCAGGCTCGTACCTGCGATCTTTGTTGTCGGGGCGATCGCCGGCCTAAGTCTTTACCGGCAAGTCTGAAATCCGAGTGTGCTTCGCCGGGAGCTTTGATCGCATTCACCCGGCGTAGTGAACCGGATAGGTTAACGGTTTTTGAAGCCAGCAAAGTTCGTTTTGCTGGCTTCTTTTTTTATGAGCGCGACGGTAGATAGTCCTGAGAAGAAGAGCGGGCGTGGAGGCTGGAAAGCCTGGAAGGAACGACTCCAGGCGTTGCGGAACCTTCCGCCTCTTCTCAAGCTCATGTGGCAGGCGAGCCCGAGCATGGTTACGATGGGGACCCTCTCGCGGATCCTCATCGGCATTGTTCCCCTGGCGACCCTGGGTATCGGCCGGATGATCTTTAATGATGTTGACGCGCTAACTCATAAGCATCCGCTCCCCCCTATCTTCTGGTGGCTCGTAGTTTTCGAGTTCGGATTCGCGGCGATGGGTACAGTCCTGGGGCGTGTCAGCGACTATTCCGATACGGTGCTGGCGGACCGGTATCAGCGTTTTATCAGTGTCCGCGTGATGCGGCACGCTTCGAGTCTCGATCTGGTTCGCTACGAGGACCCGGATTTCTACGACAAGCTCGAGCGAGCGCGCGTGCAGGCTATCGACCGCCTGGCGACGATCCGCATGTTGGGCCAACTCCTTCAGCAAGTTATCACCACCCTCACGCTGATCGCGGGAATCGTGTTTTTCGCTCCCGGGCTGCTTCTCATCCTTCTTGCCTCCGTTCTGCCGACCTTCGGGGGCGAAACCCATTTCGCTTTTTTGCACTATGCGCTTACCTTTGGTCAGACCCCGGCACGCCGCCAGCTCGACTATCTTAGGATCCTAGGCGCCAGCAAAGAGAGCGCCAAGGAGTTGAAGCTTTTTGGGCTCTCAGGTTTCCTCACCGGGCAATACGAAAAAATCTCCGACCAGATTCTCGAGGAAGACGTGCAACTTGCCCGGCGCAAGCTGTGGGTCACTGGAGTGCTTTCCTTCTTCAGTACGGCGGGTTACTACAGCACTTACGCCATCGTGATCTACCGGACTATCATCGGCATCTATAACATCGGCGACCTTTTCTTTCTTGTGGGAGCGATTTCCGGGGCCAGTGTCAATCTGCAGACAGTGTTCTCCACTTTCTCAGGGATTGCGGACCAGTCCGTATTTCTGAGCGATCTCCTGGAGTTTTTCAAAGTCAAGCCGGCGGTGCAGAACAAGCCTAACGCTCTGCCGGCTCCGCGCCCCATCCGGCAGGGCTTCGAGTTTCGCAACGTCTCGTTCGCTTATCCTGATACCACCCGCCTCGTGCTAAAAAATCTCAGCTTCCGGCTGGAAACGGGGGAGCGGATTGCGCTGATTGGGGAGAACGGGCAAGGCAAGACGACCATTGTGAAACTAATCACCCGGCTCTACGATCCCACAGAGGGCCAGATTTTGCTGGACGGAGTCGATCTGCGAGAGTATGACCTTGAGGATCTGTCGCGAGAGATTGGGGTGGTATTCCAGGATTTCATGCGTTATGAAATGACCGCCTCGGACAACATTGCCACAGGGAAGATCGAGGAAAGGGACAATGAGCTGAAGATTATGCAAGCAGCCCAAAAGAGCGGGGCGCATGACCTGATCCAGGGGTTGGCAGGAAAATATCAGCAGGTCTTAGGCCGGCGCTTCGAAGGAGGTGTTGACCTTTCCGGAGGGCAGTGGCAAACCATTGCTTTGTCACGCGCCTACTTGCGGGACGCGCAGCTATTGATTCTGGATGAACCGACGGCCTCTCTGGACGCCCGCGCCGAGCATGAGGTATTCGAACGGTTCGCGGACCTCACCACCGGCAAGATGGCGCTCTTGATTTCACATCGCTTCTCGACCGTTCGAATGGCTGATCTGATCATGGTTCTGGAGAATGGCAATATCATAGAAACGGGAAGTCATAGCGAATTGGTTGCTGCCGGCGGCCGCTACAGCCAAATGTTTGAGCTTCAGGCATCGAGTTATCGGTAATGGATGAAACGACGTATCTAAAGATTTACGAGGCTCCTCCGCCCGTCGGCGCCAAGGCTTCCGGAATTCCCTTAGCGGATCAGGAGGTTGAGCAGGCATCCGCTCAAGCCAGTGAGACTGCCCGCCTTCAGGCGGAGGCTTTAAAGGACCTTGAAGGCTGGAGCCTCGAACCCCCGAAAGTCGGTGATAGCTCGAGGCTGGAGAAGGCCCGGCAGAAAGCCTTGCAGTCCTTTCAGGAGACTGAGGAATGGCTGCGCCGGCAGGCGACGAGCGCCAATCTTTCTCCTGAGGCCCAGTCCCTTACCGGGAATTCCTTGCGAATTTTCAAAGCCTTCTATGAAGCGAGTCGCGCGCTTGAGGATGACTCCATACGGAAGCTTCCCCGCGTACGCAAAGTCGGGGACGAACCGGTGCTCCGGGTCTATGCGCTAGCGGGTGCCGTCCTTAAGGCGACCGATTTTGCGTTTCAGGAGCGCAACGCTCTGGTCTATCTCGAAGCCTTTCAGGATCAACAGGCGCTTGAGAGCAACGAACTCTGGGCTTTGAAAGCTGCATTGCAGTTCGCTTTGCTCGATGAGATTGGGGCCCAATGCCGTGCCTTGTCCCGGCCGGCCTCGAGCACGAGAGATGTACTACCTGACGATGAGCCTTCAGCGAAACGGCTGATAAACGCCATTCTGAGCCTGCAGAGCATTGAGCACGTTGACTGGGAGACGTTTTTTGTGGAATGCAGCCAAATGGAACGCATTCTCAGGGGAGATCCCGCTGGCGTTTACGCGCGCATGGACGCGGATAGCCGGGATTTCTATCGTCAAGCGGTATCGGATGTGGCGGCTCATTCGCTAGCGAGTGAAACAGAGGTCGCCGCCGCTGCCGTGCGGTTTGCCCAGCAGGCTCGGAGAGCGGTTGGGGAAGATGCCCGGCTGTTTGAGCGCAGAAGGCATGTAGGGTTTTATCTCGTGGAGGAAGGGCGAGAGCGCCTGGAGAGGCTCGTTCACTACCGCGTCCCCGTTCATAAGCGCATTGAAAGGGTGGTTCGGAGCTGGCCGGAGATTTATTACCTTGTCGCTATCGAGCTTGTCACCATCGGACTTATCGCTTTCCTGCTGAGCGGCCTCCGCATGATTTTGCCATCCATCGCCGCCGTGGTGCTTCTATTGTTGCCGACGACAGAATCTGCGGTCCGCATCATCAACCAGCTCACGACGTTCCTCATCGCCCCCAGCCGCCTGATGAAAATGGATTTTTCAGAAGGGATTCCGGACGAATGCGCCACGCTCGTTGTGATTCCTACCCTACTCCTTTCGGAGCCGCAGGTGCGCGAATCGGTCGAGGAACTGGAAATCCGCTACCTTGCCAATCCGGACCCGAACTTGCATTTCGGGTTGCTGGCCGATTCTCCGGATTCCCCTTTGCCGGTCGAGGGCGAGGATCAACTGGTCGGTCTGGCCACGAAGCTGGTTGAAGATTTAAACGGGAAGTATGCCGCTCAGGGAAAAGGCTCCTTCTTTCTGTTTTACCGCCACCGGGTTTATAACGAGGTGGAAGGAGCTTGGATGGGCTGGGAGCGCAAGAGAGGTAAACTGCTGGACCTCAACCGGCTGCTTCGACGGGACTTTGACAGCTTTCCGGTGAAAATCGGAGACCTCTCCATCTTGCCGAAGGTGAAATACGTCATCACCCTCGATTCCGATACGCAGTTGCCTCGGGATGCCGCCCAACGGATGATCGGCACCCTCGCCCATCCGCTGAACCGGGCCGTGATCGATCCGGAAAGCAACATCGTTGTGAGAGGGTATGCCATTTTGCAGCCGCGCGTGGGCATCAGCGTCTCTTCCGCCCGGCGTTCGCGGCTTGCGAGCATCTACTCCGGCCAGACAGGCGTCGACCCGTACTCGCGCGCAATTTCGGATGTTTATCAGGACCTTTTCGGAGAAGGGACTTTCACGGGCAAAGGAATCTACGAGGTTGACGTCTATCAGCAAGTGCTGGCGCAGCGTTTCCCTTCGAACGCGCTGCTCAGTCACGATTTGATGGAAGGTTCTTACGCGCGAGCGGGCTTGGTTTCGGATATTGAAGTTGTTGACGATTATCCTTCCCATTTTACCGCCTACAGCCGCCGGAAGCACCGGTGGATCCGGGGCGACTGGCAAGTCCTGCGGTGGCTGCTGGGACGTGTGCCGGGTTACTCCGGAGAACCCGTGCCGAACCCGCTTTCCTTCATCTCGCGCTGGAAGATCCTGGACAATCTTCGGCGCAGTGTGATCGAAGCGGCTATTCTGGCGCTGCTCCTGGGGGGCTGGTTCTTTCTTCCAGGAGGGCCACTTTATTGGACCGTCGCCACACTCGTGCTGCTCTTGCTGCCTTCCTACTTGCAATTTGTTCTCTCCGCTGCCGGCGCCGCTAGCTCGCAGAATTGGACGGGCTCGCTCAAAGAATCGGTGAAGACCTTCGCAACCGAGCAGGTTAACGTTCTCTTCACATTGATCTTTCTATTCCACCAGGCCCTCGTTACCCTTGACGCCATCTTCCGCACGCTGATCCGCCTGATGGTGACGCACCGGAAACTCTTGGAGTGGGAGACCGCGGCGCAGTCCGAAGCGAAAGCTACAAAGAGAACTCCAATCGAAATTTGCCTGAGCTTGACCGTTTGGTTTTCCATTGGCCTGGGTGTGGCTATTGCTGCCGTCCGCCCTCGTTCGCTGCCGGAGGCGCTGCCGTTTCTGGTGGCTTGGGCATGTTCGAAGCCCATCCGGCGGTGGCTGGACCGGCCATTGTTTTCCGCGCGCCGCGCTCTGATGCCGGAGGATCGCGCGTTTCTCCGCGCCGTCGCACTTCGCACCTGGAGATTTTTTGCGGAGTGGAGCCGTGCCGGAACCAATTGGCTGATTCCTGATACCGTGCAGGATTCTCCGCGCATTGTGGCGGAAGTGATCTCCCCAACCAATTTGGGCTTGTTGCTCAATACGCGGTTGGCTGCCTATGACTTGGGATACCTTACCGTCGAGGAGTTTGCCTGCCAGACAGAAAAAACCTTGGAGACGGCCGGGAAGCTGCCGAAGCACCGGGGGCATTTCTTTAACTGGAGCCAGATTGATAGCCTCAAGGAAGTCCGGTCGCCCTTTATTTCCACTGTAGACAGCGGCAACCTGGTGGCCGCTCTTTGGACGCTGAAGCAGGGTTGCCTGGAGATGATCGAAAGGCCTGTTTTCGGCGCGTCGCTGTGGGCAGGGCTGCGGGATTATCTAAACCTCCTGAAGAACCTGGCCGGGACCGCCGCAGCCTCGGGCGATCCAGATCGTGTACTTCTCGAAATCGCACAGGGCTTCGCGGCGCCCGGAGAAGACTGCGCGGCGTGGGTGGCCTCGATTGCGAATTTGGGTCGGAAAGTTGTGGAGCTCGAACGCACGTTGAGCAATGATCATGGTGAACAGGACGACCAGCGGGAGGAAAAGCTTTGGTGGGCTGCGGAACTCATTACGCGGCTCGCGAGAATAAAGGAAATGGCAGAAAGCCTCACGCCTTGGCTGCTTCCCGAGTTCCGGCCGTTGTTTCGGTATCCCAACACTCTTCCTCTGGTCGACGCGAATCAGCTCACGCTTGGCGAGCTGCCCGGTGTGCTCGCCCAGATTCAAGCGCGGCTCGAAAGGCTGGCGCAGAACGAGCAGGCGGAACTGAAGTTAAGATCGGAAGCGCGAGCGTTTTTGGCCAGGATTCGGATTTCTCTGGCCAACGCGCGCCGGCTCATCGAATCGTTACGCAATCTGGCTGAAGTTTCCGCCTCACTCGCTGCCAGCACTGATTTTGCCTTCCTCTGTCATCCGCAGCGAAAGATACTTTCCATCGGCTACAACGTGCGGGCGCAGCGGAGGGAGGAGGCGTGCTATGACTTGCTTGCCTCAGAAGCCCGCGCGGCGACTTTCGTTGCCATCGCCAAAGGGGAACTCCGCCAGGAAGGCTGGTTCCGGCTGGGGCGGGCGCACACCCGGCACGCGGGGCAAAGAGTGCTGCTTTCCTGGTCCGGCACGATGTTTGAGTACCTTATGCCGTCGCTTTGGATGCGAACCTATCCTGGCACTCTGCTCGCTCACAGCCAAAATGCGGCGGTGAAATGCCAGCAGGAATTCGGGCGGCGAAGGCGGCGGCCTTGGGGTGTCTCGGAAGCTGGATACAATGAGAAAGATAGCGCCGGGCGATATCAGTATCAGGCCTTTGGTATTCCCTACCTGGCGCTCAACCCCGAGTCGTCAGGCGACGTCGTGGCGCCCTACGCTACGTTCCTGGCTCTCGAAGCCGACCCGGCTGGCGCCATCAAGAATCTGCGGCGCATGCACGATATGGGCTGGCAAGGAATCTACGGCTTCTACGAATCCGCAGACTACATGTCCAGGCCGAGCTTTCCGGGAAAGAAGCATGGCGTGGTGCAGTCGTGGCTTGCCCATCACCAAGGAATGAGCCTGCTGGCGATGGCCAATCTTCTTGCGGGCTCGTCCATGCAGCGGCGCTTCCATGCCGAGCCCCAGGTGGAGGCTACGGAATTGATTCTTCACGAGCGCGTTTCTGAGACCACGCCGGTGATTCCCGCTGAAAATCGCTCCACTCCGGCCCCCGCTGTCGATCTCCCCGAGCGCGTGCAGTAAGCCCGAATGCCGACCTGAAGGTCGGCGCTACACACCGTCGGCCCCATTCTGGCCAGTTTTCCAAACCGAAGCCACACCGAAGCCAACTTTCCTTGTAATCTGCTGGTTCTAGAAACAGTTATTCGACCTTGCCCGTTTTCATCAAATAAGCCGCTTGTTTTTAGTAACTTAGGTGCAGTTGGCGTCGCTGAAATTTGGCTTCGTCTGGCTTCGTTCCTCTAATTCCCGTTTGAAATCAGCAACTTACGTGAAAGACCTAGTGGCATAGAGGACTGTTTTCTGGTCTTGTAGTTGCACGAAAGAATTATCCCTAGTTTTTTCTGCTACTTCGCGCAATTTGCCGGTCTGGTTGCTGCCTGTTGTGGCAGAGAGCTCGGCGGTACTGATGGAAACGATGTCTTCACTCATGAACCCTCCTATTAGAATTAGTGATGAGTGATGAGTGACGAGCAAACTGCTCAATCGCGGGGACCGGTATCCGGGGCTGGGGATTCGCGATTCGGGCATTCGATTTCCCGAGGGTTTGGTTGCCGAAGCTATGGATTTGGTGCACAAGTGACAGATTACCGGGTTCGACTAAGACGGTGGAGATGGGTGAGACGGTTGGGGCGATTTTTTTTGTACCGTTCGGCGAGGCCGCACGCCAAGATTCGGGATTTGGGGCTAGGCAGGGTTACGTCAAAGTTGGGCTTATTGCGGTTTGGGGCGCGTTTTCGTAGCGCAGGGCTCGCTTTTTGGCCCTGCAGCTCGTAAGTGCACGAAAGGGCCGCAGCGTTACAAGGCGAACGCTGCATTGCAATGCCGTGAAATCTTGTGATTTTCTAGAGACCCCTCACCCGCCTGCGGGCAGGAGCCGCTCCGTCGCTGAAGCTCTGGAGCGTAAGCGACCTTCGGTGGGC
>JASHOS010000065.1 GCA_030040995.1 Terriglobia bacterium | reverse complement strand
CAAAGAACACCATCTGCCTCTGGTTCAACAAGGACGCGCACGAGGCGGCGCGCTTCTACGCCGCCACCTTTCCGGATAGCAAAGTAACCGCTGTTCACGAGGCCCCCGGTGACTATCCGGGTGGCAAGAAGGGCGATGTGCTCACGGTGGAGTTCACCGTCCTGGGCATCCCCTGTCTCGGTCTCAACGGAGGCACGGCGTTCAGGCACACCGAGGCCTTTTCCTTCCAGATCACGACGGAGAATCAGGAAGAGACGGACCGTTACTGGAACGCGATCGTCGGCAATGGCGGCACGGAAAGCCAGTGCGGTTGGTGCAAGGACCGCTGGGGCCTCTCCTGGCAGATCACCCCGCGCGCGCTAACCGATGCGTTAGCGACTGGTGGCAGTGAGGCAAAGCGTGCCTTCGAGGCGATGATGACGATGAAGAAGATCGACATCGCCGCCATCGAGGCAGCGCGGCGAGGTTGACGCGAACACGCCGACACGTCCTTGATTAGTCCTGGATCACGCGCTAATCGTAAACGGGATTTCGCGGACGCGCCACTCCCCGCGCCGTCCAGTTGCCGACGATCCTTCAGCCTGAGAGGACACGCCTGTCAGCATAGAACAGCACGGAAACTTCGGGGATAATAGAAGCGAGCGTAAACACAGCGGGCTGTCGGCCCGGCGGCGGAAGGCCTCGTTTTAGGCGTCGGTGACCGCTTGTATGCGGGTTGGTCTAAGCAAAAATTAGCCGCAGAGGAGGACCGATGAAGTGCACGTGGACGATCATAGGGGTACGCGACGTCCCGCGCAGCTTCAAGTGGTACCAGGCGCTGTTCGGTCAGGCGGTTACCCTTCCTGGCCATGACTGCTTTGGGCAAATCCTCGATTCAGATGGGACTGTCTTGCTCTGCCTCCACAAATGGGGCGCCCACGAACATCCCTCATTGACGAGCCCCGACCACGGGACACCGGGCAACGGCCTCCTGCTGTTCTTCCGTGTTGATGATTTCGACCTGGCGCTTCAAAGGGCACGATCTCTCGTTAGCCGGCTCGAAGAGGAGCCATACCTCAATTCGAATACTCGAACGAAGGAGTTCTCGCTTCGAGATCCGGACGGATATTACGTTACGATCAGTGCGCTTTCTGCGGGCTAAAAACGCGTCGCAGCCTGCCGAAGCTGGCCAGCAGCTCCAGGGGGTAGCGCCCACTCCGAACTAACGGCGCCTATCTCCTGACCTTCAATATCCCCGCACTCGGTCGCCAGTTCGCGGAAATTTATCCCGCTCGAGCCTGAGGGAGCATTTTCGGCAGCGGCCTTCGCGTAGCGATAGCGACGATTTATAATGGCCGTCAAGCGCGTTCACATACGCGCTGTTTGATTCAGGGCAGAGGAGGCTACGAATGTTTGGACGACGGGCAGGGCGGATGGTCTTATGGGCGGCGGTAGCGCCGGCGCTGGTAATTCCTGCGCGGGCCACCAGGCTGGCGGTGAAGACAGATAAGGGCAAAGTGCACGGGTTGATGAGCGCGGACGGACGGGTGCGAGAGTTCCTGGGGATTCCCTATGCGGCGCCACCTGTGGGATCGCTGCGCTGGGCGCCGCCGCGCGCGGCAGCGAAGTGGAGCGGAGTGAAGGAGGCGACGAGCTTCGGGTCGCGCTGCATGCAGCCCCGCATTTACGCGGACATGCGCTTTCGCGATCCGGGCGAGAGCGAAGACTGCCTGACGCTGAATGTGTGGACGCCGAAGACGGCGAAGAATCTGCCGGTAATGGTGTGGATTTACGGAGGCGGATACAACACGGGCGGAACCTCGGAGCCACGGCAGGATGGCGAGCATCTGGCGGCGACGAAGGGCGTGGTGGTTGTGTCGATGAATTACCGGCTGGGGATTTTCGGATTCTTTCAGTTGAAGCCGCTGGAGGATGAGTCACCGCATCACGCGGCGGGCGATTACGGGCTGATGGACCAGACGGCGGCGCTCGCGTGGGTGAAGAGGAACATCGCAAACTTCGGGGGCGACCCGGGCAACGTGACGATCTTCGGGGAGTCGGCGGGTTCGTTTTCGGTGAGCGCGCAGATGGCGTCACCGCTTGCGCAAGGGCTGTTTGTGCGCGCTATAGGAGAAAGCGGCTCGGCGCTGGGCGGAGCGATGGGATCGTTCTCGACACTGCAGGCGGCGGAGCAGTCCGATGCGAGGTTTGCCCAAACGGTTCTAGGGACAACGGACCTGACGGAGTTGCGGGAGATGAGCGCCGAGAAAATCCTGAAGGCGTCCATGCAAAAAGTGAACGGGAGACGGGCGCGGTTCTGGCCGGATGTGGACGGATACTTCTTCCCAGAGAGCGTGCCAGAGATTTACGCGCAGGGGAAGCAGGCACATGTATCCTTGCTGGCGGGATGGAATCACGACGAGGGCTCGTTTGGGCCGTTCGCCGGGAAGCAGCTGCCGCCAATGGAGCGTCTGAAGACGATGGCCGAAAAGGAATTCGGAGCAGATGCCCCCGAGTTTCTGAAGGTATATCGCGCGACGAACGATCAGCAGGCGGCTCGAGTGGGAGCGGACTTTGCCGGCGACCGCTTCATCGCGTACTCAACGTGGGCGTGGCTGGAAGCGCAAGTGAAGACGGGGGATGCGCCGGTGTACCGGTACAAGTTCGACCTCGGATCACCGGGAGATCCGAACCACCCTGCGCAGATGGGTGCCTTTCACTCGGATGACATCGAGTATGTGTTTGGTACGTTGGATTCGCGGTTGGGGGCGAAGTGGCGCCCGGAGGACTACAAGCTGTCGCTGCTGATGCAGACGTATTGGACGAATTTTGCAAAGACTGGGAATCCGAACGCTGATGATCTGCCGAAGTGGCCGCAATATGAGGCAGCCGACGGCTGGAGGGTGATGCATCTGAGTCCGACGCCAAGCGCAAGGCCGGATGTGCATCGCGACCGATACCTCTTCCTGCAGAAGGAGTGGGCGAAGCGGGCGGACCAGTGACCCTCATTATTTAGCGGCTCGCCGCCTGCAGTTTGCGGATCATGATGTCCCGAAACCAGATCTTCACCCCCGGGTTCCCCTTCGGCTCCGTCCCTTGGAACGAGATATGCCCCGAGTGGTACTTGCTGTATCCCGGCATCCGGGCGAACTTCGTTCCCGCAATCAGCTTCTTCCAATGCCTGTCCCACAACTGCGTCTCAATCACCTTGTGCCCGTTCTGGAAGAGCTGCAGGTGCCCGTGGTCCTGGATAATCTCAAACTGATTCCACTCCCCCGCCGGCTTCACCCACTCCACCTTGTCCGAGATCATGTCGAAGATGTCCCCGGAGCGCTCCATCAGGATGCGGCTGTCTGGAACCGTACACGCGAGATCCGCGATCTGCATCTCCACGCCGGTGTCGTACGTATTGCGATACTCGGGTAACTCGTGTACGTCAAACATCACTCCGCTGTCGATGCACGGCCGCGCCTTCCACTCCAGCTTCAGATCGAAATTCGAGTACTCCCCGTCCGTCACCAGATCCGCATAATCCGCCGGCGGATCCTGGTTGGTCTTCTTCAGCTGGATCGCCCCATCCACCACCGACCAGTCGCTGCCCGGGCCCTTCTCCAGGTACGAGTGCCACCCCTGCAGGTCCCGCCCGTTGAACAGCAACTGCCATCCATCCTGCTTCTCCTGCGGCATGAGCGTATTCGGTGCCTGCGCCTGAGCCATCCCGCAGACCAGGACGCAGGCTGCCCCCACCATCCACAATTTGCCCTTGGTCATCTTCACCTTCCTGTACTAAAAGTCGGCGTTCCACCAGCAATGGAACACAAAGGCACGCTAACTGACTAGCTCTCGGCCGCCTTTCGCATCGGGGCAAAGTCAACAAGCTATTGCGGTCAAGCCGGCGCCAGATCTGCCGTTATAAGTCGCTGCGTGACATGAAGAGTGCGGTCAGATCGCTTTCCAGGTCAACAACAGTTTCGACGCACGTTCCCATGCCGCGTCAAAATCGACACCCTTGGTTTCGGGGAGAATCTCGAACATGGCGGGAGCATGTCTGTGCGGAAATCTTTATCGCCTTCAATGAAGTCGTCGGCCGTGAGCCCCGCGAGCGGTGCGCTGAACTTGGCGAGCGCCGCATAAACCGCTTTCGCGTTTTCGCGGTCCGGTCTGATGAAGAGGTCAAACATTCTTTGTAACATGGCACGGCGCGGGTAGTGACTCAGTTTGAATTTTACCAAGGTCATCGCTTTATATGTGGTATGGTTGGCCCGTGGACAAGGCTGTTGCAGGTGCGTTTGTCACTTTCTTCATTGTTGTAGGGCTGATTACCCTCCAGTTCGGGGTCGACCGCCGTGCCTTCCAACGTACAATTCTCCGCCTTCCAAAAAGCTGGCAACGTCGGCTATTAAGCAACAACCGCCCGCCTTCCCAAGAAAGATGACTCAAATTGAGTCACTACCACTGTTCTGTTTTTGCCCAGCCCGATCGAGACTGAAAGTATAGACGCGATCACCGGCACCGAAGAGAATCCACTGCTTGCCGTCAAGCATGTAGGTGATGATGCCGCCCGACTCGGTAGCCGCTAGGGTGTAATGCCAGAGCACCTGCCCCTTGTCAGCGCGGTAGACGATCAGGTCCTGCTGGTCGTCTCCGGTAATCAGGAGATTGGCAGCCGTCGTGAGCAGGCTGGGACCGACAGTGATAGGAGCGTTGTTCAGGTTGGGATAGACGTGCGTCCACACGTCGCTTCCCGTGAGCGGATCAATCGCCTGCAGCACCCGTTTGGAGTGGCCAATCCCCGCGAAAATACCGGCATATCCCGAAGGATGCTTGCTGTCATCGGTGAGGTAATAGAGGGCGTTTCCTTCGACGCTGTTGACATAGAACAATCCGGTG
>JASHOS010000064.1 GCA_030040995.1 Terriglobia bacterium | reverse complement strand
CTCAGAATCGGCTCCAGCGCGGAGCCTTCCGCTCCGTCGCGGAGCTGGAGGCGGCGATTGCCGACTACGTGAGCGTGCACAATGCTGATCCTAAGCCCTTCGTTTGGACCGCCACTGCCGACCGCATTCTGGCGAAAGTCAAAAGAGCTACCAAGGCGTACAACATTGTCCAGAACCGTTAGTGGCACATGACTAGTGTAGTGCGTCCAACGCTTCTTTACATTTGGGATCTTCGCCAAACGCTGTATTTTCATGGGCAGACCGAATCTCAGCGTCCGAATTATGTAAAGCGATGTCTGACGCACTACACTAGCAACGCCAATGGGCCGCGTAGGGAGTGAAATGCCGGGAAGGAGGGTCGCA
Organism: Terriglobia bacterium; assembly: GCA_030040995.1. Taxonomy (GTDB): domain Bacteria; phylum Acidobacteriota; class Terriglobia; order UBA7540; family UBA7540; genus JASHON01. The sequence continues at coordinate 53,346 of JASHOS010000064.1, read as the reverse complement.
GTGGAGGTCCTTATCCCCGTTTCTAGAGCGCCTCGATCTCTGCCTCGTGGCGCCCCAGATCTTTGTAAAACTGCCGCAGATCGCCTTCGATCACGATGAGGCGTGTATTCATCTCCGTGTGCAAATTCGCAATATCGCTGCGTGCATCTCTGATCTCCTGGTGGTTCCAGAGAATTCCGAGCAAAACCACGAACGTCGGACTACCAATCGCTAATGCCTCATGCATACCGTCTCCGCTAACAATATATCTGCTCGTCTACCCCTCTGTCCATGCAATATCCCGCAGCAGCGGCATCCTGCCGGGCCGGTCCGAAGCTCGCGAAACGTTGCCCGTAAGGCCTCAGCTTCGGGAGCAACTGTAGCGGCGGGTTTATCCCGCCACGCAAAATGGCGGCATAAAGCTGCCTCTACGCGCCTGAGGCATTACCGCTGGCGCTACATTTTCTTGCTTCAGCCGATTTGAAAATGGTGGCGTTGGGGTATAATACCTAAGTTTGTGCCCGCCGCGGCTCTCCCAGGCGCGGGAGGGGGGAAGTGAATCGGAGTAGCAGGTCCGGGTATGAAACAACAGATGACGATTTGTGCGCATCGAAGTGTAGGCCGCGAGGCGCGGCATGGCATATCGGCGCGGCGCGATGAGTTGAACGATAGCTTCGGCCCGCCGGAGTGCCGCCGCTTGTCAGGCGCCGGCTCGCGCCGGGAGAAAAGGAGCACCAAAGATAGCGAATGTCTCGAAATCAACACCGCAGGAATTTGCTCGGCGTCCTTAACGCGAGAGATTCCATCCAGCCGCAAGTGAGAACCACGATTCAGCGCCGCTTCTCCTTGACCCATCGAGAGCAAGACGGATTCAGATCAGTAAGCCGGCTCGCCAGACGAAGTTGGACGTTCATTGTCCTCGCGTGTATTGCGCTCATGTTGCCCGCGCTGGCCGCGGCGCAGAGCGCGTCATCTACTTCTTCCGATAATTCGCAGGAGGCCGCAGTGCAAGCCGGTAACGCCGCTCCGTCGAATGGTCAGACGCAGCCCAATATTCCAGCGGCTCCTCAAACCAGCACGGAAGCCACGCCGAGCCCGGGCCGGATCATTGCGTTCGCTGAGTTTCAAGGCAGCGATACGGAGCTGGGAATGATCGGGCTGATGGATTTTGACGTCGGCTTCAAGTTCAACGACCATCTCTCTGCGGACTTTGGCCTCCCGCTGGTCGGGTCTCGCTCGCCGTTTTCTCCGGTGATCAACCACGACTGGTATTTCTCGGGAGCCTTGGGCGAGCCTTATGTCGACATTCGGTATAACCGGCAGCTCCGAAGCGGCGCCACGCTAACCTCGATATTGACGGGCACGATACCCGTGGGAAATGAGGAAGTCACTTTTACAACCGGCCGCGCCGGAGTGGATTGGTTCAATCACCTCGAGAAGAAAATGGGTTTCCTGACGCCGTTCCTGAACATCGAGGCGTCCAACGGTGCCATCAACCGGTTCGTCATGCCGAGACCCTTCGAAGAGGCTCAGCCCTTCGAAACGCTGGGTTTTATGTCGGATTACGAAGTGGGTACGGAATTTCATATTCCCAGTTCTCTATCTCATGTCCCCAAGTTTCTTAAGAGCGAATCGTTAGGAGTTTCCGCCTATGCGGTCCTTCCCATAGGGCCGCAGAAGATATACAGCCGGTTCGTGTTGCCCTATTCGACGCTGGCGGGAGACGGCCATCACGGAAGATATTTTGACAACACCTACGAGACAACCGGGTATAAGCTTGCCTGCCCGATGTGCGGCGCGCCCTCCGAACATGACGACCGCGACAACGGTTATTCCGGATGGCTGGACGTGGCGCACATTGATCGATGGTTTGACCTGCAGTTGGGCTATACCCGCAGCATACACTACGATCTGAACATCTACACCGTGACCCTGACCTTCGATGCGCGAGGTTTGGTCAAGAAAGTCACCGGTTACTGAGACGAAACGAAAGGATCCCGGATTCAAAGCAAGGATGAAGAAGAAGGATTTCTCGTGGTCACGACATCCGTTTCAGCCGGCGGTGGGGTATACACGGGTTCGTCAGCGGACGATCCCGCGCGAAAATGCGCCCTCGCAGCACTCTGTTCACCCTTTTCCATCTGCCCTCCGCGGTAATGGGAGGTTCTTGCCCTTCGCCGCTGTGCTGCTTTCGATGGCAGTGGCGTGGCCTCGCGCAGCCCGATGCGCCAACCGGCCGAAAGTAGCGCCGGTGAAAATCGCCGCCGGCGCGCGTGGCGGGTTGCGAGCCGCCCCGGCCTTGCGCGCTCTCAGCTTCGAGCGGAATGAAGGGCAGACGGACGGGCGGGTGAAATACCTGGCGCACGGTCAGGGTTATAGCCTGTTCCTGACGCAGAATGAGGCTGTCCTGGCTCTAAGGCGCGCGTCCGGGAAGAAAGCCGGGAAAGGCTTGGCGCGCGTGGAGCAATCCGTGGTGCGCCTGAGGCTGGTTGGCGCTAACCTGAGATCCCCCGTGACGGGAGAGGAGGAGTTGCCAGGCAAGAGCAACTACTTCATTGGCCGCGATCCCGCTGGCTGGCGCACCGATGTTCCCACGTATGCGCGAGTGAGATACGCCGGGACCTATCCGGGAGTGGACGTGGTTTACTACGGCCGGCAGGGCCAATTGGAGTACGATTTTAACATTGCGCCGGGCGCTGATCCAAGGCAGGTCTCGATCGGAATTGCCGGGGCCAGCGCGCGGCTGAACGCCGCAGGAGCGCTGGTTCTGCAGACGAAAACGGGAAACGTGGAATTGCACCGCCCGGTGGCCTATCAACTGGTGGGTGCGAAGAAAAGGTTTGTGGAAGTCCGGTACGTCTGGCGAGCCAGGGATGAGGTGGGCCTGGAAGTCGCCGCATACCGGCGAAGCCAGGAGCTGATTATTGACCCGGCGCTTACCTATTCCACCTATCTGGGCGGCAGCGGAGGAGACATCGCTTATGGCATCGCGGTGGATAGTTCCGGCGACGCCTACGTTACGGGAGCGACCGGCTCGATTAATTTTCCCGTCGCCTCAGCGTACCAATCCACGTACGGAGGTAATACCGACGCCTTCATTTCCAAGATTAATCCTACCGGTACGGGTCTGATCTATTCAACTTACGTCGGCAGCGGCGGGGTAAATTACGGAAACGGCATTGCAGTGGATAGTTCCGGCGACGCCTACATCACCGGCTCAACCACTTCCACCGGTTTCCCCGTCACGAAAGGCGCCTATCAGATCACGTTGGGCGGCGGCACCACCCCCAACGCTACCTCAAATGCGTTTATCCTGAAGCTTAGTTCCGCTGGCTCGGCGCTCGACTACTCGACGTACTTGGGCGGAACCGCCGCCGATTCCGGCCAAGCCATCGCCATCGATTCTTCCGGCAATGCTTATGTGACGGGATCGACCACTTCGCCGAACTTTCCGGTAATGCCGGTCGCGAGTCCCTTCCAGGTCGGGAATGCCGCCTGCACGGTGGTCAATGATGTTACGTCCTGTTTTACCAATGCATTCGTGTCTAAGCTGAACTCTACGGGAACTGCCCTGATTTATTCCACCTATCTTGGAGGTTCTGAAGCTGATTCGGGCGAAGCCATTGCAGTTGACGCGAACGGCGATTGCTACGTGGGTGGCTACGCAAACTCGAGCAATTTTCCGCTTCAAAATCCGCTCCAGAGTTCTAGCGGCGGCGGGACGGATGGCTTTGTAGCGGAATTCAACCCCGCTGGGACTGCTCTCGTGTTTTCCACGTACCTTGGCGGCAGCGGAAACGACCAGGTTTATGGCTTGACCTTGGACTCGGCGGATAGCATTTACGTTACCGGCCAAACGCAATCATCCAATTTCCCGACTTCGACGGGCACCTATCAGAACACTTATCAAGGTGACGGCGACGCCTTTGTGACCAAGCTTAGCCCTCAAGGCGCGCTGATTGTCTATTCTACGTTTCTCGGAGGCACGGAGGAGGATCAAGGAAATGGCATCGCCGTGGATTCTTCCGGCGATGCTTTTGTGGTTGGTTATACCCAATCGAGCGATTTCCCATCCCTCGACCCCCTGCAAACGCTTCCCGGGATCACGGGAGCGGGAACCTGCAACAACACGATTTGCCCGAGCGCTTTTATCACCGAACTCAACCCATCCGGAATACCCGACTATTCCACTTATCTCGGGGGCAGCGGATCGAATGTTGCGCAAGCGGTGGCCTTGAATTCCTCCGGGGTTCCGTATGTAGCCGGGAGCACGAGCTCGACCAACTTCCCGGTGATCGAGGGCGCACTGGAAGCGGTTTACGCGGGGTCGGGCACCTCGGGGAACGCGTTTATTGCCGAAGTGAGCCCCGGCAATTCTCCGGCCGTAGCGCTGACGCCACAAGCCATCAATTTTGGCAATGAAACTCTGAACCAGGCGAGCAACACAGAATCCGTGACTTTGACGAACGAGGGCAGCGCTCCTCTTGAAATTACGAGTATCACGCCCAGCGGCCCTTTTACCGAGACCAATAACTGTGGCACGACGGTTACGCAAGGCGGCGGAACGTGCACCATCAACGTGGTGTTCACGCCAACCGTCGCCCAGTCGTACAGCGACGAGGTCACCATTACGGACAATGCGGCGGGAAGCCCTCACTACATCACCCTGACGGGCTCAGGGGGAACCGCTAGCGCGGGCCTGACGATGATACCCTCATCGTTGACCTTCCCCACTCTGGCCGTTGGGCAGACGAGCTCGTTCCAAACGGTTGAGATCGTCAATACCAGCAAGGCTTCCGTTTCAATTACCGAATTCAGCATCAGCTCCCAGTTCACGGAGGTCAATAATTGCGGTGTTGCAAACAGCAATGTGACCTTATCGGTGCCGGTTGTGCTGAATGCCGGCGCAAGCTGCCAAGCCAGCATTTTCTTTGCGCCCACCTCGGGCGGCGCCCAAACCGGCACCTTTTCCCTAATCTCGAACGCCTCGGGCAGCGCATCCGTTTCTCTGACCGGTAATGGCGGCTCGGAGTTTACGCTTTCATCCACCGCTAGCTCCTCCACCATTCTGGTGGGCAAGACCAAAACAAGTTTTACCGTTGCTGCCACTGCGCTGGTGTCCAGTTTCACGTCGAGCATTTCGCTTGCCTGCTCGAGCGGGGTCACGTGTTCCTTTAATCCAACTTCCATCACGCCCGGCGAGACGAGCACGGTGACGGTGACGGGGCTTTCAGCGAGCAGCTCGAATCCAACAAGCTTTTCCGTTACCGGGACGGCCAGCAGCCAAACCGTTTCGCTGCCGCTGAGTATCTTTTTGGAAGACTTTTCGCTTTCCGCCACTCCAGCCGTGGGCTCGGTCGCGGCAGGAAGCACTACCGGCTACACGGTCACTGTGACTCCCTTGAATGGATTCAACGAGGTTGTCCTTTTGTCCTGCTCCGGGCTGCCGGCGAATTCCTCCTGCACGTTCACACCCCCGGACGTCGTAATCAACCCCTCGGTACCGGTGAACGCTAGGATGAGCATTTGCACGACTTCGGAACTTGTGACGGGCGATTCGTGCACAACTTCCTTGCTCGTTCACTTTCCCCACGCTCCACGAGTGGCGCCGGGCGGAAAGCGCTGGTTGATCCCAGCCGCAGCGCTCTTGCTCTTGCTGGCGCTCCTGGCCGGCTATAAGAGATTCCCTGGACGCCTGAAACGAAGATATTGGGTGGTCACGGCTCTGGCGCTGATATTGTTGAGCCTGAGCCTGACCAGTTGCAACGACTTATATTACGAAGACAATATCGCTCCAGCGCCGCAAGGCACGCCAGCCGGGACGGTCACATTGACTTTAACGGGCGCGTTGGGGAGCGAAACTTCGGTGACGCGCACCACCACGGTTAATCTGTCGGTGGGACCCACGACGAATTGAGAAGCTACCGGCGCCGCTTCGCGGTGCCTCGAGTTTCTACATTTGTATGAAGGGCGGCTTGGGTTGCGCCCCGGAACTCGCAGATTTGAAGGCCCGCTCGATCATAACCCTGGGCAACGCCCAGAGAGTCGGTTTTGCTTGCCGGAAGGAGCCCTGAAGGGGCAACCTGAAGCACGCTCACGATGGTGGGCCCTTTCAGGGCATCAGTTGTACAAAAGGCATTATGCCTAGTTTGTGAGGGACTCGTTCCCCTTAGGGGTAATTTAGTATATGCATATGCGCAATTTACAGGTATTGAGGACAGCGTTGCTCTTGCTCGCAGCCGGCGGACTAGGCTTTAAGCCTACCCCGGCGCCAGCGAATCCGGTCGGCCGAGCCGGCCATACACCGGCTCTACAGCTTAAGGCTTCAGCGAACCTCCGGGCCGCTGCTTCCAGGCGCTACGCCCGCCTGCCCCTCAGCTTCGAGCGCAACATGGGGCAGACCGATGCTCGGGTAAAATTTCTGGCGCGGGGGCAAGACTACAACCTGTTTTTGACGCAGAACGAGGCGGTGCTGGCGCTCAACGCGCCGGCTCCAACGCCAACGCACCCCTCTGTTCTTGCGGCGACCGAGCGGTCCGTGGTGCGGCTGAGGCTGTTGGGAGCTAATCCGAAAACGCCGGTGGTAGGGCAGGCAGAATTGCCGGGGAAGAGCAACTACTTTATTGGACGGAATCCGGCCGGCTGGCACACCAATGTACCGACGTACGCTCGCGTCGCGTATGAAAATGCGTACCCTGGCGTTGACGTCATCTATTACGGCCAGCAGGGCCGGCTGGAAAACGATTTCATCATAGCGCCTGGCGCAAACCCCGGCCGGGTGCGGTTGCAAATTCAAACCGCCGGGCAGGTGAAACTGAATGCGGATGGGGAGGTGATTATAGGGACCAAGGCGGGCCAAGTGTCGCTGCGCCGTCCTGTTGCATACCAAGAGAGCGGCTCCAGACACGTTCCCGTCGCGGTGCGCTACGTCCGGCTTGCGAAGGATGAGGTGGGACTCGCGGCAGTGGGATATGACCGCAGGAAACCGCTGATCATCGACCCGGTGCTGCTCTACTCGACTTACATTGGCGGCAACGGAGGCGACATTGCTTACGGCATTGGCGTCGACAGCAACGATGATACTTATATTTGCGGAGAGACGAATTCAAGCAATTTCCCCACTCTGAATGGGAAGCAGACAAGCTACGGCGGCAGCGGTGACGCGTTCGTTGCCGAATTGAACCCCACTGACACCGCTCTTGTTTATTCAACCTATCTTGGAGGATCAGGAGCAGATGCCGCGTACGCGTGTGCTCTTAGCAATACGGATACCATGTATGTTACGGGCGTCACCTATTCGACGGATTTCCCCATTACACCCACGCCTACTTCGACCTCCTCCACCACAGCCTTCCAAACAACCTATGGCGGAAACGGTGACGCCTTCGTCACGGCAGTGGGCAGCACGGGAAGTACTTTGACCTATTCTTCGTACCTCGGTGGCAGCGAGCTGGATCAGGGAAACGGGATTACCGTGGATTCAAGCGGTGACGCCTGGGTGACGGGTTCCACTCAATCGGCCAATATTGCCATTCCCGCCGGAACCACTCCCGATCAGAGCACGTTTGCCGGCGCCTCGGACGCCTTCGTCGCAGAAGTAAACTTTGCCGGGACGCAGCTCATGTATTTTACGTATCTGGGCGGCTCGCAGGCGGATAGCGGGCAAGCCATCAAGCTGGATAGCTCGGGTAATGTCTTCGTCGCCGGGTACACTTATTCGACTGATTTCCCAACTGCGAACCCGGTTCAAAGCGCCAACGCCGGCAGCTCCGACGCTTTCGTCAGTGAATTAACTCCGAAAAATTCCGGTGCCGCGCAACTGGTTTTCTCCACCTATCTCGGAGGAAGCGGGCAAGATGAAGCCCTCGGACTGGGTCTGGATTCTTCGGACAATATTTACGTTACCGGCTACACCCAATCGAATAATTTCCCAACAGCAGGTTCTTCGACCACCACTCCGCCCTTCCAGTCGGGTCTGACCGGAACACAAAATGCCTTTGTGGTTAAACTCAGTCCGGGAAATTCAACCACGGCCTCGAAAGAGCTCTACGGCACTTACCTGGGAGGAAGCGGGACTGACCAGGGGAACGGGATTGCGGTTGATTCTTCGGGCGACGCCTGGATCGTGGGTTACTCTGAGTCAAGCAATTTTCCGCTCTCTAACGCGACACAGGGCCTGTTGGGCATTACGGGTGGGAGCAACTGCGGGTCGGGTCTCTGCGCCGATGTCTTTGTGACCGAAATAAACCCGGCCGGCAGCGGCTTGAGTTTTTCCACATATCTGGGCGGCAGCGGAGCGGATTTTGGCCAGGCGATCGCGCTCGATAGCTCGGACGATGCCTATATCACGGGATCGACGACATCTTCTAATTTCCCAACCACGGTAGCCGCCTATCAGCCCGCTTTGGGCGGCGTTGCAGGTAATGCGTTTGTGGCAGAAATTGCGCCCACCAACGCGCCTGGCCTCACGATTTCTCCCGGCAAGCTGAATTTCGGAAACGAGCAAATCAGCGTAACCAGCCCCGCGCAGCCGATCACCATTGTAAACGAAGGGACGGCGCCCCTCACCTTTGAATTTGACTCGGACATTACAACGACCACCGACTTCGCGCAAACCAACAATTGCGTCGGCACTGTATCGGCGGGCGGAGGAAGCTGCACCATTAATGTAACGTTTACCCCGCCGGCATCGGGATCGGATACCGGGCAGCTTACTCTTACCGACAACGACGAGGAGCCTGCCGCTACCCCCGGTACGCAGACCATCACCCTCACGGGCTCGGGCGTCACTTCATCCTCATCGGTGACGGTAACACCTTCCAGCTTGACGTTTACAAACACCAAGCTGGGCACGGCCAGCGCTCCGCAAACGGTAACCATCACCAACACGGGCAGCTCAACAGTGGATATCACCGCAATCACCGTGGGCACAAGCACTAACTTCGCGGAAACCAACACTTGCCTCGCCCTGGAGAATGTCCTGGCCGTCGGCCAAAGCTGCTCGGTGAGCGTTGAGTTCACGCCCACTGAGAGCGGCGCTCTTTCCGGTTCCCTCAGCATTTCCGACACGGCTACCGGCAGCCCGCAAACTGTGGCTTTGACGGGAACGGGCACGGCGCTCTTCTCTCTTTCGTCTTCCGCGCCAACCGTGGTTACGCTGATCGGCGACACCACCGCAAACTTCACCGTCACCGCGACGGCGGCCGCCGGCTTCTCAGGCACGATCGCGCTTTCGTGCATTACAGCCCCCTCTTGCAGCTTTAGCCCGTCGGCTATCGTCCCCGGGGGGAGCAGCACGCTCACTCTGGGCGACCTTTCCTCTTCGACTTCGAATCCTTACAACTTCTACGTCCAAGGAACGAGCGGCTCGCAGACCGCGACGGTTCCGCTCACCCTCTTGCTGGAAACTTACTCGCTTTCGTCAACTCCCATTTCCGACACGGTCATCGCGGGGGGAACCGCCGGTTATACCATTGTCATAACGCCAGTGAACGGTTACAACCAGGAGTTGACGATGTCTTGCAGTGAGGGTTTGCCGGCTGGCGCGCGGTGCGCATTCTCGCCCGACGAGGTAATCCCGAACGGCAAGACGCCCTCCACGGTCTCGCTGAGCATCGTTACCACCAAACAGGTCTCTGTCTGGAAGTTCTGGTCCGGCCAGAAGCTGCCGCCCCGCTGGCTGCTCATTTTGGCCGGGGTGTGGCTGCTCCTGACTTTGGGCTTGCTGATCAAGGGTGACCAGTTGACCCGCCAATATCGAGGCCGTCGCGCCTATGGTTTCATACGCGTCGCGTCCCACGTTTTCACGTTTGGCGTTCTTCTTTTCCTGTTGTTACTGTTCGCGAGCTGCAGGGGAATTGGTCCGGGAGAGCCGACTCCCTCGGGCGGTTCCCAGATCACCGTTACAGGAATTATGAACGCCAATACCAACGTCGTGGTAAACACGGAAATAGATCTGGAAGTAACTCCTACGCCCTAGGTCGGCCAACCACGCGGCCAAGCCAGGATGTAACACCTGCCGCGTGGTGCAGCGCAGCGGCGCCACAACCAAAGTTCACGGACACTCTGCCCTCGCCCCCTTGGGGGAGAGGGCGGTCCCGCCAAGCGGGAGCGGCTCCTGCCCGCAGGCGGGTGAGGAGGTCAGCGAAAACCTTGTTGAGAAAACAAGGTTTTATGACATTGGGTAGTGGATCAGCTTGGACTTGTAGCGGCGAGTTTACCTCGCCAGATGGCGGCATGAAGCCGCCTCTACATCAAACTGACCGACTACGTGACCTTGCAATGCAGACATCGCCTTGTGATATCTGCGATCGGGTTCTCCCAGGAGGCGGTATTGGTGCCAAACAAAGTGCGGTGGGGCGTTTTGGGCGTGGCCCATATCGCTACCGGAAAAGTAATACCGGCGATGCAGAAGGGCGCGTGGACTGAAGTGGCGGCAATCGCCTCACGCCACCGGCAGAAGGCCGAAGATGCCGCGCGCGCGCTTGGAATTGCCAAGGCCTACGGGTCATATGAAGACCTCTTGGCTGACCCGGAGATCGAAGCCGTTTACAACCCGCTTCCGAATCATCTTCACGTGCCGTGGACACTGAAGGCGGCGGAGGCGGGCAAGCACGTCCTCTGTGAGAAGCCGCTCAGCCTCACGGTAGAGGAAGCGAAAAGCCTGCTGGCGGCGCGGGACCGCGCCAAGGTGAAAGTTGGCGAGGCCTTCATGGTGCGCACGCACCCTCAATGGCTTCGCGCCCGCGAGCTGATCCGCTCGGGCCGAATTGGCCGCTTGCGCTCGATCCTGGGTTTCTTCAGCTACTTCAATCGGGACGCTGCCAATATCCGCAACGTCCCCGAGTACGGCGGCGGGGCGCTGATGGATATCGGTTGTTACCCGATTACCACATCGCGATTCATGTTCGATGAAGAGCCCTTGCGCGTCGTGGGCCTGATCGAGAAAGATCCCGAACTAGGAATCGACCGGCTGAGCTCGGTGATACTGGAATTTCCCTCCGGACAATCTGTTTTTACGTGCAGCACCCAACTTGTCCCCTATCAGCGGATGCAGTTCCTCGGAACGCAGGGTCGTGTGGAAATTGAAATTCCGTTTAACGCCCCTAATGACCGGCCATGCCGGCTCTTCGTCGATGACGGGCGCGACGTCTTTGGCGGCGGCGTGAGCGCGGAAAACGTGCCGGCCTGCGACCAATACACCATCCAAGCCGACGTGTTTTCAAAGGCGGTGCGCGAAGGAGGCGGCGCGCCGGTTTCCATTGAAGATGCAATCCGGAATATGGCGGTGATCGAGGCCGTGTTCCGGTCAGCAGAGTCGGGCAGGTGGGAACAGCCGCGTGTGACAGATATCAGCAGTCAGCAATCCGCTTAGTTCTTCACCGCGGGCGCGGCAGGGAATGCCACTTGGGGAACCTGCTGTGCGTAGGGAGCGGCTTTGAAATAGTCGTTATCGCGCGCAAAGCCCGTGAAGCCGGCGACAATGTTATTCGGAAACAAGCCGATATAAGTGTTATAGTCCTGAACGGCCAGGTTGTATCGCCGCCGCTCAACGGCGATGCGGTTCTCCGTGCCCTCTAATTGGTCCTGCAATTCCAGGAAATTTTCGTTAGACTTGAGCTGCGGATAATTCTCCACCACGGCAAGTAGTCTGCCCAATGCTCCGTCCAATTGGCCGTTGGCCTGAATCCGGTCGCCGGGCGACTGCGCGTTCAACAGTGCTTCGCGGGCGCGATCCACGTCCGCAAACACCTCGGTTTCGTGCGCTGCGAAGCCCTTGACGGTGTTGACGAGGTTCGGAATCAGGTCCGCCCTCCGCTGAATCACCACGTCCACCTGCGACCACGCGGAGCTCACCTGCTCCTTCTTGCGCACCATGTTGTTGCGAATGCCCGCGAAAGAGCCAACCACGACGATCACAACGAGGACGATAACCATCACCGCCACTTGCCACTTCTTCATGTTTCTTCCTTTCAAGTTACTCGGTCATGTCGCTTCGCGACGCCCGCGAAGTTTTGTAGCGCCGGGCTTTAGCCCGGCAACTGCCGACCTAAAGGTCGGCGCTACGGCATATCAAGTCAAGGGCGGAGCCTTTGGTTAGTTGGTCATGGCGCTCAAACCATAATAATACCGTGCAGCGGCTGAATCACAATGGTGAATTCCGAAGGCCTCGCGTTGTCGGCTCAAAATCTTCGCCGCTATCTCATCTTTCGGGGGCTTGCGGCAGAAGCGGAGGAAATCCGGGTCCGCGAAATGGGCGGAGGAGTCTCCAATGCCGTATTCATTGCCGAGTGGCCGCGGCAGCCGGACAGGCGCTGGGTGGTGAAGCAGTCTCTCGCCAAGCTTCGGGTTAAAGACGATTGGCGTTCTGAGCGCGGGCGGATTTTTCGCGAAGCTGACGCAATCCTCAGCTTGGGTGAAATTTTGGGGTGGCAGACGGTCCCGGAGATTATTGATATCGACCGCTCCAACTATCTTTACATTATGAAAGCTGCCCCGGCTGGTTCCGAATCCTGGAAGTACCAGCTTCTCGCCGGAAAAGTAGACTTGAATGTGGCGCGGCAGGCGGGAGAGTTGCTGGCGAGGGTCATGCAGGCAGGGGGGAGACGCCCGGAGCTGCGGGAGCGATTTCTCGACCAGACTGTCTTCAACCAGCTCCGCATTGATCCTTACTACCGAACAACGGCAGCACGCCACCCCGAGTTAAATTCGACCTACGAACAACTGATTGATGCTTCCCGGAACATTCGTGCCGCCGTGGTCCACGGCGATTACAGTCCCAAAAACATGCTGGTGAAGAATGGAGCGATCTGCCTCATCGACTTCGAAGTGGTACATTGGGGTGATCCGGCGTTCGACGCGGGCTTCTTGTTGAATCACCTTCTTTTGAAGGCGTTTCATCGAAGGGAATACCGGGAATCCTATTGTGCCGCCGCCCGGGAATTCTGGCGGGCGCTCGTTGAAAGCGCCGGACGCGAGCACGACCGCGACTTCGAGAGAATGACCGTCTGGCACCTCGGCGGGCTCATGGTCGCGCGCATTGATGGAAAGTCACCCGTTGAATACATCCGTGACAACGCCACCAAACAGCGCGTGATAGGTTTAGGAAGCCGGCTCTTGCTGGAACCGGAGATAGGGGTGCAGCAGGCGATTGAGCAGGCTGGTCAAACGCAGTAGTGACTCGTAGGGGCGGGGGCTTGCCCCGACCAGGTTGGCCACAAAAAATAATGCGCATGATCATGTAATCTTCAAGCAGAGCCAGATGCGCACTGTATGAGTCGTCATGTCGCTTCGCGACACCCGCGAAGCATGAAAATAACCCAACCACCATTCCCTCTCCTGCTCGCGGAGAGGGTGGCGAGCGGCCGGCGCGAGCCGGGTGAAGGGTTTTGGGAGCCGTGTTTGAAAGAGGCCTTATGGCACGCATCCAACATGTTCAGGCCCGCCAGGTACTCGACTCGCGGGGAAATCCGACCGTTGAAGTGGACGTGTTGCTTCAGGACGGCGCCGTGGGGAGAGCCACAGTTCCTTCGGGCGCCTCCACGGGAAAGAAGGAAGCCGTCGAAATGCGTGACCACGATCCGGCGGAATATCTTGGCCGCGGCGTCACCCAGGCGGTTTCCAGCGTCGAGCAGATTATTGCTCCCGAAGTAACAGGCATCGACGCCTTGGATCAGAGCGCGCTAGACGGCAAACTAATCGCCCTGGACGGGACGCCGGAGAAGAAGCGCCTGGGGGGGAACGCGGTTGTTGGCGTCTCACTGGCGGCGGCGAAAGCGGCTGCCGCTTCCGCCTGCCTGCCATTCTACCGTTATCTGGGAGGCCTGGGAGCCCGAGAGCTTCCCGTGCCCATGGTGAACATCCTGAGCGGAGGAATGCACGGTGGCGGCAATATGGATTTTCAGGATTTTCTCGCCGTTCCGCTGCGCGCCCCGAGCTTCTCAGCCGCTATCGCGGACCTTGCCTCCATCTTCACAGCGATGAAGCAAGTTCTTCAATCGCGCGGCGTATACCGGGCGGGTGTTGCGGACGAAGGTGGCTACGCGCCGGAGCTCGAGTCCAATGAGGCGGGTTTCGAGTTGATGGTCGAAGCTATTGAGCGGGCAGGCCTGAAAGCCGGGAAAGAGGCTGCAATCGCCGTCGACGTGGCGGCCAGCCAGTTTGCCAATCGCCGCGGCTATCATCTCGCCGTCGAAGATGTATCTTTGACTTCCTTGGAATTCATTGAGCGCCTCGAAAAATGGGTGAGTCGCTACCCCATCGTTTCCGTTGAGGACGGGCTTGGTGAGGAGGACTGGGTTGGATGGAAAGACCTAACGGCGCGGCTCTCGGTACGCTGCCAATTAATTGGGGATGACATTTTCGTGACGAGGGCTGACAGGCTTCAGCGAGGCATTCGGGAAGGCGTAGCCAACGCCGTGCTTGTCAAGACAAACCAGGTAGGAACGCTCACCGAGACCCTTGCCGTATTAGCTCTCGCCCGCCGGCACGGCTACCACGCAGTGATCAGCGCGCGTTCGGGTGAAACGGAAGACGATTCGATTGCGGACCTTGCCGTCGCAACAGGCGCCGGGCAGATTAAGATCGGCGCTTTGACTCGCTCGGAACGGTTGGTGAAGTACAACCGCCTGCTGCGCATTGAACAGCAACTCGGTGACCGCGCCCAATACCGCGGGGCCGAGGTTTTTGAGGGATTCACCGCCTGACGTGCGGAAGTAGCGCAGACCGCCGTGTTTGCGGTCTGCGGCTTTTCGCTCACCCGAAGGACAAGCCGCGACCTCAAAAGCGGAGGTCCGCGCTACCCTGCTTTTCGCGGGGCGCGACGGCGGTAGGGGTGCGGCTTCCGCACCCTGGCCCCATTTCCCGGACCATGAAGGGTACGGCAAGCCGTACCCCTACGGCCATGTCAAAAAGAATTATCGGAGTTATTCCTGCCCGGCTCGAATCCACGCGTCTGCCCCGGAAGCCGCTGTTGCCGCTTCTCGGGCATCCTCTGATCGCCTGGGTCTATGCGCGCGCGCGCGCCGCGAACCAGCTTTCCGAATTACTTGTTGCAACCGATTCCGACGAGATTTTGGAATGGTGCCGTTCCCTTCGCATTCCTGTCATGATGACTTCGCCGGCTCATCGGTCTGGAACCGGCCGGCTTCTCGAAGTTCTGGCGCGGCAGAAAAAGGAGGGGGAGCAAGGCGCGATTTACGTAAATATACAAGGCGACGAACCACTGGTCGGCCCAACGCACATCAACTTATTGCTTCAGCCGTTCCATGACTCGCCGCAAAGTCAGGTGTCGACGCTGAAGATCGCCTTGGACAGCAATGAAGCGCGCGACCCGAACAAGGTCAAGGTAGTGACGGACGCCGCAGGGCGCGCACTCTACTTCTCGCGCAGCCCGATCCCGTTTTACCGGAACGGCAATGCTCCCCAGCGATACTACAAACACTTGGGGATTTATGCCTATACGGCGGAGGTGTTGGAGGAATTCCGAAGCTTGCCCCACGGGGAGCTCGAAAGCGCCGAAGGGCTAGAGCAACTGTGCTTTCTTGAGAATGGCATTGCGATCACGGTGGTTGAAACTTCGCAGGATACGATGGGAGTGAATACGCCGGAAGACTTACAAGCGGTCGAGGAGTACATGAGAAGCGCCGGGATCCAGTTCCCTCAGTTTTGACGCAGCCTTATTTTTCGCCGATTAAGTACCGGCATCCTGACGGTCCCATCCGCGCCGAATGGACCGTGTTGGCGGGAACGTCGAGCCGTTCTCCCTGTTTCACAGTTTGCGTTTTTCCCTGGCAAGTGAGCGTCATTTCTCCTTCGAGGATGATGTGCGCCGTTACGGTGGGATGGGTGTGATCGGGATAGACAGCGCCCGGACCGTCTTGCCAAACATACGTCACGCCAAAACCCTCGTCGCGGAGCTGCTGCTCCAAACTCGTCATGGCGATCTCCTCTTAAAAGCTTTGAACTCGTGCTTCCTACAGTTGATAATTAATTCAAGCTATACTGAGCGACATAAGTCCGCGAGGGCTATTTTGTTGTAGCGCCGCTCTATGAGCGGCGAAATTCGCTACAGCGACCGAGCGTCGCGGACTTATGTCGTCGTGTATAAATTATAAACGAGAGGAATCAAAGAACGATGGGGCAGGAGGCTCTAGATGCAAAGACTGAACGATAAAGTTGCCGTCGTGACCGGTGGAACCCGCGGGATTGGATTCAGTATTGCCGAGAATCTGGCCAAGGAAGGCGCCAAAGTCTTTATTTGCGGCAAGGACAAGGCGCGTCTGATGACGGCTCTCGAAGCCCTCAGCCGAAGTGCAACCGGCGGCCGGTCCGGTGGAGTTACAGCTGACGTGCGGCGCTACGATGACTGCCGCAAGGTCATCGGCGGCGCTGTTGAGACTTTCGGAGGAGTTGATATTTTGGTGAACAATGCCGGAGTTGGTATCTTTAAGCCGGTCGATCAGATGACACCTGAAGAGTGGGATACGGTGATTGAGACGAATCTCTCCGGGGTGTTTTACTGCTGCCACGCGGCGATTCCGTTAATGCGGCAGCGCGGAGGCGGCTACATCTTCAATATATCCAGCTTGGCGGGCGTGAATGCGTTTCCGGGCGGGAGCGCGTACAACGCTTCCAAATTCGGGCTGAACGGCTTCAGCGAGGCAATAATGCAGGACATTCGCTACGACGGCATCCGCGTGACCTATATCATGCCTGGCAGCGTCGCTACGGATTTCGCCGCCGCGCCCGGCTCGCGGGCGCGCGAAAGCTGGAAACTGACTGGCGAAGATATCGCCAAAACAGTTATTGATCTGTACGCGCTGCCGCAAACGGCACTGGCCAGCCGGATCGAAATGCGGCCGTCGCAGCCGCCGCGAAAGAAATAGCGATAGCCGCTTTCCGATGGCGGCTGTCTTATTACTGCTAAAAACCTCTCACCTGCGCGAACCTGATGTTGTGATTCTCCGGGCGTCGAAACTTGATGTGGTAGAATAGGCATGTTCAGGCTAACCTGCGGGCGTCGTCACCGGATTCTGCACGGCCGGTAACCATCTCCTTCACTTCCGGCCACTCTCCCACGAGCGAGGGCGCAGCCCTGACCGAAGCCGGCTCAGGGCCGATCCAGGAAAAGATCCAAGATGAGCGAAACCATAAGAACGCCTCCGAAGCCGCTGGAGCTGACGGAGTTGCTTCGCTTGCTGCTCGAAGTGAGCGAGCGGCTGAACACGACGCTCGATCTTGACGAGCTCATGCAGCGCATCGCCGGCATGGTGAAGAGCGTTATTGATTATGAAATCTTCGCCATCCTTCTCGTCAACGAGCGAGCGCAGGAGCTGGCGGTCCGGTTCAGCGTAGGGCATCCACACGACGCCGTCAAGAATCTCCGGATTAAGGTGGCAGAAGGCATTGTGGGGCGGGCCGTGCAAACCCGCCGATCGGTTCTGGTGAACGATGTTACCGAAGATTCCGCCTACATTCAGACGATTCCGGACGTGCGTTCGGAGCTGGCGGTCCCATTAATCTTCAAGAACCGGGTTATTGGTGTGATCGATCTCGAGGCGCCGTGGCGCGGCTTTTTCACCGAGCAACACCAAAACCTGCTCGAGCTGCTCGGCGGGCGTGTTGCGACCGCAATCGAGAATGCCCGGCTTTACCGCCGCAGCGTGCGCCAGGCGCGCGCGCTGCAATTGCTCAATGAAATTAGCCGCGAGCTCGGCTCGGTGCTCGTGCTCAACGAGTTGTTGCGCAAGATCGCGACGCTCACCAAGCGGTTAATTAACTATGACCGCTTTGCCATTCTGATGGCGGACGACGCTTCGCAGACTTTCAACGCCGTGATCTCCATGAAGCAGGACCAGAGTACTCCGGACAAGTTTACGGTGCGCTACGGCCAGGGCGCGGTGGGCGCTGCCGCCGCCGCGCGGCGTCCTCTGATTATCCCGGATGTCACGCGCGATCCGCGGCCCGTCTTCGTCGATCCGGAGATGCGCTCAGAGCTCGCCGTGCCTCTCATCTACCGCGACCGGGTGATTGCCGTGGCGGACATGGTCAGCGCTCAAGTCAACTATTTCACGGAAGAGCACGTGCGACTTTTTTCTACGCTCGCGCCGCAGCTCGCCGTTGCCATTGAGAACGCCCGCCTCTACGAACGCGTCGTACGGAGTGAAGCGCGGATGGAGCGCGATCTGGAGAGAGCCCGGGAAATCCAGACACACCTGATGCCTGCGCCAAATCCCTCCATCGCGGGGCTGGAAGTGGGCGCCCGGTTCCGTCCCGCGCGCGAGCTGGGAGGCGATCTCTACGATTTCATGGCCTATGGCAAGGATCGCCACGTGCTGGCGATTGGCGATGTGAGCGGCAAGGGCGCGCCCGCGGCGCTCTACGGCGCGCTGGCCATGGGCACCCTCCGCAGCCTGGCGCCGCAGCGCCTCAGTCCGGCGGAAATGCTCAAGAAACTCAACCTTCTTCTCCTGGAGCGGAAAATCGAGGCGCATTTTATCACGCTCACCTATTGCGTCTGGGAGTCGAAGACGCGGACCATGCGGCTCGCGAATGCCGGCATGCCGCTTCCCATCCTGGTGCGCGGCCGGCACGTTCACGCCATTCGCGCCGAAGGCGTTCCCCTTGGGCTTCTCGACCATGCAGAGCACGAGGAAACTTCGCTCGTCCTCCAGAAAGGCGACCTGCTGGCCATGTTCTCCGATGGGCTCCTGGAAGCCAACGACGCCCGGCGGCAGGAGTTTGGCAATCACCGCCTGGAAAATATCTTGCGCGAACGCGCTCATTCGAATGTAAACGAAATTATTGACCGAGTTTTTCGTGAAGTCGGGAAGTTTGAGCAAGGCCGCGCTCCTCTCGATGACCAAACGCTGTTGGTAATTAAGGCGCGGTAAACGATGAAATTTTCCAATCCGCACGTTGAGTACCGGTCCGGCGAACTGTGCTGCGAAGAGGTCTCTCTGACGGCGCTCGCGGCACGGTTCGGCACTCCCGTTTACGTCTACAGCCAGGCTACCATCCTGCAAAATTTCCGGTGCCTTGCGGACTGTTTGGCCTCATTCTCCTCACTGCTCTGCTACTCCGTAAAAGCCAATTCCAATCTCAGCATTCTCAAGCTGCTCGGAGATGCCGGGGCGGGTTTTGACGTGGTCTCGGGCGGTGAGCTGGCGCGCGTCGTAAAGGTTCAAGGGAACGCATCCCGGGTGGTATATTCCGGCGTGGGCAAGACTCAGGCGGAAATCGACGCGGCGCTTGAGGCGGGCATCTTGATGTTTAACGTGGAATCAGCGGGCGAATTGGAACTGATCCGTAGCCGCGCCCACACCCTTGGCCGCCAGGCCCGGATCGCCATCCGGGTCAATCCGGACGTTGAGGCGGAAACTCATCCTTACATCTCTACGGGCCAGACGATTCACAAATTTGGGGTACCAAAAGAAGAAGCGGTCTCACTTTACCGGTCAGCCAAGCAAGCTGGCCTTGACGCGTGCGGCATCGCCTGCCACATTGGCTCGCAGATTCTCAACGCCGAGCCATTTTTCAAAGCGTTCGACGAAATCAAAAGTCTCGCCGGCGATCTCGAAACAGAAGGCGTTGCCCTGCGGTTTCTGGACCTTGGAGGCGGGTTTGGAATTCGGTACGACAATGAGCAACCCCTTGATTTCTCCCGGCTTGCGCGAGGGCTTGAGGCGCGCCTGCGCGGGTCTCCCTACCGGCTCATTGTTGAGCCGGGACGCTCGATCGTAGCTAATTCCGGCCTTCTCTTGACGCGGGTGCTGTATGTCAAAGGTGGTCCCGGCAAGGTTTTTGTAGTCGTTGATTCCGGCATGAATGACTTGGTTCGCCCGGCGCTCTATGGGTCGTTTCATGAGATCCTGCCGCTGCGTGCCGGACTTAACGGAACGGTTCGCGCCGACGTTGTGGGCCCCATCTGCGAAACCGGCGATTTCTTCGCGCGCGATCGGGAGATGCCGCCAGTGCGCGAAGGCGACTTACTCGCCCTCCTGACAGCCGGGGCTTACGGCTATTCCCTGGCTTCGAACTACAACTCCCGTCCCCGAGCGCCGGAAGTGCTGGTGCACGGAAAATCCGTAAAGCTCATTCGCCCCCGGGAAACCATCGAAGATCTGATCCGTCCAGAGGTGCTGTAGCCGGGAGCAGATCATCGGGCTAGCCAGAAAACCCCGGTCACAATCGTGACCACCGTCAGAGGCGCACCCACTTTGAAATAGTCCCAAAAACTGATTTCAACGGTGCGCCGCGCGCCATGGATCACGATCAAGTTGGCCACCGAGCCGACAATGGTTAAATTGCCGGCCAGCGTGGAGGACATGGCGAGAAGCAGCCAGGAGCGTGCGGCATGAGGCAGGTGAGGAATTAGCGGCTTTAGAAGCAGAACCGCGGGCACGTTGCTCACTAGATTGGAAAGCGCTCCGGAAGCCGCGCTGAGGATGGCAGCATTTTGAAACCTCAGCCGGGCGGCGAGCGCGGGAAGTGCCGAAAACAGCGGCGTTTTTTCTACGCCCGCGACGATAACGAATAATCCGCAAAACAGCGCCAGCAGAGACCAGTCGACCTCACCGAAAACGTCCTCAGGCTTGGCGCGCTGTGTCGCCAGTAGGAAAGCCGCGGCAACCAGCGCCACGACGGGCGCGGGCACGCCAAGGAAAAAAAAGAGGACCATCCCTGCCGTAGCCGCTATCGGTTTCCACAGCATCACCCAGTCGATCTTTGCTGGCTTGACTGGCTCCGCCGGGCTGGGCAGGAAGGTGAACCGCTCCGAGAAGCGAAATTCCTGCCGGTAGAAGCATACGACCACCACAACCACAAGAACCAAGCTGATGGCGCCTACCGGCGACAATGCCGCAGCGAATGACGTGTAGCGGATTCCCGAAGCGCTTCCAATGATCATGTTCTGCGGATTGCCGGTGATCGTACAGCAGCTTCCTGCGTTGGCCGCCATCGCCAGGCCAAGAAGGTAAGGCACAGGATTCCGGCGCAAATCCGACGCCACGTCTAAAACGAGTGGCGTGAAGGCGAGGCAAACCGCGTCGTTGACTAGAAAGGCAGAAAGAAACCCGGAAGCGCAGACCACCGCAATGAGGAGTATAACGGGCCGGTGAGTATGCTTCAGGGCCTTCGCCCCAGCCAGCCGGAAAACTCCGGAAAGCCTGAGGAAAGCGATGACAACCATCATGCCAAACAAGAGGGCGATGGTGTTGTAGTCGATGGAGAAGAAGGCGTCGCGAAGGGATAAAGCGCCCGCGGCAATCATCGCCACGGCGCCAATAATCGCCGCGCTGGCCCGGCTCACCGGGAATCCAGGCAGCCGGCCGGCGGCAATGGCGGTATAGGCGGCGGCAAAGATGATCAACGTGGCTAGAGGCATTGATCTTGTGCGTTTTGTAGCGCCGGGCTTTAGCCCGGCACGTGCCGACCTGAAGGTCGGCGCTACGGGATGTCAAGCTCAGGGTTGCAAGCGTTCCGAATCCTCTAGCCGCGACTCGACCGGCCTGAAGAACCGGAAATACAAGTAAATATTGAAGGCCATAACGCCGGCATAGACGTAGAACGGCAGGGCGATATCCGAAAGGTCGAACATGTAGCCCGTGAAAGCGATTGCCCCCGAAGAGGCTGTCAGCCGGGCGACTTGGTTCAACCCCATAGCGCGGCCGATCTCATCGGAATGAACCATTTCGGTGAGCGCCGTCCGCTGAACCGGCATCGCCATTACCCGTAATGACGGAGTAACGAAATAAACCAGCAACGCCAGCAGAGCGTCGTGAGTTAACGGCAGCAGGAGCAGGAGCGCCGTGCCTAATCCGCGCGTCCACGCGATGCTGTTCACGAAACCCCACATCCGGTCCATGCGAGGGGCTGCCAGGACGGCGAAGGAGGCCAGTGCGCCCGCAATAAAGCCGTACACAGCCATCTGTGATTTCGGCACGTGGTAGACGATTACAAAGAAGGGAATCAGAAAAGGCACAATGAGGCCCGCCGCAAATCCGTTCAGCGCGCCCGTCAGACTGAACTTACCAATGATTTCACGGCTGCTCAAGCGACGAATGTCTCCACGGTACTCCCGGAAGTGGAGCGGGATTAAGCAGGCGATCCCTGCCAGAGAAATCAGGGCTGAAGCCAGGAACACATTGTGGACCGTGAAGAGGCGCGCCATCAAGGCGCCCGCCGCCGCCGTGATTCCGCTGAGGAAGGTGAAAAAGGAGAAAACGAACGTGCGGTTATTCCGGTCGGTGAGCTCGCTGATCGCCACCACCTGGGAAGGTTGGGCAGCGCCGCCCACTCCCCCCTCCATCAGCGATCCGGTCGCCGAGTATCCGCCAATGATGCAGCCAAGGAAAAGGGCCGGTAGCCAATTCGACGCGAACACCAGAGCGGAGCTTGCCGGCAACATGAGGCCCACAGCGATCAGCGTTTTCTTTTGCCCCCAAACGTCAGTGAGAAAACCGAAACCAAGTCCGAAGGCAGCGGTAGCGAGAGCCGCGGCTGTATAAAGTAAGCCAAGGATCAACGCTGAGTCGTGTAACACCCGGAGGATAAGATAGGGAAAGGCGATAGCGATCATTCCCGCAGCGACGCTCCGTGATGTACGGAACAGGGCCAGCAGGAAAAGGTGTCGATTCGTCTTCATATGCAGTTGATTATGAGGGCCGCCGGCTCATTGCTGTAGTGCCAGACTTTCGCGGGCGGGGGGCAGGGCGGATTTGCCCGCTGTGCGAAATAACGGCTTAAGGCTGCATCTACGAACCCCAAGCTGTGAGTGTGTGAAGGAAGCGGCTAGTCCGCAACATCCCGGCACTGGCGTGAGCCGGCAAAAGGAAAAGTGCTGCCCGCAGAGCGGGAGCGTGCAGTTCCGGTAGAGATCAGCAGGTGGGGCTCTGGGAAGCCTATCTGAACAGGATGATCATGGCGACCGCAAATGTATAGAGCGCCAGAGACTCGATAAAGATCAGGCCGAGAATCATGAAGGTAAAGATCGCAGGACGCGCTCCGGGATTGCGTGCCACGCCCTCGCAGGCGCTGGCAGCAGCCTTACCCTGCCCGATGCCGCATAAACCGGCGGCAATTGCGATGCCGAGTCCGGCGGCAACGGCGCCCAACTGGGTGCCGGTTGCAGCCGCCGTATGGGTGGCCCCTTGAGCAAAGGCTGGGACGGCCACGAAAAGCCCAACAATCCCCGTTAGGAAAAGCATCATCTTCTGTCGCAACTTGGTAATCTCCTTTGCATCTTTACGCCGCTACGGCGCGAAGCGCTGATTGAAATTACGCCCAATCGCCGCCCGATCAGTGTTCTTCCTGCGTGGCGAGGGCGATATAGAGCGCCGGAAGAATCATGAAGATGTAGGCCTGCAACAGCGATTCGAAAATGTGCAGTGCCATGAAAATAGCAGGAACCACGATTGGAATCAATTCCGTAAAGACGTTTTCGACCATGCCTCCAGCGATCATGTTCGCCCAAAGACGGACGCTCAGTGATAACATGCGCAAAACATTACTGAAAACCTCAATAGGAAACATCAGAATGGCAATGGCCGCCATCGGTCCCGCCAGATGCTTCAGATATCCGAAGATGCCATGATGACGGATTCCCTGCAAGTTATAGTGCACAAAGACGAGCAGCGCGCACCCCAGCGGCACCGCGATGTTCGCGGTAGGGCTATCAAGCGTGGGGATCAAACTCATCAGATTGCAAAGGCAGATGAAGATTCCGAGCGTTCCGATCAGCGCGACGTAACGCCTTCCCTCTTTGCCGATCATCTCGTCCGTCATATTACGGGTGAATTCGATCACAAATTCCATGGTCAGTTGAAAGCGGCCAGGCTTTTCCACCGAAAGCCGCAGCCGCAGGATGGCGGCTGCGACCACAATAATGAGAATAATCAGAACTTCTTCAGCGACGTACTTCGGAATCGGGTTTGCCGGACTTGCGGGCGGTATGCCGAGCTTTACGAGGCAAGCGGTTACAATGCCGCCAAATAGCTTGTTCAATAACTCGGCAAACCAAAATGGATGCTGGCCCGGCATTCTTGGCTCCGTCCAGAGGAGCGGTCTCTCTTATCGTGCCCCTTGCCTGAATCTAGATGCAGCGAGCGGTGCGCCAACAGGGTCAAACTATTCCCTGTTCCCGTCTCGTCTAGGTTAAGGTGGAATTTTCGGCTGCTCAGGTCATCTTCCGGGCCGTACGCGAAGGAGAAAGCATTCCCTTCACCTGATACAGACCCTCGGCAGCGGCGCCTGCCATCGGAACCGAAAGGCCGGCCAGCACCGCCCAAATCGACAACCAGTTTGTCCGGTAAACGAGATAGAGAGTTCCGAATAACAAAGGATAGCGTATTATCAGCTCGAAAACCAGTTTCTTGGAAACGCGGCCCGTTCCCGAACCAAGAGCGTGCCCCACGGCTTTCTGGAGCCAGAGGTATCCCAGGATAGATACTGCGGTCCCGCACGCAAATCCTGCCGCGAAGCGGAGACTCGCGGCGAGGAGCATCGCAAGCAGCACAGCCGCCGAAATGAACACCATCCAGCGGAGCAGACGCGTTTCAGTGTTCGTCGTGATCATCCGGCTTAGCATTGCGGCCAGCATTTTTCTCCGTTCGGGAAATGATCTGCAGGACTTCGGCAACACCTGAAGCACCCCCTGCAATCGCGCCCACCACCGCGAGCACCGGGCTCAGACCGGTATAGCGGTCCAGATACCAACCGGCCAAGTAGCCTGCGACCGCGCCTCCCGGAATGATCATGGCTAGACTGCCATAATATGCCGCCAGCGCCCAGTCCGATGTCCTGTTCCCCCGGGGTGGCACCCACTCTCCACGTCTGAGTTAAATGGGATCAGCGAAGGCCCTCGCCGTTATTGAAGAATTAGTATAGCATCTCCACGCAGAAGGTGATGGCCAGTGGCACTAGGGTGTGACGCAACGCGGGGTGGCGCAGACATGGCCGCTTTTGGCGAGGTCTGCGATCCATAGATCTCACATCGCAAAGTGCGCGATGTTATGTGCCACCATTGTATTGTCCACCCAATTCCTGGACACTACACGAGCGTATGATGCAACGAGAGTGGCGCCTTGTCCAAAAGATCGCAAGCTGAACTGCTGTTGATTCTCGTCACGTTTATTTGGGGCGCGACCTTCGTGATTGTCAAGGAAGCGCTGAAGGATGCTTCTCCGCTCGTCTTCATCGCCGGGCGTTTCACGCTCGCAGGTCTCCTGCTGTTTCTCACTCTGGGGTGGCGCAAACTCAATCTCCGGTGTCTTGGGCCAGCGGCAGTCCTGGGAACTCTGCTCTTTCTTGGGTATATCTTTCAAACCGCAGGCCTGATCTACACCACGCCCTCCAAATCCGCTTTTATTACAGGCTTCAGCGTCATTCTGGTTCCGGTGATCATGCCCCTGGCAGGCGTGCGGCTTCGACCCGGCAGCGCGGCCGGCGCACTGTTGGGACTTGCGGGTATCTATTTGCTCGTTTCACCTTCCACCTCACGGGGAATCAACCGCGGCGACTGGCTCACCTTAGTGGGAGCAATCGCGTTTGCGGCTTACATTGTGATGGTGGGCGTCTATGCGCGAAGCTATTCTTTCATTCAACTGGCGCCGGCGCAAATCCTCATTGCGGGTATCCTGGCCTCTGTGGCGCTGCCTCTTCACCCGCACCCTTACTTGAACTTTACGCCGGGGCTTGCGGGCGCGATTGCCGTGACGGCTGTTTTCGCAACCGCATTCGCGTTCGGAGTTCAGAACTGGGCGCAGCGCTATGTCCCCGCCGCCCACGCCGCCCTGATTTTTGCCCTCGAGCCGGTTTTTGCGGCTCTCACTTCATTTTGGGTAATCAACGAACGGCTGGGTGTCCGAGTGCTTATCGGTTCGGGATTCATTCTGGCAGGCATGGTCGCTTCCGAAGCCTGGGGCGATGGCGAGGCGCATCCCCGCATTGGAACATAAAGTAGTCGGTCAGTTTGGACTTGTAGCGGCGAGTTTACCTCGCCAGATGGCGGCGTGAAGCCGCCTCTACATCAAACTGACCCACTACGGAACATAGCGCCGCGTTGACGGCGCAGCGGATTCAGGATATGTTCTGGATAAGTCGCCTGATCCTTCAGGCGCGAGCGGACGGAGAGTGTGAGGTACATGGTCGCCCGATCTGCGGTTCAAAAATTCGCTTTTCTCAATTCAGACACCGTGTACCAATCAGCGAGAGGACGCCAGCTATGTTTATTGTGCTGTTCGTTGTGCTGTTAATTGCATGGGTTTTCGGTTTCATCGTTTTCCATTTCGCTAGCGCGCTCATCCATCTGTTGATCATTCTGGCGATTATTTCCTTGATTGTTCACTTCGTGCGGCGGAGGGCATAAGAGTCTACCCGAGGCGTTGTTGAGAACCGCCGCGTCAGCAACTCATCAGCATCTATCGCGGGAGCTCGCATGAAAGCATACGGTATCGTGGGAATCATCCTCGTCATTGCCGGCATAATCATCTTGATTTATGGCGGCATCACTTATACCAGCCATAAGAAATTGTTCAAGGTTGGCTCTGTCTCGGCCTCAGCTAAGACTCAGAAGACAGTGCCGCTGCCTCCGATCCTGGGCGGCATCATCCTGGCGGGCGGAGTTGTTTTGGTGGTGGTGGGAGCCAAAACCAGAAGTTGAACGTTGAACGGCAACCAGACGAGGCTACCCTTCGCAAAGTCAGCCAACCAGCCCTAATAGCCGTTAGGCGCAAAAAAATGAGGCGGGTAGGTTTCGTTGTATTTCACCCCGGTCCTGAAAGTCTCTGCCACCCGCTCGCCGTTGACAGACTGGACCAGGTGCATGGGAGTTTCGATTCCCTGAGTATCCTGGTAATCGGAATAGATATTCGTATAGTCGTCCCAGTAGCGGGTCTGCGGGTCTTGAATGCGATATGAGATTTGGACGGGTAATCCATCCTGGGTGTCGAGGTAGAGCTTAACATCGACCTGCCGGACATCGATGACGTCGAGAATCAGCGTTGGAGTGTTATCAACGAAATCCTGGCCGCCAGTCTCAATCAATACGCCCGGTTCGCGCACGCGAATCCGCAGAAGGTTCTCCAAGCCATAGCGATTAGCCAGCTTCCAGGTGCGCATTTGCTTATCCGTTTGGTCGATGATGCCGTAGCGGTCAATTTCCCAGCCTTGATTTCCGTTGTTGATCAAAGTAACCGGCTTCGCTTTGCCGAGGCCGTAGGAGAGTCGGCGCTTGTCAGGGTATTCAGCGCTGCTGTCGTACATGATGAATCCGTTTGCCACGCCGTCCGAAATGGAAAAGGCGCGTCCCTGCGTCGTCAGCGTCTTGAAGCTCAGAAACCGCTGGCCGCCCAGCGCCTGGATGGCGTGATTGAGAAGAGCCTGGGCAGACGGACTGATCTGAATCGCCGCTTTGGGAGCGTTTGGCGCTGTTTGAGAGGGCGACAGCATGGCGGCTGCCAGAATCAAAGCGGGAGCGCAGACCCATACCCGCCGCCCCGCCCTCCGCGAATTTTCTGACGTCCAACGCATAGCCTGCTGTAGTCTCGCCTATTTCATGCCTACTGGGAGTAGATGCCCCTTATAGCTCACCGGTGGCCTTGGACCGGTAACTAAGGGATCTGGAAACACGAAAGGATTTGCTGGCGCACACTCTCAGAAAGCGCTTCCACCGCATCCAGCGTCAACCCTGAAGTCGGAATAGGTGGATGGATGGTTACTTCCACCGAGCCGGGCCGCACATGCAGCGAATCCGGTTTCAGAATCGTCCTGCTTCCGGAAATGGTGACGGGCACCAGAGGCGCTCCGGATTTCACGGCCAAATAAAAAGAGCCTTTCTTGAACTGGCCAACTCCTGCCTCGCGTGGCCTTGTTCCTTCCGGGAATAGCACCACCGGGCGCCCTCCCCGGATGCGGTCGGCGGCTTGATCCAGGCTCCTGAATGCCTTATGGGGACGATCCCGCTCCACCGGAACATGGCCTGAACGCCACAGGTGCCATCCCAAAAAAGGGATACTAAATAAGGAACGCTTTGCTACGAACCGGAACTGAACCGGAAGGGTGGCGAGGAGAATCGGAATGTCCATCGCGCTCGGGTGATTGGAACAAAAGATCACCGTCCCATCTCTTGGAATGTTCTCCAGCCCCCTCGCTTTCACGCGGATGCCGCCGGTCCTCAAAATGAGCGACGCCCAAATCTGCGCGCAACGGTGCTGCCAGGAGCCGTGAGGATCAAATAACGATCCGGACAGGGAAAACGCGCCGCAGACGAAAGTGTAGAAACAAATGAGCGGATCGGTGAAGAAGAAAGCGCGCAACCAACTGAGAACGGCTGATCCGCGCCCGGAGGGCTGCTTGGTCTCGATTTGTACTCCGCGCTGCGCTACTCTCCCGGATTGTGCTTTGACTGTCATTGCTTAGCGTGAAGCGGCTCAGGCTTCGGCTCTAACGAAAGCCGCCCTTCCTGATAGGCTTGTAGAATGGCGCCAACCAGGTAAAGCGAGCCGGTGACGAGCACGACGTCGTCATCTGCGCTCGCCCAGCAGGCGCGTTCGAGCGCGTTCACGGGGTCAGAGTCGATGGAAGCAGGCACAGAGCCAAACCCGGCGCGCGCGCGAATTTCTTCCGGCGAGGCCGCACGCTCCACGGCCGTCGCCGTGACATAAATTTCAGCGGCGAGTGGAAAGAGCGTTTGAGAAATTCTTTCAATCGATTTATCGCGCATGGAAGCATAGACCAGGCGTACGCGCCTCTGGCCAAACTGCTCGCGCATAAATTCCGCCAATTCCTCTGCTGCCGCGGGATTGTGCCCGCCATCCAGCAGGACGAGGGGCCGGTGATGGAGGGCCTGCAAACGTCCGGGCCATCGGGCCTCGCGCAACCCTTCGCTGATGGCCGCGCGCGAGATTGAATAGCCTTGCTGCCTCAGTTTGCAGGCCGCTGCCACCGCTGCCGCGGCATTCTTCACCTGAAATCGTCCGGCCAGGCTGGGAGCAAGGTTCAGGAAAGAATGACCGTCCAGCGCGAAGTCAAAAATAAACCGTCCACCGCCCCCGCTAACCGGTTTCGGAACGGCAAGCCCCGAGAGTTCCAGCAGTTCCGTTCCGGCTTCCACGCAACGCTGCCGGATTACTTCCCGCGCTTCGGGGTGTTCGCACCCTGAGACGACGGGATGCCGAGCTTTGATCACGCCCGCCTTTTCGCGGGCAATCGAGGCGTGGGTGGATCCGAGAAACTCCTCGTGATCGAGAGCGACGTTGGTGATGACCGCGACCCGGGGTTCCACCACATTCGTCGCATCCAGCCGTCCTCCCATTCCCACTTCGAGCACTGCGAACTCGATGCGCGCACGAGCAAAGTGAAGGAATGCTGTGGCGGTGAGAAGCTCGAAATAGCTCAGGCCACGGCCTATAACACCTCGATCCCGCAGCTTGTTCGAGGTTTCCCACGCCTCCGTAAATGCCGCCGCAAACTCCTCGTCTGGGATTTCCCGGCTGGAAATGGAGATTCTCTCGTTCACTCGAACCAGGTGAGGTGAAGTATAAAGCCCCGTCAGGTAGCCGGCGCGCTCGAGAATCGAAGCCAGCATCGCGCAAGTGGAACCCTTTCCATTCGTCCCCGCGATAATCGCGGCAGGATACGACCGCTCCGGATTTCCCAGCTCGTCGAGGGCGCTCCGCACGGTATCGAGATTGTACTTCACGGCGCGCAATTCGTGGCCGAGTTCGGAGAGATGGTCGAGGCATTCCAGGTAGGTCATAGATGGTGCTGATTCAGGAAGCCGGGTCTTCGCCGGAAGCTCCGGGGGCGGCCAGAAGGCCGAGAACTCGGCTCACATATCCCTTCTGCTCCTTGCGAGGCACAATGGCATCCAGCATCCCATGCTCGAGTAGGAACTCGGAGCGCTGAAAACCGTCCGGAAGCTTTTGGCGGAGTGTTTGTTCAATAACCCGCGGACCCGCAAAGCCGATCAGGGCGCCTGGCTCGGCAATATTCAGGTCCCCCAGCATGGCGAAACTGGCGCTAACGCCGCCGGTGGTGGGGTCGGTGAGGACGGAAATGTAAGGAACGCGAGCTTCCTCGAGCCTGGCCAGCGCGGCGCTGACTTTGGCCATTTGCATCAGACTGACGGCGCCTTCCATCATCCGCGCGCCGGCGGAGCATGAGATGATGACGAGCGGCAGTTTGCCGGCGATGCAGCGGTCAATCGCGCGCGTGATTTTTTCCCCCACGGCCGCGCCCATACTCCCTGAAATGAATTGAAACTCCATAGCACAGATGATCACACGCCGCCCTTCCAGCAATCCTTCGCCAGTAAGTAGCGCATCATCGAGACCAGTTTCCCTTTGCGCCTTCTTGAGCCGGTCCCGGTAAGCCTTGGTGTCCTTGAAATGAAGAGGGTCGGAAGACCGGATGCCTTGATCATGCTCCGTGTATACGCCTTCATCGAAGAGCATCTGAAGCCGGTCACGGGCCGTCATTCGGAAATGACGGTTGCATTTGGGACAGCAGAAAAGGTTCGCTTCTAAATCCTTCTTCCACAGCGGCTGCTTGCAATTCTCGCACTTGATCCACAAGCCTTCGGTTTGAACGCGCTTGGCCTTAGGCGCTTCCAGCGGCTGCTTTTCTTTGTGAAACCAGCTCATAAGAATTGTGACGAGTGACAAGTAATGAGTGATGAGCAAGGTAGCGCACCACGGCCGAGCCGCAACAAAACGTGCGCGTAGCCGCTGCCCTCTCCCGAGGGAGAGGGTGGACCGCGGCCGGCGCTTTCTCCAGCCGGCGTGGGCCGGGCCTGCGCCCACCGAAGGTAGCTTACGCTCCAGAGCTTCAGCGACGGAGCGGCTCCTGCCCGCAGGCGGATGAGGGGTAATTAAAAACCTTGCCCGAAAAACAAGAAATCACGACCTTGCAATGCAGACCCCGCTTTTGGATCTGCGGCTTTTGATTTGGAGACCAGAAGACAAGACGCGTACTCGCCGCGGCGAGCCTGTGCTACCAACCTGCGGCCTTTCTGTCTTTCTTCTCGTCACTTGTCACTGGCATTTAGTAGTCGATGCCGCGCTGGGCGAGAATACCCTTTTGGTAAGGGTGCTTCACCTCACGCATTTCGGTTACGAGATCCGCTATTTCCGTGATGGAAGGATGGGCGTTACGTCCCGTCAGAATAACGTGAACCATCTCGGGTTTCCGGCTCAGCTCTTCGGCCACGACTCCGGCGTCAAGCATCTTGTAGCTGATCGCGTAGTTAATTTCGTCGAGTATGACCAGATCATGTTCACCGCTGGCAATTTTCTCTCGCGCAAATTCCCACGCTTGCTGAACCAGCCGAACATCCTCCGCATCCGGTTTCTCGAGGCCAATCTTCACAAAGCCCCTGCCCATGGGTAAAATCTGAAATTTGTCGTCCCCCATCGCCTTGGCCGCGTCGAGTTCCCCATAATGCCAGGATCCTTTGATAAACTGCACCATGAGGACTCGCATGCCTTGCCCGACGGCGCGAAACGCTGCTCCAAGGGCTGCCGTGGTTTTACCTTTTCCCGGCCCGGTGTATACCACAATCAGTCCTTTTCGCGCGTCGGGCAAGTAACTCTCCTCATCAGCGCGGGTAGGGATAGCCGCGCTGGACCGTGTATCCACGATAGATTTGTTCTAGAAGAAGAGTGCGAGCCCAATCCCGTGTCAGAGTCATGCGGCTGAGGGAGAGAAGAATGTCCGCCCGTTCGCGAAAAGCCGCGGAGAATCCGTCCGGCTCACCCACCAGGAACGCGAGTTCGCGCGCCCCTCTCACCGCGCACTCCGCCATCCACTGCGCGAACTCTTGCGAGTTCCACTCCCTCCCTCGCTCGTCAAGCACGATCTTCCGGCTTTTCTGCACTCTTTCGAGCAATTGGCTTTCGGCGGCGGATAGTTTTTCCCGGCCGCGTCGCTGCAGAGAACGCTGAGGAACAAGCTCTTCAATCCGTAGCTCGCCGAAATGGGAAATCCTCGCCGCGTAGTCTGCCTGGAGCGCGCGGAAGGATTCGTTCTTGGTCTTACCCTGCCAAATGATTCGAATCCGCACGATAGTGCTACCCGGGAACGTCCAGTCGCCGCGCGTTTTTCCAAAGACGTTCCAGATCGTAAAAGAGCCGGGCGCGCTCGAGAAAAATGTGCACGACAAAATTCAGATAATCCAGCAGTATCCACTCAGCCTGCGAATAGCCTTCAACGTGCGAAGGAGTTACGCCGGACTTTTTCAGTTGTTCCACGATGCCGTCGCAGATGGCTTGAGTGTGGCGGGTCGAAGTCCCGCTGCAAATCAGAAAAAAGTCAGTAAAGGAGGAAACGTCCTTAAGATCGAGAAGGCTCAAATCCTGAGCCTTTCGGTCCTGGGCGGCGCGCACCGCGCTCCTCAGATCCTCGATCATCGCCAGGCGCCCCCCCGAGCCTCGGCCTGATAGAGCTCGTGCTTCACAATGTATTCTTCCACAAGCGGGGGAAGAAGGCCAGTAACGGGACGTCCCTGGCGGATCGCTTCGCGGATTTCGTGAGACGAGACGCGCACATTCACTCCGCTTAGGATGTGCAGCTTCGTGCGCCTGAGCCTTACTGATCCGTTCCGGCCGGGTGAAGGCACGCCCCGGACGATGCGCGGAGGCAAGACATTGAGAACCTC
The DNA here is from genome assembly GCA_030040995.1 of Terriglobia bacterium. Taxonomy (GTDB): domain Bacteria; phylum Acidobacteriota; class Terriglobia; order UBA7540; family UBA7540; genus JASHON01. The sequence continues at coordinate 20,714 of JASHOS010000064.1, read as the reverse complement.
CTGAAGAGGGAATCCGGGACGCGGCACGACGACAAAATTCGCGGCGTCGAGCAGCCGTTCCGGCGTCTTCCATTGCTGTAAATCGAGAAAGGCGTCCAGTCCGATCAAGAAGTAGAGTTGATCCCTCGGTGTTAAGGACTTCCGCAATTTAGTCACCGTCTCGACTGAGTAGTGGGGACGGTGATCCGCTCGGGGCGCCTCAAGGAGGGAGGGTACAAACTTCGGCGTCCCTGCACATGCGAGCGCCGTCATTGCAAAGCGGTGGTCGAAGGCGGTGAGGCGTCCGCCGCGCTTGTGAGGAGGGTTACCGGAAGGAATAAAGAGAACACAATCCAAGCGGAAGGCGCGCGTTGCCGCCCGCGCGGCCCGCAGGTGTCCTGCATGAACGGGATCAAATGTTCCGCCAAAAATCGCCAGTTTCACTGCTTCGGAGGCCGGAATTGGCGCGCGGTGACGCTTACGAGCGATTCTCCTGCAGCGCAACCCACGCGGCGCGCTTCAAGTCTTCGAGCCCCGCTCCGGTCACCGCCGATATTTCGAAAAGCGGCTTTCGCTCCTTGCGGCAAAAAGAGCGCACCGCCTCGAGCCTGTCTCCATTCCCGGCGGCATCAATTTTTGAAGCCACGATCAGCATCGGCTTGGCCGCTAATCCGGCGCTGAAGCTCTTGAGCTCGTTCAGAATAATCCGGTACTCTTCCACGGGGTCTCGTTCCGCATTCTCCGCCACGTCGATCAGATGAAGCAGCAGCCGGGTGCGCTCAATGTGCTTTAAGAACCGAACGCCGAGCCCGCGGCCGAGATGAGCTCCTTCAATGAGGCCGGGAATATCCGCCATCACGAATGACCGGTCCTCATCCACGCCAGCCACTCCCAACTGCGGCTCAACGGTTGTGAAAGGATAATCAGCGATCCGAGGCCGTGCCGCGCTCAGCCGGGACAGTAGCGTCGACTTGCCGGCATTGGGAAACCCTACCACGCCAACATCAGCCAGCAGCTTCAGCTCGAGCCGGAGTGGAAACTCTTCGCCCGGGGTTCCAGGATCCGCGCGGCGCGGGGCTTGATGCACCGACGTTGCGAATCGCGCGTTTCCTCTCCCGCCGCGGCCACCCCGCGCTGCCAGAAATCTTTGTCCGGGCTGCGAAAAATCCCAGAGCTTTTCTCCCGTTAAGTCATTGTACACGATTGTCCCGGCCGGAACCTCGACGACCAGGTCCTCGCCGGCGCGTCCGTGACGGTTGGAGCCTTCGCCGTGCCGTCCACGCGCCGCGCTGAACTCACGATTGTACCGGAACTTCAGGAGCGTGTTCGCGTGCTCGGTGCTCTCAAGATATACACTTCCGCCGTTTCCTCCGTCGCCTCCGCTCGGGCCGCCGCGGGGAACGTATTTCTCGCGCCGGAAAGCCATGCAGCCGTTGCCGCCAGGGCCTCCCGTCACCCGAATTCTGGCTTCATCGATGAACACTTCTCACCGGGAATTCTGTGATCGGACGCTATCGCGTTTCGGTCCGGCCCGCCGCTCGGGCGTCTGGAAGTCCGTGCAGAAGAGGCCCGACTGAATTGGACATTTGATAGTTCTCTCGCCAGTCCGCCTGGATGTTCCAGAACATGACGCCATTGAAATTCCGGTAACCGGATGGCCGTCGCAGCTTGTATTTGCTTCCGAGTTTCCCTTCTATGAGGTAGCGTACTGAATTTTCGATTTCCGCGAGGTGCGATCGCCCCACGAGGAATCCAATCGCCACTTTACCCGGAGGCAGAGGCGGGAAAAACAACTTTGGGTCCCGTCCCACCGGAAAGCCTTGAAGCAACATCTCCGTCGTCGCGGCATAGTAGTCTGCCGTCCCGGGCATGTAATAGTCTCCATCCAACCCCTCCAGTGGTGGCGTGTTGTAATTCTGCACATCCACGAACGACAAGATCTTTCGGGTTCCATAAATAACCGGAAGGAACGAGCCGAACTGGCCGCCGTACGCCACCATGCCCGCGGGCACCTGCGGTCCCTCGGGAACCTCAGCGATCATGAATTTCGGTCCAAAACGTCGCCGAAGCTGCTGCATGGCCGCGATCAGATTGACGATCGAAGGAGTTGTTGGCTTGCGAAAGTCCGTGTCTCCCGGATTGAGGATCAGTGAGGGGGTCTCGAAATCCAGATCGACGCCGTTAAACCCATACTCCTGGACGATCGAGGAAACGCTGCTCGTAAACTCACTCAGGTCTTCCGGCGTATTCAGTGTCACCACCTCGCCGCCGCCGCCGAGAGAAATTAAGACTTTCTTGCCTCGGCGCTGCAGGTAGGCGATCTCGGATTTGAACTGAGGTGTCGTGTACCCGGCCGGCGTCCGGAAAACCATGCGGCTTGTCGAGCCGCTCGCCGGTGGGGAGAATGCAACAATCACGACGTCCCACTGGGAGGAGACATCGCGCAGGGGGAGAGGCTTGGTGGAAGAATAGCCCACCCAATACCCGATCAGCTCGTGTCCGTTTGGCGAGCGCGTGTTAGGAACTGGTGAGGCCGTCGGAGCGAAGCGTGAGCGGCGCGCGCGTGCGCGCAAGCAGGGCTGGGCCTCAGCCGTGAGCGCATGAGTATCCGGAAAGCTGAATGCGCCCTGGAACGTATCGGGATGGGGATTTTCGGTAAACCAGGGAAGCAGCGCCACGTTCTCGAGGTGGTACGCGGTCCCGCCCTCCGTGACCATCGTCGAGTTTGGTATCGATCCGCCATCCGTAGGTTCTGCAAAGCGATAAAAGGTCCCTTCGCCGCGGCCTCCGCAGCCTCCGTTCTGGAGCGGCTTCCGCCAGGCCGGGAAGGTATTAGCCCGATAGCCTTGCAGCGGGTCGTTCATCCATTCCGCAATCTGCTCCGTAAGCGGTTGAACGTCGGAGTAGCCGGGCACAACATCCGGATCGAGGTAAGTTCCGAGAATAAATGCTTGCCGGGAATTCGACGAAGGGTCAGCGTCGACACCGTACGCGCCCCACGAACAACAAACCGTCGCATCGTCCATCGGGTAGAACTCGACGTTCTTGGTGAGAGCAATGACGAGTTCATCGGGGCCGGCGTGTATTTTCGAGAGCTCTTTGAAGAGTTCTTTTTGAACGAAGTCAACATCGACTATCGCCAGCGAGCGCCCGGTTCGCTGCGAGGCCAGGACGTATCCATCGGCCACTGGAATCTCGATCTGTAGCGCGGGTGTGACGCGGGGCTGGCCGAGCAGGGTATGCCAGCCTTTCGCGGCGGCCGCCCGGTAAAATTCGGCGCGCTGCACGGCGTCGCCGTATTGGGTAAAGCCGGTCGCAAATTGAAATTTCTGGAAAATCGGCGAAGCGATTACCTTGGGTATTTCAGGCAGTGCGCTGATCACCAGCTTCTTTCCGGAGTTGCCGGTCGACCCGTCGAAAATGAGTGAGACCGGGACCAGCTCGGTCGATATCGTCGTGCTCCCACCCGACTCAGGACGCCTGCCGGCCAGGGTATACTGCGCCAGAGCGTGTTGCGCGGGAGGGTATTGCGATGGTCTATCTGCAGCGTTGGACGATATCGTGAAAGTAGGCACGGAGGCCACTCCGCCCGGCCGCGGACCGCGCGAGCATCCCCAGCTTAAAACCACAACCAGGCCCAACACCACGCAAATGAGCGTTGGCCGGTTGCTTCTTACTCCTCTTTTGCGGCTGGCGGCTGCATTCTCCATTTTCGTATGGCCTCGGTGTGTTTCGGATAATGGCTGTAGGTATCAAGGCGCAGGCGATGACGGAAGCGAGTTTCGCGGATAAATTGATCTTGGGGAGCGCTCTCGATATAGCTGACGAGCCGGCCATGCGTCTCGTCCAGTTGTTTCAGCACTTCGGAGAGCGACAGACTTTCTTTCTGCTCGGTCATGCGGGCATTGAACGCGTCGATGCCGCCGTACGTCACCGAGTACTGTGGCGGCTTACCACCCGTGAGGATGAGCGGCAAATGCTTCAGGGCCTCCTCCTCCCACGTGCTCACATGCGCGAGGATGTCTCTCACTGACCAGGCTCCCGTGACGCCGGGCTCCATCAGGCGTGAGTCCGGCAAACCGGCGTAAGATTCTTTGAACGCTGCCCACGCTTTATTGAGCCGTTTGAGAAGTTGGTCTCTATCCACGGGTCATTGTCCTATAGCAAGGAAGTTCTCAAAACATTCGCAAGCTGGCGCTTCGCTGAACAGCAATCCCGCAGTTTCGGGCGCGTAGAGGCGGCTTTATGCCGCCATTTTGGGTGGCGGGGCAAACCCGCCGCTACCTCCCAGCCCGAAACTGAGGGATTACTCTGAATTATGCTGCCTTCCGGAAAGTCAGGTTGATACGGCGCCTGCCCATCAACGGGTGATGCCCTTCCTTGAGCGGCAGGATTCCATGATAACGAAGTCGCGCGGGTCCGCCCCACACAATCACGTCACCATGTTCCAGCCGGATGCGTTGAGTATTGTCCGCTCTGCTCAATCCACCGAACAAAAAAACGGCGGGAATGCCGAGCGATACGGAGACGATAGGCTGAGTGAAGTCTTGCTCGTCTTTGTCCTGGTGCAGGGACAGCTTGGCGCCGGGCTCGTAGCGATTGACGAGGCAGACATCGGGAACATACCCATTGAATCCGCCTCGCGCTGCCGCACCCGTTGCAAGCCTTAGAAACGATTCCGGCATCGGCGGCCACGGCAAACCGCTCTCCGGGTCGGCGGCGGCGTAACGGTAGCCGGTTCTGTCCGTCACCCAGCCAAGCGAGCCGCAGTTGGTCATTGCCACAGACATGCGAAAACCGCCCGGCGTAACCATATGGCGAAACGGCGCCCGCGCCGCCACGTGCTGCAAGGCGGAAAGCAATTCCGTTTCTTCAGATGCGGCGAAACCGCGCAGTATTATTGCGCCCGGTCCCAGGGCATCCTCTGGTGGCCCATCACCGGTTACGCGTTCGGAAAACTTCGTGCTCGTTGGACTGTTCCTATTGCGCATCGGCAGCTTCGCAACAAACGCGTACCACAATCCTGATTCTACCTCAGAGTACGAGCAGGAGCGCCGCACGATCGGTTGGCCTACGGCGAGGGAATGAATGCTTGATGTGCGCCTCAGGTTTGTTTTGCCTTAGCAAATTCTAATCTCATGTGTTTTCATAGAGTTGCTCAGGTTTATTGGCAAAAAACAATCCCTTATTTTTGATGCTTGTCTCACCGGGGAGGCGCTTGCTTCTGGGCCGCTTTCACGGCCTCACGCGGACCGTCTTCTTGCGGGAAGCTCGTGGAATATTGCGGGGGCTTCTCGGATTTCGAGGCGTCGTCAGCAGGGTTCTGGGCCACCGGGTCAGGCTCGGGGTTCTCGAGGCCGTAAACTTCGCGAATCCGTCTGACCATGTCTTCGTGGGCTTCCCGGTCGCTGGGACCGGAGCTGCGGGGCGCTTCAATCTTCTGCCGCAGTGCAATGGCCCGAGCGGCGGGCATATCTGCCGGCGGCAGGCTCAAGCCCGCGGTTTTTCGCGCGCTCGCGCCGGTCTTCGTGGTTACTTGCGCGGTCACGACCAGCCATCCAAGCGGCTCGACGGCCACGGCTGTGATCTGCGGACGAGCGCTACGGGCCTTGCGGCGCGCGGCGGACTGCACACTGAACAGTAGCTTGATCTTGCGTTCGAGCTGACGGTCGAGCGAGGCTTCGTGCCGGTGGAGCTGGAGGTATTCACGATCGGCAGCGGGCGCCAAGCACTCCCGGCGCATGGCGCGGGAGATTTCCACGTGTTCCCGGTAATACAGCTTGCCTTCGGCGGCGACGTCGCGCATCTCTTCGAGGATCATCAGGCGCAGGCTGGCGGCCAATTCGCGGTCCTCCGGGTCCTCGGCCAGCGCGCGGCAGGCGTTCGTGATGCCCGCGCCGCGGAAGGTAGGCTGCTTCCCGTAAAGGGCGTTGATCTCCGTCTCATCGGAAAAATCGAGGTTTTCCACGCGCGCCAGCAGGCGATCGAGGCATGCCGTGGTCTCAGAGAACTTGGCCGGGGAATCGGGAGCGCGCCGCAGGCCGACTTCGAGCACTTCAGCCTGTAAGGCGTCGTAGCTCGAGCTCCCCTCCATTTCGCGCAGGCGCTTTTCCCGCGAGATCTCGAGCTTCTGGTAGGTGCGGACCAGCCGAGCCTCCTGTGCCTGCAGGGTACGCTCCAGTTTCAGCCTGAGCCGCGTGATGTCTTCGCACAATTGCAGCTCGAGGGGGCTCTCAGGCGAGTAAGAATTCAGGGCGTCCCGGAGCAATGAGCGGTAGCGCGCCGGGTCCTCTCCCAACTCCACCATGGTCTGCCACAAAGGACGGGTGGCGGGTTGCGCCGTGGCGCCAGCCTTCAAGGCATTCAGAGACACTATTTTCTTGCCGGCTACGCTCTTAGGGCCGCGGGATTTGCGGCCGTTGGCGCGGCTGGCGGCACGCTGAGTGGCCGTCCTCGATTTCGAAAGCGACATGACGAACCTCTGGGTTGATTGAGCTCGCGTCTGTTTCGCCGGCATTCAGCCAGGAAGATGCCTGCCTAAAGGCCGGCGATACAGGTTATCGAGAACGAAGCTCCGAGTTAGTCAGATAAATTAGTTTGTGAGGGAGTGCCTTAATAGTAAACAAAGACGGCGACATTGTCAAGTGAAACGCCGCGACCTCTCGGCAGAAGTGGCCTATTGAACACCGCAGAGCACCGCGAAGATCGTATTTTCTTGGTATGACTTGACATGGTATAACGTGACAACTTACTCCGGTTACATTTGTTTTGCTCTGGGCGGCTTTGCCCCCGAGTTGACCTATCTCGCCGCACAACCTGCTGAACGGCTCTATCTGGTCAGGGATACCGACATGCTAAGTCGGTCGTTTCATAAATTCGGCAACGTATTTCCCCCTTCATCCGACGCGCCCTGGCTGGTGAAAGCGACTGCTGCGGGGCTCGACGCCAACGATGGAAGAGGTCAGTCGGATACGTTAGCGTACTTGTGAAAAGCAGGACTAAGTGAGACCGATTAACGTGAGCTGCAAGCAATGTTGACGACAGTGGCAGGCTGGTCTGCCACAAAGGGCGGGTGGCGGGGCGCGCCGTGGCGCCGTCCTTGATGGCATTCAGAGACACTATTTTTTTGCCGCCTAAGGTCTTGGGGCCGCGAGATTTGCGGCCATTGGCGCGACGGGCGGTACGCTGAGCGGCCGTAGTCGACTTCGAAAGGGCAACAATATACGTGGCTGACCATGGCCCTGTGTTGGTCGGTCATCTGGATTCCTGTCTATGTTTTGCTGCCTTCATTTAAAAATGAAAGGTCTCTCCGCAAGGTAAAAGAGCGAAATTCTGTGCTCTCCTGCGATGGGCTTAGGGAATGCGACCAGTCTCAGTTGAAACGCTACCAAGAAGAATTCAGTCGTTCTCTCGGTGTTCGTCAGAACATCTGTATACCAAACGCAGCCGTGGATCGATATCGGTTGCTGTCCTATCCAGGTAGGGGTGCCGAGAGTGTTCGAGAGGCCGGTTTCATATCTTCCCCCGGCTGGCACAAAGCCCTGATACTGCCAAGTGCTCAACGGATGCTTGTTGAGTTCTTGCCTCAACTCGGCGCACGTTTTGAGTTGGCGCGGGAATTCTCCGATAAAATACTCTGGCACGCTAAACACTGCAACAGCAGGACTCTTTCCAACGTTGTGCCATTCGAGGGTAGATTCTGCGATATTGTCTCTCTTTGTTGGTGGAGGATCGGGAACAATCCACGCCCGATTGGCGGAGACGGCGGCATCGGCACTTTCGGCGATCTTAGGGGTCTGCTTGTGGAACTCCCATACGGTAAGTCCTGTGAAACCAGCCGCAATGATTGCGGCAATCAAAGTGCACACCTCAAGTATCAAGCGGTTGCGCTCCCTCTTGTTCTTGATTGGGCGCTCCTGCTGTTCGGAGGCGTAGTAGTCGCTTGCGGGTGGTACAAGGGAAACCTCGGTAGCGCGTGGTGGTTCTTGTTGGTTCTTGGCGGAGCGGCATTGATCGTTTATGCCGAGAAGCGCTTGGTGGATAGCATCAAGATCAGCCAAAATCTTTCGCATCAGGCGTTTGGATTCATTGTCCATAACTCTCACATAATTCAGCAAATAAAGTCCTTGACTGACCACATATGTTGAGGTACTATACTGACCATGAGAGAGAATAATGATACCCCGAAAACGCTGCTGGAAGCGGTGAAATTCTTCGCGGATTTCGAGCACTGCAAGGCGACGATGATCGAAGCCCGCTGGCCAGACGGAATCGTGCGCTGCCCGACGTGCGGCTCTGAGCATGTGACCTATTTGGCGAATGCTCGTCTCTGGAAGTGCTACGGCAAGCACCCACGCCCGAAGTTCTCACTCAAGGTCGGGACGATATTTGAGGATTCCCCGCTCGGTCTGGACAAGTGGCTTCCGACCGTTTGGCTGCTGACGAATTGCAAGAACGGCATCAGTTCGTACGAACTTGGTCGGGCACTCGGGGTAACTCAGAAGTCGGCGTGGTTTATGCTTCACCGTGTACGCAAGGCTCTCCAAGCGGGTTCGTTCTTGAAGTTGGACGGAGAGGTCGAAGTAGACGAAACCTTCATCGGCGGCGAAGCTAGGAACATGCACGTTAGGCAAAGAGAGCGGCGAATTACCGGGACTGGCGGCGCAGACAAAACAGCAGTCATGGGAATCGTGAAACGCGGTGGCGAAGTGCGAACCGTGGTGGTGCCAGACCGCAAGAAAAGTACTCTTCAAGCCGAAGTTGATAAGAACGTCCAAGCAGGGGCCGCACTTTAGAGTGATGATCTTTGCTCCTACGATGGACTGGCTGGACGTTATGCGCATCAAGTGGTAGATCACGCCGTAGCCTATGTGGATGGACGAGTCCACACCAATACCCTTGAGAACTTCTGGAGCCTGCTGAAACGGGGTATCCACGGTACCTACATATCGGTAGAGCCGTACCACCTCCACCGCTATCTTGACGAACAGATCTTCCGCTACAACGAGAGGACTTGACGACGCAGGACGGTTTCAGCTTGCTTTGTCGCAGATCGTCGGCAAGAGACTCATGTACGACGAACTCACCGGCAAGGCGGCAATGGAGAAGCAAAGGCAGGAGTTTTCTCAGGAAGTCGCAGCGTGGAAAACGACTCTTAACTGAATGATGACAAAAAGAATCAAGGCCGAAGAATTCGAGATAGAAAACCCCGATGCGGCAATGGCTAGGTTCAAATCGGGCTTGGCGAAACTCGTGAGAGTTCCCAAGTCCGCGATCAAAGCCAAGCGCAAGTGGGCAAAACCAAAACGGAAGGCGTAAAACGAATGAGCCAGCCGTCAAAACCCGACTCACACGACCCTGGTCAGCCAACGATATTGTTGCCCTAAATTGGATGAACCTCGGTTGGGAGTCATTAACAGAGCCGGTTCCAATTGGGGTTCAATCGCGCGAACACGATCGCGTGCAGGGGCAATCGAACGAGACGCGCTAATATCGGCAGGCACGCGAAGCCAGGGAAAGATTATCACGTTTAACCCGACACGGACTTTCACAAGCCCAATCTGCGATACTGCTACCAGGAAGGGACATATGACCGACGAACTGAAAGGGTTGGCTGGCGAGGCTGCCTCTGCACTGAAAGGACTCGGAGCCAAAGAGGTCTACGTTTTTGGTTCGGCAGTCCGCGGCACCCTCCGTGAAAACTCGGATATCGATATGGCTGTTTCGGGCCTGCCGCCGGAAGTCTTCTTTCGGGCTATGGGGAGAGCGAGTCGTGCCTTGGGCCGTCCCGTTGATCTCATCGATCTGGATGAGGACAATCCATTCACCCGCTACCTGAAGAGCAAAGGGGAACTGGTGCGTGTGGGCTAGCCTCGTGGAGCAGGTAGGCGTGGAGCGGGAGCAGCTTCACCGGCTGCCCAAGAGTCATCGGCCGCTGATCGAAAGATGCACGGCCAGCCCGCCGGGCGAATACGAGCTTTCAGCCCTCGCCGCCATGCTTCATTCGTTCTATAACGGCGTTGAGAACATCTTTAAGCGCATCGCCGAAGAGCTTGACGGGCAATCGCCCCGCCGCGAGTTTTGGCACCGGCAACTGCTGGACTCTATGAGCGAGCCCGGGAAGGCGCGCTCCGTTGTCCTTTCCAAAGGTTTGGTTGAACGCCTGGATTCCTACCTGGATTTTCGCCACTTCTTCCGTCACGCCTACGTTTTCACCTTGCGCTGGGACAGAATGAGCTCGCTCGTGTTGGGCCTTGAGGAGACACTCAAACTCTTCGACGAGGAGTTGAGCCGTTTTCTGGCCACCGGCAAGGGAGGGCCTTCGTAAGGATGCCCACTCACTACGTCGTTGATAACTGCAACGAGCAATTGGTGGAGCATATCAATCGGATCCTGGCCTCGATCGAGCCGGCTAGGTTCTTTTCGTGCTTCGCGAGTGTCGCGAAGCGACATGACGGCCATGACGTGTTTCGCCTCCGAATCCGTCAATAACCGAAGGTGATGTAGGGGGACGACTGTCGGTAGTGGGTCAGTTTGGACTTGTAGGGCGAGTTTACGTCGCCAGATGGCGGCATTAAGCCTCCTCTACATTACACTGACCCGCTATGCGGCTTTCCGTTTCCTTGATTGCAGCCGCGAAAGTCAACCGGGTAGGGCAAGGCCCTACCCCCTACGCTGCCTGCCTGATGGGTGGATCCGGAGTAGGGGTACGGGCGCATGGCTGGTGGGCCATGACATGTTCGGCCGGTGTTATGCAAGGATTAAGCCCCGATGGGCATGAAGTGTTTTCGCCGTTGCCGGCTGGAAAAGGTTTCAGGCTGTGGCTAGACTTGAAGGGGATGCAGACGGCCCCGTGAGTCAGGAAGTCATTACAACTTAGGCGGGCATGCCGGCCTAAAGGCCAGCGCTACGAAGCAGATGGCCCCAGGAGTGAGGAAGTCATTACAACTTAGGCGGGCATGCCGGCCTAAAGGCCGGCGCTACGATGCGGACGGCCCTATGAGTCAGGAAGTCATTACAACGGTGACGGCGAAGCTTGGAGAAGGTGGAGACGGAACTGGAGAGCCTACCGGGCCAACGGGAAAACCCGTGGCCGGCTATGGTCCCGGCGAGGCTCCGCGTTGGGAGGAGTATTCGAAGTGTGTACATTGTGGCCTGTGCCTGAACGCGTGCCCCACCTACCGCGAACTGGGCCTGGAAATGGATTCCCCGCGTGGCCGCATCTACCAAATGATTCAAGTGGACCGCGGCCGCCTGCCCCTCGATAAGAGCTTCGTACAGCATATTGATCTCTGCCTCGACTGCCGCGCCTGTGAGACTGCCTGCCCCTCGGGCGTGGAATATGGCCGCCTTGTCGAAGCCGCTCGCGGGCAAATCGAGAAGTATTATCGCCGTCCTTCTGCCGGTGCGCTGCTGCGTCGCTTTTTTCTCTCCGGTGTTCTTGCCCACCCCTGGCGGCTCGAACAGCTAGGCAAGTTGTTGCGGATTTATCAGCGGTGCGGCCTCGAACGGCTCGTCACGGGTTCGGGGGTTCTCAATCTGGTGTCTCGAAAACTTGCGACGGCGGCCCGGCTGTCCCCGCGCATGGAAACCCCGTTTTTCACGCCGGAAGTTGGAAAGGTTTTTCCGGCTCAAGGAGTCCGCCGCTTCCGAGTGGCGTTCATCGCCGGTTGTATCGGCAACCTTGCCTTCGCCCGGCTTAATGAAGCCACCGTGCGGGTGCTGACGCGCAATGGTTGCGAAGTAGCAATACCTGCGGGCCAAGGGTGTTGCGGCGCGCTTCACGTCCATGCGGGTCTGCGGGACCTGGCCCGGACGTTGGCGCTCGAAAACATCCGCGCATTTCAAAACGGTGGCTTCGACGCTATCATTACCAATGCGGCCGGTTGCGGCTCCGTCCTGAAGGAATATGACCAGCTTTTCGAGTACGAGCAACGCGAGCATTATGAATCGGCGCGGGCGTTCAGCGCCAAAGTAAAAGATGTGACGGAGTTCCTGGCTGAGATCGAATTGAACCCGGAGCTCGGCTCACTCGACGCATGCGTCACTTATCAAGACCCCTGCCATCTGGGGCACGCGCAGCGAATCCGGTCGGCGCCGCGCCGTTTGATCGCGGCGGTCCCAGGCGTCAGGTTGGTCGAGTTGAAAGAGGCGGAAGTCTGCTGTGGCAGCGCTGGCATTTACAACGTGGTGCACTCCGAAATGGCGTCCCAGCTTCTAGCAAGCAAAATGCGCCGCGTCGATGAAACGAAAGCGGATTGGATTCTCACCGCGAATCCCGGCTGCCTTCTGCAGCTTCGCGCCGGCGTCACGGCGAGCGAGCGCCCGAATCGCCGGGTCATTCACGTGGTTGAATTGCTGGACGAGGCCTACCAGCTAGGCAAGAGCGTCCGGCCAGAGAAAGCCTGAAGGGGCGAAATATCAGAGCCCTGGGCGAAGGATAGTAGCGCGCGGCCTCACAGCTCTCAGCAGTCAGCTTTCAGTAAGAACGGATGACACCCGAAACGCAGCGCGACATGGTGGCCACAACCAACGGAGACTGTCATTCTGAGTGAGCGCAGCGAACGAAGAATCCCTGTGTTTCTAAAGTAGAACGAAATACGGAGATTCTTCGCCGCGCTCAGAATGACAGGCGCCAAAAAGGTTGCCAAGAAGACAAGAGGTCGCGACCTTACAGGGTTGGGGGCGAGGGTGGGGTTTCCGTTCGGTTTGGTTGCGGCCGCAAGGCCGCGCGGTGTTGCCCTGCGGCGGCCAAGCCCGGACCACGGAAAATCGCGGACTTACAAAACAAGTCCGCGCTTGCATTGCTAGGTCACGAACGCTTGTTTTTTGGCAAGCTTTTGATTGCCCCTCACCCGGCCCGCGGGCAGGAGCCGCTCCGTCGCTGAAGCTCTGGAGCGTAAGCGACCTTCGGTGGGCGCAGGCCCGGCGCTGCGCCCTCACCCACCGCTTCGCGGTCCCCCCTCTCCCGCAAGCGGGAGAGGGTCGGGGGTGAGGGGATCACCCTGACCCAGGGCTGTCGCCCTGGGCTATGATATTTCGGCCCTCCGGGCCTTGTCTGGCCGCAGGCGCTTGCAGACCGATCGACCTTGGCTGGCAGCTTTAAAGGGCGTGCCATTCTTTGGTGATCGCCATGTTTCCGTAGGTTGCATCCCGCCCAGCGGGGCTATTCACGGCGCGGCCCCTTTCGAGGCCGGAATAAGGTTCGGGTTCATTCTCACCTTTTGAACGAAGGAGGCTAACGCATGTCTGACCCGGCAGCAATTGAAAGCGAAAACTTTGAGGCGCTACTCGAAGAAACGCGGCTGTACCCGCCTTTGGATGAGTTTTGCCGGCAAGCGAATTGGGACAACCCGTCAGTTTATGACTTGGCGCGCCAGGATCTCGAGCGATTCTGGGCGGCGGAAGCTGAGCGCCTCGACTGGTTCAAAAAATGGGATAACGTGCTGGAGTGGAAAGCTCCGTGGGCCAAGTGGTTTGCGGGCGGAAAGCTGAATGTGGCCTACAACTGCGTGGACCGCCACGCCGCCTCCTCGCGCCGCAATAAAGCCGCTCTCATCTGGGAGGGCGAGCCCGGAGATTCCCGAGTGCTGACGTTCGGGATGCTGCAGCGTGAAGTCAACAAGTGCGCGAACGCGCTCAAGTCGATCGGAGTTAGAAAAGGGGATCGGGTTGCTATTTACATGGGAATGACGCCGGAGCTGCCCATCGCCTTGCTGGCTTGCGCAAAAATTGGGGCGCCGCACAGTGTTGTTTTTGGAGGGTTCTCCGCCGAGTCTCTGCGCGAAAGGATTAATGACGCTCAGGCCAAGGTTCTCATCACGGCGGATGGGGCATGGCGCCGCGGTAATGTGGTGCCATTGAAATCCAATGCCGACGAGGCTCTCGAAGGCTGTCCGAGTATTGAAAAGGCAATCGTCGTTAAGCGTACGGGCGAAAAGAGCCCTTGTCCCATGCGGCCAGGGCGGGACGTGTGGTGGCACGACCTGGTGGAACGCGCTTCCGGCGATTGCGACGCCGAGCCGATGGACTCCGAAGATATCTTGTACATCCTGTACACCAGCGGAACGACCGGCAAGCCGAAGGGCGTCGTCCACACTTCGGCCGGCTACCTGCTTGGCGTCTCGGCGACCCATCGCACTATCTTCGACGTCAAGGAGTCCGACGTCTACTGGTGTACGGCGGATATCGGCTGGGTCACAGGCCATTCCTACATCGTTTATGGTCCACTGGCGAATGGCTCAACCAGTCTCATTTACGAAGGCAGCCCGGATTATCCCGACCGCGGAAGGTTCTGGGAGATCGTCGCAAAATACGGCGTGAACGTTTTATACACGGCGCCGACAGCGATTCGTACCTTTATGCGCTGGGGACCTGAATGGCCCGCCAAGCATGATCTTTCCTCGCTCCGCCTGCTCGGCACGGTAGGAGAGCCGATCAACCCGGAAGCCTGGGTCTGGTACCACAGACACATTGGAAAGGAACGCTGTCCCATTGTCGATACATGGTGGCAGACGGAAACGGGGATGATCATGGTTTCTCCCCTGCCGGGCCTTACGGCGACGAAGCCCGGCTCCGCCACGAAGCCCTTCCCCGGCGTTCAGGCCGAAGTGCTCGATGAAAAAGGCCGGCCTGTTGGACCCGGCAACGGCGGCTACCTTGTACTGACGCGCCCCTGGCCGGCGATGTTCCGCACCATTTATGGCGATCCCGAGCGGTACGAGCGGCAATATTGGTCGAGATATCCCGGGAAATATCTTACCGGCGACGGAGCTAAGGTCGATGCGGACGGCTATATCTGGCTCCTGGGCCGCGTTGACGACGTTATGAATGTCTCCGGCCATCGAATCGCCACTTTCGAAGTGGAAAGCGCGCTGGTGGACCATCCCTCGGTCGCTGAGGCGGCCGTGATCGGCAAGACTCACGAAGTGAAGGGGCAGGGAATCGCGGGCTTCGTCACTTTGAAGGAGGGAATTAATCCAAGTGAAAACCTCAAAAAAGAGTTGCGGGAACACGTGGCTCGCAAAATTGGCGCTCTGGCGCGCCCCGACGATATTTTCTTTACGTCTGAATTGCCTAAGACTCGCAGCGCCAAAATCATGCGCCGACTTTTGAGGGACATCGCCGAAGGCCGCGTGCTGGGAGATACGACCACGCTTGCAGACCCCGCCTTAATCGCCAAGCTCAAACATCAGTATGAAGAGGAGGGATTGGTCGATTGACCGGGGCGGTAGCCGCGGCGAGCTTTCGAGTTTCTCCACGCAATTTGTGGCCACTGCTAATATTGCTGACTCCGCCGCTTTTTTCTGCGGCGGTAAATCATGCCCATCACGTTCGACCCCGCCAAGAATGAAAGGAACATTGCCGAGCGCGGCCTTTCGTTCGAGCGCGTAGCCGACCTTGAATGGGACAGCGCACTCGTGCGGGAAGACACCCGGCGCGACTACGGCGAGACTCGCTTACGCATATTAGCCCTTCTGGACGGGCGCTTACATGCCGTCGTGGTCGTGCCTCGCGACGAAGACCTGCGCGTCATCAGCTTCGGGAAAGCCAACCGAAGAGAGGAAGTACTCTATGAAGACGAGAAAGCCCGACCCCGAACGCATTGATGACGACAACCCCGAATGGACGTGTGAGGACTTCCGGAAGGCTCGGCCCGCCGCCGAGATGCTCCCCAGGCATATAGGGGAGCGGGCCACCCAGGAGCTTTTACGCCCCCGCCGGAGCCGGCTGCCGAAGGAAGACCGCAACGTCAACCAGACCCTCCGCATTGACCCGGACGTGCTCGAAGCTTACCGGCAGCAAGGCAAGGGCTGGCAGACACGCATCAACGAAGTCTTGCGCGAACACATGCCCAGGCACCAGAAGTGAAACACGGGAGCCATGATGAAAGCCCCTATCAGATTCACAAAATTCCATCGCGACCGTCAAACAGGCGCTGAAGGACTTCCAGCGTTAATTCGGTAAAATCCCTAACGACCAGGTCAGCCGAGGTTTGGCTGCGCAGATCCGCAATGGAAAATGTGGAAGCAATCGCCACGCACTTTATGCCCGCCGCTTTCACGGCTTCGATGCCTACAAATGAATCCTCAAACGCCACGCACACTTCAGGATTAACAGCGAGCGCGTCGGCAGATTTGAGATAAATCTCAGGGTCTGGCTTGGGCCGTTGAACATCCTCGCCGCTGATCAAACTGCGGAAGAAGGGACGGAATTGCAAAGCCTCCACGATGAATTCTATATTCGGGCGCGTCGCCGAACTGGCGACGGCCATGGGAATGTTCGCAGCCTGCAGGCAGCGGAGGAGAGCTTCCAACCCGGGTAAGGGCCGCGCGTGAGGCTTGAAATCGCGCCGGAAGTGTTCCTCCAGAACCTCGCCCATCCGCCGCACTTCCTCTTCACTCAAGTCCGCTCCAAAGAAGAAGCGGAAGGCAACATCGTTACGCTGTCCAAAAAGCTGTAAGGGAAGGTCCCCCGCGTTGTAGGCAACGTTCCGTTCACGCAGCAGTTTTACCCACTTGCGTAAATGAAAAGGGTTGCTGTCTACCAAAACGCCATCCATATCGAAAATAGCGGCGGCCGGCAGAGAGGATGATTTTCCGGTCAAAGTTGGATCTCCATGTAAGTTGCGCGAAGCCTCAAAGCTCAGAAGCTTTCGCCTCTGGCGTCTTTCCCGTGCGCGCCGCCAAGCTAGGCTAGCTACGTAGCCGGAGCGTCTCCGGGCCAAATTTTAAGCCCTTCGGGTAAGCGCCAGGGGCTAGGTCTGGTCGCGGCTCATTGCACCACGATTGTGCAAAACTCCAGGTGGATGTAACCACGGTTTAATACCTGCCAACGGAGGCGGCCTGTTACGCCCTTGTTAAGGGTCGTTGCTAAGTTGCTGAAGATAGACCACTAAAATCGTTTACCAGGGTGTCATCTACGATTATTAAACGCGGCCGGCATTCTCGCTTCGAAAACCGCCGGGCGACTTTTGCACATTGTTTTCCACAGCCCTGAAAGCCGCGGAAACGCTGGAAAAACTACTCCGGTTCGGTGGCGCGTGCGGTTCGGAGAGCAGATGCGAGCCGGACGCGAAGAGACTCCGGAACCAGGACGCGCACCACAACACGATGGTCGCTGAGCCGGCTGGAAAGCACAGTTGCCGAGCGGTGCAACAGCGCAATCCCGCGAGCATCGTCGGGAGAAAACTCGAAACTGGTTTCGACGAGCGGATCAACGTTGAGAGCCTGATCGATCTTGCGCAGAAGATCGTCGACGCCAAAGCCGGTGCGCCCCGAGACAAGAACATCACCTGGCTCTCGCGGGATGCGGCGCAGCGCCGACTCAGGAACAAGGTCGATTTTGTTCCACACGTGCAGGCGGGGTTTTGCGGCAAGCCCCAAGCTTTCTAGCAAATCGGTGACCGCCCGGTCATGGCGGGCGTTGTCCGAGTGTGAGGAGTCGGTCACGTGGAGCAGCAGGGCGGCGGTATCGAGTTCTTCAAGCGTCGCGCGGAAAGCAGCAATGAGATGAGGGGGCAGGTGGCGGATGAATCCGACCGTATCAGAGAGGAGCGCCTTGCGCCGCGATTGGAGCGCCACTGAGCGGATGGTTGGGTCGAGCGTGGCAAACATCCGGGCGGAAGCGGCGGTCCGCGCGCCGGTCAAAGCATTGAATAAGGTCGATTTGCCGGCGTTCGTGTACCCGACCAGCGCGACGGTCAAAAAGTCCTGATGCTGCCGTTGAGAGCGGTGGAGCGACCTTTGGGAACGAACCCGCTCGAGCGCCTGCTTCAAGCTCTGAATGCGGGCGCGCGCACGCCGGCGGTCAACTTCCAATTGCTGCTCGCCCGGACCGCGCGTCCCGATCCCCCCTCCAAGCCGCGAAAGGGTTTTCCCGCGTCCTGCAAGGCGCGGCAACAGATAGGTAAGCTGCGCAAGCTCGACTTGCAGTTTGCCTTCCCGTGTTTGGGCGCGGCGCGCGAAGATATCCAGGATCAGTTGCGTCCGGTCGAGCACTTTCAATCCCAGCGCATCTTCAAGGTTGCGCAATTGGGTGGGCGTGAGGTCGCAATTGAACACCACGCACTGAGCGCCTTGCGCGTGCGCGGCGGCGCGAAGCTCCGCTACCTTGCCGCGGCCGATCAGGGTGGCGGGGTCGCGCACGGGGGATCGCTGGGTGAGGGATCCGGTTACCTGGGCACCAGTGCTGATCGCGAGATCGCGGAGCTCCTCGAGGGCGTCTTCAGCCGCATCGAAAGGAGGTTGTTCCGCCGCCGCTGTGGCTCGGCGGCTCGGGATCCAATCGGCCAGGTAGACCTTTTCGCTTGCGGCCAAAAGCCTACGTCTCCGTTTCTGAAGGTGTGGGAAGGGCCGGCGCGGCGCGCGCGGCGGCCACGGTGGAAATGGCGTGCTTGAAAATGAGCTGTTCCTGATGGCCGCTTTCGAGGATCAGCGAAAATTTATCAAAGCTGCGGATGCGGCCGGTGAGCTTGACGCCGCTCAAAAGGTAGATTGTGACCGGGGATTTTTCCCTCCGGGCATTGTTAAGAAAGCTTTCTTGGATATTCTGCGACGCTTTGTCCGGAAAGTCCTTCTTCATATTTCCAGAATTGCTCATATTCGATCCTCTCTCTGGAAAGCGAATGCCAAACTCACCAGCGGAAATCCGTCGCGGACAGCACGCCCTTCACCCAAGCCGCCACCTGAGTCTGAACCAGCGGATCATCGCCGAAGCCGCTAAACCAAGTCATGCCAGGTTCCCGGCGAAACCACGTCATCTGCCGCTTGGCGTAGCGGCGAGTGGCCGCCTGGGTATCGAGCCGCGCTTCGGCCAGGTTGATCTCACCTCTCAGCAGGCGGCGCACTTGGCGGTATCCGAGCGCGCCCAGCGGTCCGGTATCCTCGTCGAGGGAACTGGCATAATCGGCCAACAGAGCTTCAACTTCCGGCACCAGCCCTGACGCGAACATGGATTCGACTCTCTCATTGATGCGCCGATGCAGTTCGGCGCGCCCGGGATTAAGACCGGCCTTGAAGATACAATAGCCTTGGAGAGCGGGTTTGCCAGCGCGGTGCAACGCCGAAACCGGCTTTCCCGCCAAAACGCAAATCTCGACGGCGCGGATGACCTTCTGAACATCGTGGGGATGAATCCGCGATGCCGCCGCGGGATCCATCCGGCTCAGAAGAGCGTGGAGAAATCGCTTTCCCCGGCGCCCTTCCGTTCTCCGCAGACGCAAGCGTAGGGCTTCCGAGCGCCGTGGCCCTTCAAAGAGACCATCAAGCAAACTGCGGAGGTAAAATCCTGTGCCGCCTACCAGCACCGGCAATTTGTTCCGGCGGCGTATTCCTTCCAACGCTTCCAGAGCCAAGCGGCGATAGTGACCGGCCGTCATCGTCTGGCAGGGCTGCAGGATGCCGATGAGGTGGTGTGGGGCGCGAAGACGGTCTTCCCGCGGGAGCTTGCCGGATCCGATATCGAAGCCGCGGTAAATCTGGATGGAATCATAGTTGATGATTTCACCGTAGAGAAGTGTGGCAAGGTAAAGGGCAAGCGCAGATTTCCCTGAGCCCGTCGGACCGGCAATAGCCAATAAAGGATAGGCGGCGCGTTGTTCCCCTGGCGCCGGCAGT
Source organism: Terriglobia bacterium (assembly GCA_030040995.1). Classification (GTDB taxonomy): domain Bacteria; phylum Acidobacteriota; class Terriglobia; order UBA7540; family UBA7540; genus JASHON01. The sequence continues at coordinate 1,119 of JASHOS010000064.1, read as the reverse complement.
CCCGGAGCGTGCTGATCAACAACAGAAACAGGATCAGCCCAAGAATCAGCAGCCCTCCCAAGAGCTGGTTGCGAGAGGGCCGGGGCAGCTTGAGAGGACGTCTCCGGTTGATCATTGAAGGAGAGCGAGCAGCCTGGAAAGCTATGCATACTTAACGGGAGGCGATCCTCCGCTTGGTTTGAATTTTAACCAGCCGGTCGAAGTGGTTCAAGGGGTCTCGTTATAGAAGTAGTTAAACTGTAGCAGCAGATGATTGCCGGTGAACTCAGACGGGAGAGGTGGAAACGGAATCGAGGCGCGGATGCTCGCAATAGCTGCAAGATCCAAAGGACGCTTGCCAGAAGAGCTGACCAACTCCACTTTCGGCACGGAGCCATCCTTCTGAATATCAAAAACCAGCGAGACTTCTCCTTTTTCGCCAAGGCGCGCGGATTCTGGAATCACAGCGTACCAATTCTCCCTCACGATCGCCAGAATCTGGGCTAAATACGGGCCAAAATCCACTCCCCGAGTGTTCGACAGGATGATGGGACCGGAGGTGCTGAAATTAGAGTTGAGGTTATTGAGTTGGTCGGGCGAGTCGCCGGGGCCGGGAAAAGTGCCCATGCTTCGCCCACGGGCCGCATCTTGGAGCGATTGCTGGATGCTTTCGCCCGGTGTTGCCATTCCCAAACGCTGCGCGAGCTGCGGGTTGTCCGGAGGCGGAGTCACGTCCGAAAGCATGATTTTCGGCTTCTCTTGCGGCTTGGGAGGCTGCGGATTGGGTTTCTGCTGCTGAGCGATCTCCTTTTTAGGCGCAGCGGCGGGCGCGGGAGACGTGGGGATCATGCGCTTCGGCGGAGGCGACCCGCCCGCTAGCTTGGGCAAATGGGTATTGCCGCGCATGTAAGGCATCGTCAATCCGTTCGGATTCACCTTGGGGGATCGACCTTGAGCCAGCCGGTTCTTGTCGGAGAGGATATTCGTTCTGGGCTTTCTCAATTCTCTTTGAAGGTCGGGCGGAAGAACTAAAAAAGTCGTCTGCTCGTGCGGAGCATTCTTTTCCGCCTGCAGCGCCACCCACCGCTCGTGGCGTTGGAGCCAGCCGGATACCACTCCTAAAAACATCAGGAAAAACAC
>JASHOS010000004.1 GCA_030040995.1 Terriglobia bacterium | reverse complement strand
CTTCCTGCTGAGCGAGCTTTTGGAAATGCTCCCTCGCTTTCTCCGCGGTCTCGTCGTCAATGGCGCTCGAATGGGATTTCTTATCCGTGAGCCCAGCCTCGTGGAGATAGTCCAGCAGGGACTTGCTTTTCACTTCGAGCTCACGCGCCAAGTCGTTAATCCGAATCTTCCCACTCACCGAATGTCTGCCTCCAAACCTAAGACTCTCGACCTGCCGGTTGCCCGGAGGGCAACGCCCCTTTCGGGGCCGGAACAAGAAAGGCCGAAAAGCTGGCTAGGCTACCTGCAAAGTTATATCACCATTCAGCTCTCAGTATCCGAATCAATGTCTTCTGGCTCCCCGCCCTTAGATTCGGCTTCGGACGGTGCACTTTCCGCCTCGGCGGGTTCGAGCGCTGCGTCCGATGAGATTGCCGCAGAATCGAGTGAGTTCTCTATCGCTGGCTCTGCAGGTTCTGCGCTTGCCAGCTCTTCGCCCTCTACCTCCGCCGCTTCCGTTTCCTCTGCCGGCTGTGAACCCTGCTCGAAGTATTCCGTCACAACACGGCGTATTTTGTCCACCGTTCTTTCACCGATACCCTGAATCTGAGTGAGCTCGTCAGGCGTCATCTGGGCAAGCTGCTCGACGGTTTCTATACCGTGATCTCTCAGTTTCTGGAGCGTCTTATCACCGAGCCCGGCGAGCTCCGTGATCGCAGCCCCGCGGCGGGCCATGTCCGCCATCTGCGATTCGATCTCCTGCCGCTTTTCTTCTTCACTCTTAATATCGATATGCCATCCTAGCAACTTTGCGGCCAGCCGTACGTTCTGTCCCTTTTTCCCAATGGCAAGAGATAACTGGGTGTCGTCTACAATCACTTCCAGGTGTTTTTGCTCGGGCTCGGTGATGGAAACATGATTGATCTTCGCCGGACTGAGCGCGTTGGCCGCAAACGTGACGGGGTCCTCATTGTACTCGATGATGTCGATCTTCTCCCCCCGCAGCTCGCGAATGATCGATTGAACCCGCATGCCCTTCATGCCAACACAGGCGCCCACGCAGTCGACGTCCGGGTCTTTTGAATAAACCGCAACTTTAGTGCGCTCGCCGGCTTCGCGGGCCAGCGCCTTGATCACCACCGTGCCATCGTAGATCTCCGGCACTTCCATCTCAAACAGCCGCTGGACCAGCGTCGCGTCGGCCCTCGAAACGATCACCTGTGGGCCCCGCGCCGCGCGATCAACCAGTGTGATTACCGTACGCAGCCGGTCTCCGAGCTGGTACGCTTCTAGCTTCGATTGTTCGCGGCGCGGCATACGGCCTTCGGTACGCCCGAGATCCACGATGACCTCCGGGCCTTCCAGATGCTTTACCGTGCAATTCACCAGCTCGCCGATCCGCTGATTGTATTCCGCGTAAACCGTGTCGCGCTCCGCTTCGCGGACTTTCTGGAAAATCACCTGCTTGGCGGTCTGAGCCGCAATCCTGCCGAGCACATCCGTAGCCTTGGGAATGCGAACCTCGCCCTCCAGGATCACGTCAGGATCATACCGCCGCGCTTCATCCAGGGAGAGTTGATGGTCGGCATCCTCGACTTGCTCGACCACCTTCTTGATCGCATAAACCTCAATGATGCCGCTTTCTTTGTTGAAGTGGGATTCGAGGTCTTCGGAGCTTTTGTAATATTTGCGAGTCGCCGCCAGGATGGCATCTTCCACGGCTGAAATAACGATCTGCGGATCGATGCCTTTCTCGCGGCTCAACTGGTCGATAGTCTGGTAAAGCAAACTTGTTGTCACAGACGTAACCTCAAAGAAACTCGTCCTTCCGAGAACCGCGGCCACCGCGCTCTTTGATGCCCGGTGAGCGGCTTCCATTTTGCCACCGCGCCTTGCAAGCCGTAGCAAAATTGGGCCCGCGTGGCGTCTGGCGGTGGAAGCCGGATTCAGCTCCGCGGTCTCTCAACCACTAATTTTGCTTTGGAAATGTTGGGCAGTTCTAGCTCGCGGATGACGCCCTCTCCCAAATCGAGGCGGACGCGGCCCGATTCCAAGCCCGCCAACCGGCCTTCCAGAACCGTTTGATTATCGACCGGCGCCCGCAGAACCAGCCGGGCACGACGGCCGGCGAAATACTGAAAGTCAGACGCCTTCACCAGCTTCCGGTCGAGGCCGGGCGAGGAAACTTCTAACGTGTACTTTCCCGGGAAGGGATCTTCGACGTCGAGCATAGCGCTCATCTGTTCGCTGACCCGCTCGCAGTCCCCGTGAGAGACCCCTTGCGGCTTGTCGATATAGATTCGCAGAAGCGGGTTGGCGCGTCCGCCTCGTAATTCCACGTCGACCAGCGTGAGCCCTTCAGACGCTGTCACGCGTTCCGCCATGCCCCGGATACTTTCCACATCTGCGGCCATTGTCATCCAGTTAGCCAGCGGCTCCCCTCCCGTAGCGCCGACCTTCAGGTCGGCATCTGCAGGGCTAAAGCCCGGCGCTACAACGAGAACAAAGTTCTCATTTCGGGGCGCATACCAGTCTGTTTATTGCGCAGGGCTTGACTCCGAACCGTCTGGCAGTTCAGACAGCCGCCCAAATAAAAAAGTGGGCTTTCGCCCACTCCCGCGCCTCAGCTAAGAGTATAATCTTCACGAATTGCAAAAATCAAGGAAACGAGGCCTCATGAAATCAGGCTTGCGGCGACCCTCCATCCTTTCAGCGTTTCTCTTTCTGGTTGCCGCGGTTCCCTTCGCCACGCCTTCCGGGATGCCTGCATCCAAGGTTCATTATCACGTGGTTGAGAAGGCCGTGCTGGGCGGAAACGGTGGATGGGACTACTTGAAGCTTGATAGCCATGCCCGGCGGTTGTATATCGCGCGCGCAACCCGCGTGCTGGTGGTTGATCCCGACACGTACGAGCAAATCGGCGAGATCCCTAACACCCGTGGCGTTCACTGCATTGATATCGCCCGGAAGCTCAATCGGGGATTTATCAGCGACGGAGGAGCGAGTACGGTAACCATCTTCGACCGGAAGACTCTCAAAGTGATTGACGTCGTAAGCACCACCGGAGAAGGCCCCGATGCTCTGGTCTACGATCCAGCTTCAGAGCGGGTCTTCACGTTTAACGGGCGGAGCGGCAACTCAACCGCGATCGATGCCCGGACCGCGAAGGTGGTGGGAACCATTGCGCTCGGAGGCCGCCCGGAGTTTGCGGTTTCAGATGGGCGCGGAATGATCTACAACAACCTCGAGGATAAGAGTGAAGAGTTGGCGATAAACGCGCGTACGCTGCAAGTGGAATCGCGGTGGCCGCTTGCTCCGTGCCAGCATCCCTCCGGCTTGGCCATTGACCGGCAGAACCGGAGACTGTTCGTCGGGTGCCACAATCAGATGATGGCCATCCTCAATGCGGATACGGGCCAGGTGATCACCACCGTGCCGATTGGCCCGGGGGTAGATGCCAACCGGTACGATCCCGGAACACATCTGGCCTTCAGCACGAATGGCGGCGATGGCACGCTCACAGTGGTCCGCGAGGTCACGCCCAATAAGTTTGTCGTCCTCCAAAACGCCAGTACCGAACGCGGAGCGCGCACCATGGCTGTTGATCGGAAAACACATCGCGTGTTTACGGTTACGGCTCAGTTTGGTCCCATGCCGCCCCCCCAGCCGGGGCAGCGCTTCCGGCGCCCCAGCATTCTTCCCGGCACCTTCACCCTCATCGCCCTGGCGCCCTAACTATAAACAGCCATCGGCGATCAGCAGTCAGCCGGCGGGAATCAGTCATCAGTTTTCACGGGCAGGAGCGGCGCGGCAACCGAGCGCTGCGAGACCGCTCGACGTGAAAAACGAGGGACGAAGGCCCAGCCCACGCCAGTCCCCCTCTCCCGCAAGGGGTTGGGCGTGTTTCACCTTTTTTGCTGGGCACGGGGGGTGTTTTAGCTGGTTATGTCGCTTCGCGAGATCGGCGAAGCGATGAAAGAAACCTGCCCTCGCCCCCGTGGGGGAGAGGGCGGCGCGCAGCGCCGGGTGAGGGGGTCTTAGCGGGTTTTTCGGCACGGCTTCAGCCGTGCCAGCCGAGCGCCAACAGAATGACGGGGTGGCGCAAAGACTCGCAGTCGAGTGTCTCCGATCTCGCCAAGCGAGAGGTTCTTGCTGCCGCCCCGATCGAGACTTCATCCTGCGTGACTTTTGGGGCGAGAACCACTTAGTCGACTGGCTCTTGAGCACCAGCACCTGAAGGACTGAGGCCAACTGGCGCCGCACTGACCAAAAAAATCGCCCCGCCCGTCCCAACTGTCCCCACCGTCTCACTCAAAGCCGCTATTCTTTCGCTTGTGCATGAATAGCATGGTTCCCCGCCAGGTCGACCGAAACCTCCGGCCGCTGCTCGCGCTGCCAAAGGCTGCCGCAGACGGAAATCACAGCGGCGAATCGCGCGAAGCCGCAGATAAACTAGAGTTAGCTCTCTTCGATCGACCGGAAGACCAGAAAACAGGCCCCAATGACATCGGCTCATCCTTGTAAGTTGCTGATTCTAAAATAAAATTAGAGTAACGAAGCCAAACGAACCCAAATTTTGGCCATGCCAGCCTCGCTCAACCAACTGAAAACAAATAGCTTATCGAGCGAAAAAGAGCGCAAACTCACAATCCTTTTTGACACAAAGGCATGCAAGGAAAGTTTGGGTTCGCTATGGCTTTGCCGTCCACTGAGGCTGCGCTGCAACCGCCCACGGGCTATATAGGTACCCGTGTTTGAATCTACATCTAACCGGTGCTCTTCATGCCGAAGGCAATGCCACCTACTGTGATCTGGAGCAAATGCAGCGTTTCTGAAGACGGTTGCTTGCGGTTCCGGCGCCAGCGCTCGAGGAAGCGAAGCTGAAGAACATTGAGAGGGTCAACGTAAGGGTTTCTCAGGCGAATGGATTCGGCAAGCACCGGCTGCCGTTCGAGCAGCCGGGCACTCTCGCGAATCTGCAAGATGTACCGCAGCGTCCGCTGGTATTCCTCTTGAATACGTTGAAAGATTTTGTCCCGCAGGCTCACAGGCCGTACCAGGGCGGCATAGCGCCCGGCGATGTAAAGATCTGTTTTCGCCAGAGAAATCTCGCAATTGTCGAGGAGGACCGAGAAAAATGGCCAGTCACGATACATTTCTCTAAGCAGGACGAGGCCCCGGGAGGGATTTTTGTTAATTAACTCTTCCAGCGCGAACCCCACTCCGTACCACGAAGGAAGGAAATGGCGTGACTGGGTCCAGGCAAATACCCAAGGGATGGCGCGCAGGTTCTCGATGTCCCGCGAGTGGAATCTGTGGCTTGGTCGCGATCCGAGGCGTAATCGGTCGATCAAATCCACCGGTGTCGCCTGAAAGAAGTACTCCGGAAATCCTGGAGTCTCGTAAACCAGCGCGCGATAGAATTGCCGGCTGGATTCGGCAAGCCGCTGAGCGCAACGCTGCCACTCGTCAAGCCGCGGCTTCGCGACGCGCCGGGGGTGCAATAAATTGGCGTTGAGCACGGAGGAAACCAGTTGTTCCAGGTTGCGCCGGGCGATTACAGGGTTTGAGTATTTCAGCGAAATCACTTCTCCCTGCTCGGTAATGCGCAATCGCCCGCCGGGCGCGGCGTAAGGCTGTGCTTGCACGCTACGATAGGACATGCCCCCTCCGCGATCGATCGTGCCGCCCTTTCCGTGAAACAAGCCGAGGCGTATCCTGTGCCGCACGGCTACGCGCTGGAGCTCTTCCTGAGCCCGGAAGAGGGCCCAGTTTGCTGCAAGATATCCGGAATCCTTGACCGAATCGGAATACCCCAGCATCACCTCCTGAAAATTCGCGCGGGAGCGCAGGACGCGGCGATATAAGGGGTCGGAGAAAAGCTGGTCGAGAAGCGCGGGGCAGGCAATTAAGTCCTCGTAGGTTTCGAACAGGGGGATGGCATCGAAGGAGGAGTGCAGCCGTGATCCACGCTTCCCAATCAGTCCCGCCTTCCTGGCCAACAGCAACATGTCCCATATGTCCGCAGCAGACGTGCTCATGCTGAGGATGTACCGGTGAGAGGCTTCCTCGCCGTAACGGGCCTGGATTTCCTTCAGGGCGGCGAATTCCTGGATTGTTTTCTGGCATGCCTGGGTGACCGGCTCGGGAAGGGACTGGGACGTGAGAAGACGCTTTACGGACCGGATGCGCGCCGGCTGCGGCTCGAAGGGCAGCCCAGCGGCCCCAAGAAGTTCTTCCGCAGCGGCCCGGATGAGCTTCGCGTGCTGGCGGAAATCCAAGCTCGCGCCATGGAATCCAAACACCTGCGCGGCCACTCGAAGTCTTCCCGGCCCGAGAGCCGCAATGCGCGGGCTCGGCTGCTGGCCGACCGCTTCCTCCAGCAATTCCGTGTCCCGGACGAACTCGGCGGCCTCTGAGTATCTTCCTTCGCTGCCCTCCGCCGTGCGCTCCAGCCTCCACATCATTGTCCGGAGCTTGCGCCGGTAAAGTTCCCGGGGTTGGTCCACAGACTCGAATACGCGCGTAGCGGGAAACCTCTTCATCACTCGTGCAAGGTCCTGCTGAAACCTGCGGGCGGTTTCCGGACGGCTGCAGGGAAAGGAAATCAGCGAAAGCAGGCGCCGGCAGGAGCCTAAGTAGTATTGCAAGACGCTTTGCCTGTGGCACGAAGCCGCCTCAATACTGGATTCAGGTGTTACGTTTGGATTGCCGTCCCGGTCCGTTCCCACCCACGATCCAAACCGGAACAGCGGCGCAGGATTGCGGATCTCAGGGTAGGATCGGCGCATCTCCGTCAGAAATCTGTCCCAGAACGCGCCCGCCAGTTCGTAAATGGAACGCTCAAAGTAAATCAGCGTATTCTCGATTTCGACTTGCGGCGTCACGGGCCGCTCGCGCACTTCATCCGTGAGCCAGAGGGCTTCAATCCAGGGATCGATTTCCCTATCCAGAGCTCGTCCGGCGTCGCCGCAGAAGGAGTCCAAGGTCTGCCCAATGCGCAGAATCTGATTGAAGACGCTGCGGCGCTTCGCTTCTGTCGGATGCGCGGTGAGAACCGGCTCAATTCGCATGGACGAGACAAGGCGTCTCACTTCGGCTGCCGGGACACGGCGCCGCTTGAGCTCGTTGAAAGTGCGCCGCAAGGACATTGGCGCGCCAGTTTCCTGCGCCTCATAACCTATGAGCCGGCGGATTCGCTCGCGCTCTTCGGACAAATTGACGAGATGAAAAAATAAGCTGAATGCATGTGCCACACTCGCCGCCTCGCCCACGCTGAGGCCGTTTACCACGTCTTCCGTCGCGTCCAGTACTGCCGGGTCTGGGCTTTGGCGAATTTGCTTGGAGAGCCGGCGGAGTCTTTCAATGGCGGCAAAGAGATCAGGCCCACACTGTTCCTGGACCATGGCGCCCAGCCGGGTCGTCAGGCAACGCACTTCACGTCTTAGATCTTCCTGCATATTCTTCCTGACCGCAGCAGACTCTGCTTTCTTGGCAATCTTCCTGTTGACAGGCGTCAGCCAGATTGTTTAC